>OZ244940.1:927548-1236730 GCA_965222035.1 Candidatus Amphirhobacter sp. | reverse complement strand
CTGCTCGAGCAGCGGATCGCATGCGGGCGCCGCTGTACCGGAAGGCCAGTGCCGCAGCCGGACGACGTCGATGCCGTCTAGGCCGCAGCGCTCGAGCAGCTGCTGGACGTTGCGGGCCCAAGCGGCATGCGGGCCGTGGCGCTCGATGACGAAGGTCCCGCGTTGCGGCAGCTTGGCAGGCTCGCCGCACAGCAACGCCGCCGCTTGCTCTCGCCGCTTGGATGACCATGCGCGGGCCGCGGCCAGTACGCAATAGCCTTCGTCGCCGCGTCGCAGCACCAACTCCCGCGGCCGGCCGCC
Source organism: Candidatus Amphirhobacter sp. (assembly GCA_965222035.1). Lineage (GTDB taxonomy): Bacteria > Pseudomonadota > Gammaproteobacteria > Tethybacterales > Tethybacteraceae > Amphirhobacter. The sequence goes on along the minus strand of OZ244940.1, from coordinate 1,236,430 downwards.
GGCGGTTAAAATCTTGGCAGACACAATATGGGTGACGGATCAAGGCAGTTGGACGGCGAAGGCCGCCTCGTCCATCTGCTAGCAGCGGAGGATTTGCCGCGGCCGCTGATCGAGGAATTGATGGCGCGCGCCGAGGACTTCCTCGCCGCCGGCCATGTAACCAAGACCCAGGATTTGCGCAACAAGGTGGTGGTGACCGCCTTCTTCGAACCCTCGACGCGCACGCGCCTCGCCTTTGAGATCGCGGCCAAGTCGCTGGGCGCCGAAGTGGTCGACTTCGACGCCGGCACCTCCTCGCTGGCCGCCAAGGGCGAGTCCTTCGATGACACTTTGCGCACCATCGCCGCGCTCGGCGCCGACTTCATCGTCCTGCGGCTGGGCGCGGACGACGCCGGCGCCGCGCTCGCGACCAAGGTCCCGCTGCTGCCGGAAGGCGTCGCCCTGCTCAACGGCGGCGAGGGCCGGCGCCACCACCCGAGCCAGGCCCTGCTCGATCTGTGGACCATCCAGCGCACCAAGGGACCGGTCAGCGACCTGCGCATCTGCATCGTCGGCGACATCAAGAACTCCCGCGTCGCGTGCTCGCTGCTGCACATCTTCGCGACCATGGAAGCCGGCGAGGTCGTCTTGTCCGGCCCGGAGCACTTGCTGCCGGAGCCCGCGGAACGCGGCCGCTTCGCCGCCACTCCCGATTTGGAGCAGGCGCTTGCCGGCGCCGACGTGGTCATCTGCCTGCGCAACCAATACGAGCGCATGGCCCAGGCCGAGCGCGCGGCCACCGAGGCCGGCAGCGGCGCTTACCTGCTGACCGCCGCGCGCATGGCGCTGGCGAAGCCCGACGCCGTCGTCATGCATCCGGGCCCGCTCAACCGCGAGGTCGAGATCGATTCGGCGGTCGCTGATTCAAAGCAGTCCCTGATCCTGGCGCAGGTCACCAACGGCGTGGCCATGCGCATGGCGATCTTCACGCTGCTGAACGAAGCCCGCTAGCTGGCGCCTGCGGCGCCATCGCCGCCGTCCTCCTCGGCCATGGGGCCGAAGGCCTCCTTGGCCTCGCGCGCCTGGTCCACCGCCTTGGCCGCCGCCATCGCCGCCTTGACCTCCTCCTTGTCGAGGAAGATGTCGTCGATGATCTCCTTGTCGAGCTCGGCGAGCAGCATGCGCTCGTACTCATGCGCCTCGACGTCCTCGGAGCCCGCCAGCCGGGTCTCGACCTTGTTGAGCAGCAGGCCCATGACCGCGCGCATGATGCGCAGGTGGAAGTCTTCGTCCAGGCCCGGCTCGGTCTTGAACAGCGTCGCCACCAGCTTGGCGCCGGCCTTCTCGATGTGGACGAGGTCGCCCTCATACAGATAGTGCTCCAGCAGCCAGACCATGCTGAGGAACCAGTGCCGCAGCGAGAAGTGCAGCGCCTGGTCCGCGGCGTTGCAGAACATCTCGACCGCCAGCTCGTGCAGCACGATCTCGAGCGAGTGGTCGTGCTCGCCGTTGGCCTGCTCGGCCAGGGTCAGGGTGATGCAGGCGCAGACGAAATCGCCGCCGCGCTCGCGCATGCGGTCGGTCAGATGGCCGGCGTAGAAATTGCGGAAGTGCAGGTACTGCGCATGCGTGCGGCCGTGGACGTGCTGCTGCGGCTTGACGATGCCGACGTGGTTGTGGGTGTTGACTTCATGGATCAACTCGTCGAGGTCCTGCGGCTGCAGCAGCTCGCGCAGCTTGACGCGGTTGACGATGGGGACGAAGTCGGCCACCTGCCTGCGCTTGACCAGGTTGTCCGACACCCGCTTGATGGCGGCGCGCCGCCGCGCCAGCTCGGGATCGATGTCCTTCTCCGGCTCGGGATCCGCCGCGGCCGCGGGTTGCTCCGCCGGCGCCGCGGCTGCCTGTTGCTGCTTCGGCGCGACGGGCTGTTCCTGCTTCGCTGGCGGCGCTTGTTCCTCAGTCGGCTGCTGTTCCTGGACAGTCGCCGCCGCTGGCGCCGGGCCGGACGCTTTCTCCGCCGCTGGCGCCGGCTGTTGTTCCTGGACGACCGCCGTTTCCGCCGCTGCTTTCTCCGCCGCCTGCGCCGGCTGTTGTTCCTGGACGACCGCCGTTTCCGCCGCTGGCGCCGCTGCTTCCTCAGCCGCCTGCGCCGGCTCTTCCACCTGCGCTGGCGCTGCCTGGCTTGCCTGTTCCTGCGCCACCGGCTGCTCTTGCTGCTCGCTTGGCTGGGACGCGGCCGCTTGCTGCTGCTCCGCTTGCAGCCGCTCTTGCTCGGCAGCCTGCTGTTCCTCTTCTTGCTCGCGTTGCTTGGCTTCGGCTGCTTGCCGTTCTTCTTCTTCGCGCTGTTTGGCCGCCGCCGCTTGCTGCTCTTGTTCAGCCTGCAGCCGCGCCTGCTCCGCAGCCAGACGCTCCTCTTCCTCGCGCTGCTGGGCCGCTGCAGCCTGCTCAGCTTGCCGCCGCTCTTGCTCCGCCTGCGCTTCCAGATGGTACTTGTGCAACGTCGCTTGCAGATCCTCACCCAGCTGGGACGTGGTCGCCGTCCGCTGCTGGTCGACGCCAGCTTCGATCGCGGCCTGCTGCTCAGCGCGGCGCTGCTCCCGCTCCTGCTCTTGCTGCGCCTGCGCGGCGCGCTTGCGCTCGCGCGCCTGCTGGCGCTGCTCCACCCGGGCCGCCTGCGCCGCCGCTTGCTCCGCCGCCTGCGCCTGCAGCTGCTGGGTACTGTCGGCCTGCTCCTGGGTGAACTTGGCCTGCCGCCGCTCCATGCGCGCCGCGAACTTGCTGTCGGCGTCCAAGCTCTGCTCCAGCAGCTCCCGGGCCTGCAGCATGTTGGGCGCGGCAGGCGCGGCCGCAGCGCTTGCGATGCCGTTGCCAATCACCCGGGCCGCTTGCAGCAGCTCGGTTGGAGGCTCGCTATTGGCCGGCGCCGGTACCTGCAGCGCTGCGAGCACCGCGGCGGCTTGAGACCACAGCGGCTGGCCGCTCGAGCCCTCGTCGGGGACGCTGAGCAGGGAGTGCCCCAGCAGCGGCAGCTGCAACGCGCCATCGCCCAAGCTGGCATGCTTATCCACCGCCCGGGCGATGGTCTCCGCATAGCTTTGCGGCGCCGGCTCGGGTACGGCGCCGACGAAGACTGCGTTTTTGATGTGGCCGCATAGCTTGGCCGTCGCTGGCAAGGAGACGCCCTCGTAAGTGCCGGCCACCACCGCGGCGCCGGGGACCTTGCCCTTCTTCGGGACCGCGCCGCTGCAGCAGACGATCACATCAAAATCCGCCGCCAGCTCCACGCAGCGGCGCTCGAGCTCCTCGTCCCACGCCGCGGCGAGCGCGACCACGCAGCGCCCCGGCGGCAGGCCGTGCAGCTGGAACAATTCGAGGCCGCCGTCCGGCAGCAGCGCCACTGGCAGCCGCCCGCTCAGCGCGCCGCCGCCGCGCTCGGTCAGCAGGACGCGATGGCCGTCGTAGGCCGCCCGCTTCGCAAGCACCGCCGCCGCGTTCGCCCGCACCCCGCCGGGAGCGTCGCCGAACACGTCGATGCGAAAAGGGTCGGAAGCCATGGGGGATGCGATTCTAAATGTTCGCTTCGCTTAAAATCGCCCGCTCCTAATCCCCGGTAGCTCAGTCGGTAGAGCAAGCGGCTGTTAACCGTTAGGTCAAAGGTTCGAGTCCTTTCCGGGGAGCCATCTCGCCGCTCACACCACCGCGCCGTCGCGGGCCGCCTTGGTCGGATTGAGGAAGTCCTCGCGCGACAGGCCCAGCCGCAGCGCCACCGGCCCGGCGATCAGGATCGAGGAGTAGATGCTCGCGAAGATGCCGATGGTCAGCGCCAGCGCGAAGTAAAACAGCGCGTCGCCCCCGAACAGCAGCATCGCCAGCACCGCCAGCTGGGTCGAGCCGTGCGTGATGATGGTGCGCGCCCAGGTCTGCGTGATCGACGCGTCCAGCACGTCGACGATGGCGACGTCGGCGCGGCTGCTGCGCAGGTTCTCGCGCACGCGGTCGAAGATGACCACCGATTCGTTGACCGAATAGCCCAGGATCGCCAGCACCGCCGCCAGCACCGCGAGATTGAACTCCCAGCCGAACAGCGAGAACGCCCCGAGGATGAAGACCACGTCGTGGAAGTTCGCGACGATGGCGCCCAGCGCCATGCGCCACTTGAAGCGCAGCGACAGGTACACCACGATGCCGGCGCAGACCACCACCAGCGCCAGCGCCCCGGCCGTGAACAGCTCGTCGCTGACCTGCGGGCCGACGTACTCGATGCGCCGCAGCTCGGCGCCCTCGTCCACCGCCTTCACCGCCGCCAGCACCTGGGCCCCCGCTTCCTGGTCCTCGGTCTGCAGCCGCAGCAGATAGGCGCCGTCGGAAGTCGTCTGCACCAGGGGCTCGGGCAACTCGGCCGCCGCGAGCGCCGCGCGCACGTCGGCCGGCCCCAGGCTGGGCGCCGTCGCCAGCTCGATCAGGGTCCCGCCGGTGAAGTCCACCGAGAAGTTGGGCCCGCGCAGCGCCAGCGCCGCGATGCTCACCACCACCAGCACCGTCGACAGGATCGCCGTCCGCCCGCGGTGACGCATCACCCGGAAATTGCGCTGCGGATTGAAAAAACGCATGCTAGCCCTAGCCGATGGAGATGTCGCGGACCCGGCCCTTGCGGACGCCGTAGACGAGATCGGCCAGCGCGCGGGAGACCACCACCGCGCTGAACATCGAGGTCGCGATGCCCAGGCATAGCACCACCGCGAAGCCGCGCACCGGGCCCGAGCCCAGCGCGAACAGCGCCAGTCCCGCGATCAGCGTGGTGACGTTGGCGTCGATGATGGTCGCCGCCGCCCGCGCATAGCCGGCCTCGATCGCCTGCCCCGGCGGCTCGCCGGCCGCAAGCTCCTCGCGGATGCGCTCGTTGATCAGGACGTTGGCGTCGATCGCCATGCCCAGGGTCAGGGCGAAGCCCGCCAGCCCCGGCAGGGTGAGGTTGGCGCCGAGGACCGCCAGCAGCGCGGTCAGGCACAGCAGGTTGGCGACCAGCGCCGCCACTGAGACCGTACCGAAGATCCCGTAATAGGCCGCGATGAACACCGCCACCAGCATGAAGCCGCCGGTGACCGCGCCCAGGCCCTTGCGGATGTTGTCCGCTCCCAGCGAGGGCCCGATGGTGCGCTCCTCGACAATCTCGATGGGCGCCGCCAGCGAGCCCGAGCGCAGCAGCAGCGCCAGCTCGTTGGCCTCTTCCAGGCCCATGCCGCCGCCGTGGATGAGAAAGCGCGCGTGCAGCTCCGATTCGATGCGCGGCGCGCTGATGACCTCGGCGGTGTCCCGGTCCAGCAGCACGATCGCCATCTGCTGGCCGACGTTGCGGCGGGTGTAGGACTTCATGCGCGCGGCCCCCGCCGGATCGAGCGACAGATGCACCGCCGGCCGGCCGGCCTCGTCGCCGCCGTAGCTGGCGTCGACGATGTTGTCGCCGGTGATGATGATGCGGCGCTCGACGAAGACGTGGCCGGCCTCGTCGGCGTACGGCATCAGTTCGGTACGCGAACTGCGAAAGCCCCGCAGCGCGCGCGCGATCCGCTGCGGCGAGGCCGAGGCGGCCTCATCGACGCCGCGCAGCTCCAGGGCCGCGCGCCGCCCGATGATGTCCTTGGCGCGCGCGGTGTCCTGCAGCCCGGGCAGCTGGACGACGATGCGGCGGTCGCCCTGGCGCGCGATGGTGGGCTCGGCCACGCCAAGCTCATCGACCCTGCGTCTTAGCGTCTCGACGTTCTGCCCGACCGCCAGCTCGACCACCTGCTCCTGCGCCAGGCCCTCGAGCCGGCCCTCGATGGCGCCGCCCACCTCCAGCAGCGTCAGCCGCGGCTCGGTGCGGGCGATCAAATCGACGATGTCGCGCAGCTGTCCGGGAACCGCCGGCTGGATCAGCAGGACCGGGCCCGGCGCCAGCTCGACCTCGGCGGGCAGCTTGGCCTCAGCCAGCGCCGTCGACAACACCTCCCGGCTGCTAGTCATGAAGCGCTCGACCGCGAAGTCGACGTCGACGTCCAGCAGGAAGTGCACGCCGCCGCGCAGGTCCAGGCCGAGCGCGATCGCCTGGGCCCCGAAGGACTCGAGCCAGGCCGGCGCGCTCGAAGACGAGGTCAGGGCCACCACCGCTTCCTCGGCGAGCGCTTCATCCAGCAGCTGGAAGGCGCGGATCTGGTCCTCGACGCCGGCGAAGCGCAGCAGCAGGCGCGCGCCCTCGGCCCGCTCGCCGGCCGGCGCCAGGCCCTCGTCCTCCAGCAGCTGCGCGGCGCGGGCCCGCAGGTCGGCCGGCGCGGTGTCGCGGCCGGCGCGCAGCTCGAGCGCCGGCGCGGTGGGATAGGCGCTCGGCAGGGCGTACAGCGCCGCGAGTACCAGCAGCACCGCCACCAGCAGGTGCTTCCACAGCGGATAACGCTTCATCGAGGCGGGCTGGCGGCCGGAGACAGGTCGCCGGGTATCAGATGCCGTTGATGGTGCCCTTGGGCAACAGCGTCTGGATCGACTGCTTCTGGAAGGTCATGCACACGCCCTCGCCGACGTCGAGGGTGACAAAACCGTCGTGGATGGTCACCACCTTCCCGAGCACGCCGCCAGCGGTCATCACCTCGCTGCCCTTGGCGAGGGTCTGGAGCATCTTGCGGTGCTGCTTGGTCTTGCGCTGCTGCGGCAGGATCAGCATGAAATAGAACAGCGCGATGATCAGCAGCAGCGGCAGCATGCTGGCGAGGATGCCGGCGCCGCCGGCTTCGGGGCCGGCCTGGGCGTGAGCGATCGCGATGAACATGGGAGCGGAGCAGCGGGATTCTAATAGGGGATTGACTTCACGAATTTGGCTTGGCGCGCTTGGCGTACTGCCGCTCGTATGCTTTCTTGAAATAATTGAAGAATGACGGAATCGCCGCTTGCACTTCTAAATCGTTGATTTCCCAAAACAGGCCGGCGTCCAGCAGCTGGTTGTAGATCTTGAGAGCGCCTTCGTGATTCAAGCCGGTGCCTTCCGCCATGCAATCACGCACTTGCCCAGGCATCAGAGGCTCAGGCTCGGCCTCGATGGCGGCCACCGCCTTCATCGCATGCTTTAGCAAGCCGGCCTTGTCAATCATGTGGTAGATTGACCCGTAAAAAAGATTGCGTCGGTCATGCACGACTTGCTCCACGCTCCGCACCAAGTCAACATCCACCTCCGCGGCGCCCTTCTTGGCATCCCAGACTTTCCTGCCCACGATTTGGATGAAATAGGGATAGTCGTCGGTCCAGCTCGCCATCAGCTCCAGCGCCTCGTCCGACACCTTGACGCCGCGATTCGCGAACGGCCTGCTCAAGGCCTCGCGCGTCGCAGCAGGCTTCAGGCGGTTGATGCCGATGTTCTCAGCGCGGTTGATGAAGGTCGCGTCCACATCATCCAAATGCACTTCCAGCGCCGGCGTTCCCGCCAGCACCAATGCCAGCGGCCACCTGTCGTTGGCCAGGCCCTGGCTCTGCTGCAGGATCTGGCTCAGCATCTCCTCGTCGTAATGCATGACCTCGTCCAGCAACAGCAGCAGCGGACGGAACATCAGGCGCGCCTCCATGATCTCCTCGAAGTCCTTCAGCGGCGGCTGGCCAGATTTCCATTTCAGCGCCCTCTGGAGCAAATCGTACGCCCCGGCTTCAGCCTTCTGTCGGCTCAGGCCCGGGATTTTGGCCACCTTTTTCAGCAAGCCGGAAATCACATCCTTTGATTTCCTTTTCGGCACAAAATTCAGGCGCACGACATCAACCTCTTTGGGATCGGCCACACGCTTCACCCACGTCAGCAGCGCCGTTTTGCCCGCCCCCCGCGCGCCGACGATTTTCACAGGCGGAGGTACCTCGCCGCACAAAGGGCCATAGTCGCTTTCCCGCGGTCCGCAGATCGCGGCCAGCGACTCCTTGAGCAAGGCCTGCTCCGCCTCCCGTCCAGCCAGATGGTCGGGCAATGTGCCCGTGCCTGGATGGAATGGATTGTCCGAGGGCTGTTCTTTTGCCATGGCTATATTTTAATCCCGCTGCGCATTTATTGCCAAGACAAAGGACATCGTGCATGCGGCTTCAAGTGCTTGACCGGGCGCTCGCGGCCTATGTTGGTTGCCTGATTTCTGGTTGCGTGGGGCGCAGGAGCGTTCATAGGAACGCTTGTCCTCATGAACGCTTGAAGACCACGCGGTTGCTGAACGTGTAGTTGAGGGCGAAGCCGGCGAGCACCCCGACCAGGATCGCCAGCGGCTTGTGCGCGGCGAAGAACGCGACCGTCGAGGTCAGGAAATGATAGACCAGGGCGTTGACCGCGAAGCCGATCAGCGTGAAGAACGCGAACAGCGCCAATTGCTTGCCGGGCATGCGCCGCGCGCGGTCGCTGTAGGTGTAGGTGCGGTTGAGCCACCAGGTACCGACGTTCGCCGGCCAGTAGGAAATCAGCCGCGCCGTCAAGTGGTCGAGGCCGAGCACCTGCAGCAGCAGGAAGCCGCCGACGTCGATGAAGTAGCCGACCGCGCCGACGCCGCCTTGCATCAGGACGCGGAACGAAGGCCAGCGCACGCGGTACAGCCCCAGCAGGTGCACGCCGTAGTTGTGGATCTCGCGGATCCCCATCTTGCTCTCGCCCACCTGCCGGTCGGTGAAGTGAATCGGCACCTCGGCGTAGGCTGAGGCCGGCCAGTTGCCGCGCACCGCGATCTCCAGCGCGATCTTGTAGCCGATCGGCCGCATGTCCTCGGGCCAGTCGGCCGTGCGCAGCGCGAAAAAGCCTGAGGTCGGATCGCGCAGCGGCACCAGCGGCCGCGCCCCGAGGGACGCCAGCCAGGTCGCGAGCCGCCGCGACCACGGCCACTCGGCGTCGACGCTGCCCTGCGCGACGTTGCGGGAGCCGACCACCATCTTCATGTTGGCGTCGTCGGCGAGCAGCTTGACCATCGCCGGGACCGCCGTGCTCGGATGCGAGAGGTCGCCGTCCATCACCACGATGTAGGTCCCGCGCGCCAATTTGGCGCCGTCGATCACCGCCAGCGCCAGGCCGCGGTCGGTGGTGCGGTTGAGCAGCCGGACCGGATGCTCGCGCGCGAGCTCGGCGCAGACCCGCGGCGTGTCGTCGCCCGATTCGTCGTTGGCGATGATCAGCTCCCAGCTGCAGCCGCTGTCCGCCATGCCGGAGCGGATGTGCTCGACCAGGCTCGGCAGGTTGGCTTCTTCTTGATAGGTGGGCACGACGAAGGATACGTCGGGCTGGTCCTTCGCGGTACCGTCGGCAGCGGCGACAGTCATCTCAAACGGCTTGTAGTCTCCGCATCAGCGCGGTCAATTGTATAGAATCGCCCCGGCACAACGGCGGTTTTCCGAGACGCCTCCGCGCCAGTCGCGGGTCTGTAGCTCAGTTGGTTAGAGCACTCGCTTGATAAGCGAGAGGTCGTTGGTTCGAGTCCATCCAGACCCACCCTATGCATCCAGCCTCAGCGCCGCAGCAGCGCCAGCAGCGCTTCGAGGCTTTCGTGGCTGCGGTAGTGCACCGTCAACTGCCCGCGCTGTCCGCGGCGGCTGATGCTCACCCGCATGCCCAGCTTGGCCGACAGCTCCTCGCACAGCCGCGCGGTGTCCGCGTCCAAGCTGCCCGCCGCCTTGCGCTGGCGCCGCTTGCCGCCGCTCGCTTGCCGCGCCAGCTGCTCGGCCTGCCGGACGGTCAGGTTCTTGGCCACCACCGCCTGGGCCAGGGCCAGTTGCCGGGCCGCCGGCGCGCCGGCGATGGCGCGCGCATGGCCTGCGCTGAGCCGGTCCTCGGCCAGCAGCTTGCGAACGCCGGCGTTGAGCTTGAGCAGCCGCAGCAGGTTCGACAGCGCCGGCCGCGACAAGCCCAGGGCCTGCGCCAGGTCGCCGACCGTCGCCGGCAATTCCTTGATCATGCGCTGGGCCGCCTGCGCCTGCTCGAGCGCGCTGAGATCCTGGCGCTGGATGTTCTCGACCAGGGCCGCCAGCATGGCGTCGCGGTCGCTGCATTCCTTGACCACCACCGGGACCCGCTGCAGCCCCGCGAGCTGCGCCGCTCGCCAGCGCCGCTCGCCCGCGATGATCTCATAGCCCTTGCCGCGCGGCCGCACCAGGATCGGCTGCAGAATCCCGCGCGCGGCGATGGTCTGCGCGAGCTCGTCCAAGGCCCGGGGCTCGACCCGCAGCCGCGGCTGGAACGGACTGGGACGCAGCTGGTTCGCCGGCACCTCCAGCGCCTGGCCCGCCGCCGCGCCGGCGTCGGCGCTGAAGATCTCGCTCAGGTCGCGGCCCAGGCCCCGGCTCTTCTTGGCGCTCATGGATACTTGCGCAGGAACTCGTCCGTCAATTCAAGATAGGCGCGGGCGCCGCTGCAGCCGCGGTCGTAGTGGATGATCGGCAGGCCGTGGCTCGGGGCCTCCGCCAGGCGGACGTTGCGGGGAATGGCGCAGTCGAACAGCAGCTCGCCGAACTGCCGTCGCAGGCCGTCGCTCGCTTGCTGCGCGAGCAAGGTGCGCGAGTCGTGCATGGTGCGGACCAAGCCCGCGAGCTTCAGGCCGGGATTGTGGCGCTGGCGGATGCCCGCCAGGTTGCGCGCGAACTCACGCAGGCCCTCGAGCGAGAAGTAATCGCACTGCAGCGGCACCAGCAAACCTTCCGCCGCCGTCAACACGCTGTAAGCCACGATGCCCATGGCCGGCGGCGTGTCGATGATGATGTGGTCATGGGAAGCGGATTTAAGTTTAGTACGCAGCAGCTCCTGCCAGCCGTCGGCGCGCTCGGCCCCGAACTCCGCCTGCGCCAGGGCCGAGCCCGCCGGCACCAGCTCCAGGCCCTCGAAGGCGGTCGGCCGCGTCGCTTCCGCCAGGCTGAGCTCGCCCGCGATCAGGCCGTGCGCGCCGGCATGGTCGGCCGCCAGCTCCTGGCCCAGCGCGACGGTGGCGTTCGCCTGCGGATCGGCGTCGAGCAGCAGCACCTTGCGCTTGCGGTCCGCGAGGCAGGCGGCCAGGTTGACCGCCGTGGTGGTCTTGCCCGTACCGCCCTTGCGGTTGGCGATCGCGACGGTCCTCACCGCGCCTCGGCCTCGACCACGAAGCGCGACGGCCGGTCCCCGGTCGGCAAACACGCGACGATGCTCCAGTCGCCCTGTTGCTCCAGCTCTTCGATTTCCTGCGTCGGCTCTTTCGCCTTGAGCGCGAGCATGCGCGTACCCGGCTGGATCAAGTGCCGCGCCATGCGCGCGGCGCGCGCCAAGGAAGCCAGGCTGCGCATGCACAGCAGCTGCGGTACCGCCTGCGGACGCCAGTCCTCGATGCGCTGATGGACCACGCATGCGTTGTCGAGCTCGAGCTCGATCACCGCTTGCTCCAAAAAGGCGCACTTGCTCGCCTCGGCCTCGACCAGCGCCACTTCGCGCGCCGGCTGCAGCAGCGCCAGCGGCACGCCCGGCAGGCCGGCGCCGGTACCGAGGTCGCAGGCCGGCCCTTCGATGGACGCGGCGCGCTCGAGCAGGGCGCGGCAGTCGCGCACCAGGGCCAGGATGCCGCGGCGGCTCTTGGTACCGACCAGGTTGTGGATGCGGGCCCACTTCGCCAGCAGCGCGACATACGCCGCCAGCTGGGCGATGCAGGCCGGCGACGCATGCGGAAAACTCTGCGCGAGTACCGCGGCGTCGGCCTGCTCAGGCACGGCGCCGCCTGTCCAGATGCAGCCGCAGCAGCGACAATGCCGCCGGCGTCATGCCGCTGATGCGCGCGGCCTGGCCCAAGGTCGCGGGCCGATGCGTACGCAGCTTCTCGCGAGCCTCGTTGGACAGGCCGTGGACCCCGCCGACATCGAGATCGGCCGGCAGGGCCAGGTCGTCGAGCTCGCGCTCGCGCCGGACGCTGTCTTCCTGGCGCTCGATCAAGCCGGCGTACTTGCAGCGCGCCTCGATCTCGGCCGCGGCGCGCCGGCTCAGCTTGACGCGCCCCGGCAGGCGGGCGTACCGCGCCTGCGGGCGCTGCAGCCACTTGAGCGCCGGCTGCTTCGGCTGCCGGCTGGTCGCCGGTACCGTCGCCTTGCGCAGACGCTTCATCTCAGTTTCGACCTCGTCGCGATGGCGCATGCACGCTTCGCGGCGGGCCGCGTCCACCAAACCCAGCTCAAAGCCCAATTCGGTCAAGCGCAAGTCGGCGTTGTCCTCGCGCAAACTCAGGCGGTGCTCGGCCCGGCTGGTGAACATCCGATAGGGCTCGGTCACACCCTGGGCCGTCAGGTCGTCGACCAGTACACCCAAATAAGACTCCGCGCGCCGCGGCACCCACGCCGGACGCCCGAGCAGCTGCAGCGCCGCGTTGGCGCCGGCCACCAGGCCCTGGGCCGCGGCCTCCTCATAGCCGGTGGTACCGTTGATCTGGCCCGCGAAGAACAAACCCTCGATTTGCTGGACCGCCAAACTCGGGCGCAAAGCCCGTGGATCGTAGTAGTCGTATTCGACCGCATAGCCCAAGCGCGTCAGCCGCGCCTGCTCCAGGCCCGCGATCGAGCGTACCAAAGCCTGCTGCGCCTCAGCCGGCAGGGCGGTCGAGATGCCGTTGGGATAGACCTCAGCGGTCTGCAGGCCCTCGGGCTCGAGGAAGATGCGATGCGCGTCGCGGTCCGCGAAGCGCACCACCTTGTCCTCGATCGACGGGCAGTAGCGCGGGCCCGCGCCGCTGATCGCGCCGCTTTGCACCGGCGAATCCTTCAAGTACTTCCGGACGATGGCGTGGCTGGACGCATTGGTCGCCGTCAAGTGGCAGTCGACCTGCCGGGGACGTCGCGGCGGCGGGCCCAGCAAGCAAAAGCTCGGCAGCGGCCGCGTCGTCGGCTGGCGCTCGAGACGCGCGTAGTCGATGCTGCGGCCGTCCAGCCGCGGCGGCGTACCCGTCTTGAGCCGCCCCGCCGGCAAGTTCAATTCCCGCAGGCAGGACGCCAGCTTGGTCGCGGCCGCATGGCCCGCCCGCCCGCCGGCCGCGCTGCGCCGGCCGGTGTGCAAAACACCCGCCAGGAACGTACCGGCGGTCAGGACCAGCGCCTCGCACTGCACCAAGCCGCCGAGCTTCAGCCGCGCGCCGGCGATGCGCCCGCGCTTCTCAACCAGTTCCTCGACCTCGTCCTGGACCAGCTCGATCAAGGGCTCGGCCTCGACCAGCTGCCGGACCGCCAGGCGATACAGGCTGCGGTCGGCCTGCGCGCGGGTCGCGCGGACCGCCGGGCCCTTGCGGGTGTTCAAGATGCGATAGTGGATGCCGGCCAAGTCGGCCGCGCGTCCCATGACGCCGTCGAGGGCGTCGATCTCCCGCACCAGATGGCCCTTGCCGATGCCGCCGATCGCCGGATTGCAGGACATCTGCCCGATGGAGTCGAGGCTGTGCGTGACCAGCAGCACCGGCAGCCCCAGCCGCGCCGCCGCGGTGGCCGCCTCGACGCCGGCGTGGCCGCCGCCGACCACCAGGACCCGGGCGCGCGGGACGGTGCTGGTGCTCATGGGTCGCTGCGGTTCCGGCGGAAGAACAAGAGATTTTAAGAGATGCGGCGGACAATGCCCGCCCGCCGCGGCCTAGGCCGCGCCGCTGTTCTCGCGGATGTTGAGCGGCAGGTTGTCCTGCTCCCAGCCCGCGATCAGCTCCATCATCTCATGGCGCTCGGAACAGACGTTGGCCGCTTCGATGAACTTCGCGTCCGACAGGATGCGGGACATGATCGACAGGATCTTCAAGTGGATGTCGGAGGCCTTGTCCGGCGCCAGCAGCACGAACAGGTGATGCACCATGTCCTTGGGACCGTCGTACTGGAAGGGATGCAAGGAGCGCAGGTAGGCGACGATCGGATGCTTGAGGCCCTCGAGCTTGGCATGCGGGATCGCGATCCCCGGGCTGATGATGGTCGAGCCCAGGCGCTCGCGCTCGAGCAGGCTCTTGAACACCAGGCTGCGGGCCGGGCCGTCCGCATTCTCGATCGCCAGGCTGATTTCCTCGAAGATGCGCTTCTTGCTCTCCGCGGCGACATCGAGCAGGATGAGGCTCTCGGTCAGCAGCTGCGAGGGCAGGATGGGACGCGCGCTCATCGTCCGCCCTTGCGATGGCTCTCGAGCTGGCGCCGCAGCTTGGCGGCCGCCGACGTGATCGCCCGGTACATGTCGCGCCGGCTGCTGGCCTTGGCGATGTAGTCGCGCCCGCGATAGTGGCAGCTGAGCTCGGCCGCGTGCCCGCGGTCCGCCAGCGCCAACGTGACCAAACAGCGCGCCGGGGGCTCCGCCAGATGCTCGCAGGCCTTGCGCGCCCGCGCCGCCGCGCGCTCGCGCAGCGACGGCGTGATGTCGAGATGCTGGCCGGAGACGACTATCTGCATGGGGCGCTGATTCTAGTTTCTATCCCGCCGCAGGCGGGCGGGCAGCAGCCCGGCGCGCTGGCGGTGCTTCGCGACCGTGCGCCGGCTGGGCGCGCCGTGCTCCGATCCCAGCCGCGTCGCAAGGGCCGCGTCGCTCAGCGGCGCCCGCGGGTCCTCGGCCTTCACCAGCGCCTGAATGTCCGCTTGCAGCGCGCCGGCGGAGCCGCCGGCGGCCTGCCGCTGCAGCAGATAGCGCAGCGGGACGGTCCCATAGGGGCCGGCGATGCTCTTGCCCTTGATCACCGTCGAGGCTGTGCTCGACGCCAGGCCGGTCGTCGCCGCCAGGTCGCGCAGCCGCAGCGGCCGCAGCCGGGCGGGGCCGTGGTTGAAATAATCTCGCTGCCGGTCCACCATCGCCTGGGCGATCGCCTGCAACGTGCGCTGCCGGAAGCGCAGGCCGTCGAGCAGCGCCGCCGCCGACCGCGCCAGCTGCCGCCAGCGCGCGTCCCCGCTCGTACGCACGGCGATGCGATAGTCCTCGCGCAATTGCGCCTGCGGCGAGTCCCGCAATTCAGCGCGCCAGTAACCGCGGTCGTTGACCGCATGCAGATCCGGCGTCGCATACGCCGCCGTCTGGGCGTAGGCGCTCGCGACGTTCGGCTGCAATTGCTTGATCAATTCGACCGCCGCTCGCGGACAGGATTGCGGCAGCAGGTCAAAGCGGTTGCGCGCCAGCAGGTCGAAGTGCTCGCGGATGATGCGCTCCGCCGCCTGCGTCAGGACGCTCTTCGGCCGTGCCGCGAGCTGCAGCAGCAGGCAGTCGGCCAGGTCGCGGGCGCCGACGCCGGCCGGCTGCAGCTGTCTGATTGCGTCCCGCGCCGCGCGCGCGCGCTTGGCCGGCCAGCCGCAGGCCTTCGCCAGCTCAGCCGCCGCGGGCAAAAAGCCGCGATCGTCGAGCAGCACCAGGCAATGCAGAGCGTCGGCCCGTACCTGCGCCGCCAGCGGCGTGGTCTCCAGCTGCAGCGCGAGATGCTCCCCCAGGCTGGGGCCGGGCGCCGGCTGCATGCGCCGCTCTTCCTCATCCGCTTCCGGTTCCAGCAGCTCCAGCAGCGGATTGTGCTCGGCCTGCAGCCGCAGTTCGCGCCGCAGCCCCGGTAGGTTGAGTCCCAGCAGCCGGCTCGCCAGGCGCGGCATCTGGGTCGTGCCCAGCCGCTGGGACAGCTCCGGCCGCGCCGTGGCCGCGCTCATATGACGAAGTCCTGGCCGAGATAGGTGTCGCGGACGCGCTTGTCCTGCGCCAGTTCCGCCGGCGTGCCCGCGCACAGCACCTGGCCCTCGAACAAGATGTAGCCGCGGTGGCAGGCCGCCAGCGTCTCGCGTACGTTGTGGTCCGACAGTACCAGCGAGATGCCCGCGTCGCACAAGCGCTCCATCACTTCCTTGAGCTCGCTCACCGTGATCGGATCGATGGCCGCGAAGGGCTCGTCGAGCAGCAGCACCCGCGGCTGCAGCACCAGCGTCCGCGCGATCTCCAGGCGCCGCAGCTCGCCGCCGGACAATGAGGTCGCGTCCTGGCTCGCGCGCGCCGCCAGGCCCATCTCCTCGAGATGGGACAAGGCCCGGTCGTCGAGCTCGCTGCCGCGCACGCCGCGGATCTCCAGGACCGCCTTGACGTTGTCGATGACGCTGAGGCCGGTGAACACCGAGCGCTCCTGCGGCAACAGGCAGATGCCGAGCTTGGCGCGCTGGTCGACCGGCAGGGAAGTGATGTCGCGGCCCTCGAACTCGATCGTACCCGCCGCCGGCTTGATCAAGCCCGCGAGCATGTAAAAGCAGGTCGACTTGCCCGCGCCGTTCGGGCCCAGCAGCCCCACCGTCTCCTTGGGCCCGACCGCGATGCTGACGCCGTCGACCACCGCGCGCTTGCGATAGGTCTTGACCAGGCCGCGCGTCTGCAGCAGCGGCTTCGCGTCCGCGCTCATTGCGGCAAGGTGATGACCGCCTTGACGCGGCCGCCTTCCTCGGCGTCCGCGACCAAGTCGCTGCTCGCGGTGTCGAAGGTGATCGACTCGCCCACGATGCTCTCGTTGCCGCGCTGCGCCTGGGCGCCGCCGCGCATGGTGATCACGCCGCTCGCCTGGTCGTACTCGATGCGCTCGGCGCGCGCGACCAGCATGGTGCCCGACAGCGGATCCGGATAGTTGAGTTCGACCGGCGCGCCCTCGAGCAGCAGGGCCTGGGCGACGCCGTCGCGCTCGGCGTATTCAATGCGGGAAGCAAGCGCGGAGATCGCCTGGTCCGAGCCGTCCTGCGGTACCGTCAGGCGCGCGGGCGTACCCTCCAGGCGCAGCTCCAAGCCGCGCTCCGCCAGCGTCGCGCGCGCCGCTGTCCCCTCGGCCTGCATCGCGCCCGCGCTGATGGCGACGGTCAAGGATGCGCGCAGCTCGTTCGCGCGCACGTCGAAGCGCAAGCCGCCGGCGGTCGCGCTGAAGCCCTCGCGGCGCAGCGCTCCGCCGGCCGGCATGTTCAGCTCGCCCGCCTCGGCGTCGTAGGCGATTTCATTCGCGCGCACGCTCGCCCTGCTCGCGTCGGCGTCGACCTCCAGCTCCGCCGGCGTACCGCTCGCGCGGTAGTTGGTGCCATCGACTTCCAAGCGCTCGGCGCGCAAGCGCAAGTCGGCGCTGTCGATGCTCACGCTGCCTTCGAAGACGAAGTTCTGCCCCGAGCCCTCCATGCGCTCGGCCAGCACCTCGTACTCCTGCGCTTGGCCAGCCGCGCTCCATGCGAGCAGCGCGACCGCAAGTGTTAACTGCGGTTTCATTCGCCCCGCACCAGCGCCCGCAAACCGCCGCTGAGCTGCAAGGCGCCCGCCGGCGTCAGCGCGAACTGCGCCGCGCTCCCGCTGCTGCGCCCGGCCGCGAACTCAACCGCGCTGCCGTTGATGCCGCCGTCCGGATCGAGATGGGCGTATTCGGTGTCGAAGCGCTGGTCGTCGCGCCACATGCCGACGTTGCCGCGCATCTCAATGGCGCCGGTCGCCGCGTCGAGCTGCAGCTGCGAGGCGCGGAAAGCATGCTCGCCGTAGGCCAGGTCGAGCAGGCCGCTGACAGCGCGCGCTTCGACCTCCAGCTCGCCCAAGTCGATGGCCTCCGCCCGGAACTGCGTGCGCAGCTGCGGGGTCGAGCCCGCCACACTCGCATCGACGAAGGACGCTGCGAAGCTGCGCTGCGGGCCGTCCGTCAAGGTCGGCGTCAGATAGTCGACCACGAAGGTCCCGACGCCGAGCAGCGCCAGCGGAATCAGAGGGACAAGCCGCATGTCCTCGCTTGCTCCAGCATGCGCGGTTCGCGCTCCTGCACCAGAAACTCGCAGACTTCGCGCGCCGCGCCGCCGCCGCCGCCCGCTTCGGTCACCGCATCCGCGGCGCGCTTGGCCGCCGGGACCGCGTCGGCCACCGCGACCGCCAAACCCGCTTCCCGCAAAGCCTTGACATCGCTCATCTCCGAGCCGATGTACGCCACGTGATTCGCGCGCAGGCGCAGGCGCCTGAGCGCGGCGGAGAAACTTTCCTCCACCTCCAGGCGCAGGCGCTTGGCGCGGATCGCGATGTCGCGCTTGCTGTCTTTGGCCACCAGCATGATTTTGCAGCCCGTCTGCCGCAGCAGCGCGAAGCCGATGCCGTCGCGCACGGAGTACCGGCGGCAGGTCGCGCCCCGGTAGTCATGCTCGACCGTCCCGTCGGTGAGCACGCCATCGACGCGCAGCACCAGGCCCTGGATGTGGCGCAGGCCAAGGCGCGCGATTGGATTCAGTTCCATGACGCCTTGCCGCTTTCGATATCGCTCAGCTGCTCCGGGCGCTGGGCCCGGATGATCTGCTCGCAGATCTCGTAGATGACGCCGGTACCGCCCCGCGCGCTGGTGACCAGCTGCGCATGCGGGAGCACCGCCGGATCGGCGTCGCATACTGTACATGCCAGGCCCGCCAGACGCAGCGGACCGATGTCGACCAGGTCGTCGCCGACATAGGCGGTCTCTTCCGCCGGCGTGTCGAGCGATTGCAGCATGGCCTCGAACGCGACCTCCTTGTTCGTCGCGCCGACTTGGATCGCCTCGGCCTCGAGGCGGTTGCCCAGGCCGAGGAGGCCGTCCGATTTCCCGGCCGACAGCAGCGCGAAGCGCAGCCCCATGATCTTGCGCGCCATGCGCAGTCCGTCCTCGTCCCGCTGGCAGTAGCGGCGTGCTTCATCGCCCTCCGCGCTCATGCGCAGCGTCCCGTCGGTCAACACCCCGTCGACGTCGCTCACCAGCAGGCGAATGCGCCGCAGGCGCGCGTCGAGGTCCGCGGCCGTCATGCGACCTGGCTCTGCATGAGCGAGTGGATGTCGATGACACCGGCGAGCTCCTTGCCGTCTAGTACTACCAATGAGGTGATCTGCTTCTCTTCCATCAAGGCCAGGGCCTCGGCCGCCAAGCGCGTCGGCGCGATCGCCGCCGGCTTGGCCGTCATGAACTCGCTGACCGCCGCGCTGCGGATGTCGACGTTCTTGCCGAGGCAGCGCCGCAGGTCGCCGTCGGTGAACATGCCAACGCCTTCGTCGTGCTTGACCAAGGTGAAGCCCAGGCGCTTGGCGTTGATCTCGACCACCGCGTCGGCCACCGTCGCCGCCGCCGCAACCTGCGGGACCTCGTCGCCGCGCGCCATCACGTCGGCGACGCGCACCAGCAGCCTGCGTCCCAAGGCGCCCTGCGGATGCGTGGCCGCGAAATCGTCCGCGGTGAAGCCCCGCGCCGTCAGCACCGCCATCGCCAGGGCGTCGCCCAGCGCCAGCATCGCCGTCGTCGAGGAAGTCGGCGCCAGGTTGAGCGGACAGGCCTCGGTCTGGACCCGGACCGGAATCACCAAGTCCGCGTCCTGCGCCATGGGCGCCTCGGGCTGCCCTGTCATCATGATGAAGGAGATGTTGCGGCGCTTGCAGTGGCTGAGTACCGGCCGCAGCTCGGCCGCGTCGCCCGAATAGGTCAGGGCGATGACGCAGTCGTGCGCCGCGAGCATGCCGAGGTCGCCATGGCCGGCGTCACCCGGATGCAGGAAAAAAGCCGGCGTGCCCGTACTCGCCATGGTCGCCGCGATCTTGCGCGCGACCAGGCCCGACTTGCCCGCGCCGCTGAGCGCCGCCTTGCCCGCCAGGCCCAGCAGCAGCGCCACCGCTTGCCCGAAGGCCGGCGTCAGGCCCGCGGCCGCCTCGTTGATGGCCGCCGCCTCGGCCGCCATGGTCGCGCGCGCGACCGCCAGCGGATCCTGCTCGCCGCTCACCAGTGGGCCGCCGCTTCGAGCTGCGATACCGCTAGGGCTTGGGTGTACGGCCGGTCGTCGCGGAAGAATGAAGGCAGCTCGTGGATGAAGAGCTCCGCCTGGAACTCGCTCGGATACAGGCCGTAAGTGATGACGAAGACCTCCGCGCCCTCGGCCACCGACGGATAGACCATCACGTTGCGGATGGAGAAAAAACGCGCCAGGTCCCGCAGGTAGCGCTCGATCGCGATCGCGCTCCCGCGCGAGGCCGTCAGGATGCGGGCCGTGTAGCTCTCGCCCTCGCCTTGGACACTGAACTGCGTCTGGGTTGCGTTGAGCCGCTGCCGCAGATAGCTGCCGGGCGGATAAACGCTCCAGCGCGGATTGTCCAAAGCCGCGACGGGCGCGTCCTGCCGCGGCGGCGGGGTCGGCTGCAGCGCGCCGTCCGCGGCGGGGAAGGGCTCCGGCGTCCGCGGGGGTGTAGCTGCGACCGTGACCGGTGGCGGGGCCGGCTGGACCGCGGGCTGGACCTCGCCGACCGGCCGCGAGGGTACGCGCGCCGGCGGCGTGGGCGCAGGCTGGATGGCTGGACGCGCGGGCTCCGGCGCGGCCGCGACCGGCTCAGGCTCGGCGCTGGTGTCCGAACCGCCGGTGTCCGCGACCTGATAGGCGACCGCGCCGACCGCCAGCAGCACCGCGCCGGCCGCGAGCATCATCTTGCCGTGCTGGCCGCCGCGCAGCGGCGCGGCCGCGGCCGCGCCGGTACCGCCCTCGTCGGGCTCGTAGTTCATGCGCCGGTAGCGCGCGTCGCGCGCCGCTTGCTGCGCATGGCTGGCGGCGACCACCTGGGAATTGTCCGCGAAGGCCGCGAGCATCGCCTTGTCGCACAGGATGTTGATGCGCCGCGAGATGCCCTGGGAGACCTTCGCGATCTGCTTGACCGCGCCCGCCGTGAAGATCTGCGCGTCCTCGTCCGCGACCGCTGGATTGCCCGCCTTGATCAGGCGGTGGTTGATGTACTCCTTGATCTCATTGGTGTCGAGATTGCGCAGCGTGAAGGAGGAGGTGATGCGCTCGCGCAGCTGCCGCAAATGCTGCTGCCCCAGCTTGTCGTCGAGCTCCGGCTGCCCGAACAGCACGATCTGGACGATCTTATCGGTGCTGGTCTCGAGGTTGGACAGCAGCCGGATCTGCTCGAGCGAGTTGTCCGGCATGGCCTGGGCCTCGTCGATGCACACCAGCACTTTCTTGCCCTGCTGGTGCAGGCTGAGCAGGTGGTTCTGCAGATCGCGCGCGACCTGGTGCTGGTTGCCGCTGATGTCCAGCGCCAGCTCCTCGGCGATGTGGTAGATGATCTCCAGGTCCGAGAAACTCGGATTGGCGATGTAGACCAGCTCGACCTCGTCGCGCAGCTCGTCCATCAGCACCCGGCACAGCATGCTCTTGCCCGTGCCCACCTCGCCGACCACCGAGATGATGCCCTCGCCGTTGGCGATGGCGTACTTGAGGGCCTCGAGGGTCTCGCCCCGCACGCAGCCACGGTAGAAGAACTCCACCGCCGGCGTCAGCCGGAACGGCAGCTCGCGCAGGTGGAAATGTTCGAGATAGAGGGACATGGCAGGCCGGGCGGCCGCCGCCGCCGCTATGCTTTAATTTTACTTGGCCGGGCCGCCCGCTCAGGCGGCGCGCTCGAGGTATTCGCCGGTCGCGGTGCTGATGCGGATGGTCTCGCCTTCCTTGACGAAGGGCGGCACCATCACGGTGATGCCGGTGCTCATGGTCGCCGGCTTGTACGAAGAGGTCGCGGTCGCGCCCTTGATGTGCGGCTCGGTGGCCACGATCTCCAGCTCGACCTGCGGCGGCAGCTCGACGCCGATGATGGTCCCGTCGAGCTCGCTGACGGTCACTTCCATCTCGGGCGTCAGGTAGCCCGCCGCGCCCTCGAGCAGGTCGGCGCCCAGCTCGAGCTGCTCGTAACTCGTCAGGTCCATGAAGACGTGGCCGGCGTCGCCGCTGTACAGGTACTGCAGCTTGCGATGGTCGACGAAGGGACGCTCGACCTTCTCGTCGGTCCGGAAGCGGTGGTTGACCTTGGAGCCGCCGGCGACCGCCTTGAGCTCGACCTGCATGCCCGCGCCGCCGCGGCCGCTGACGTGCACATGCGAGGAGGCGACCACGCGGTGCAGCGCGCCGTTGAACTCGATCAGCATGCCGGGACGCAGCTCGTTGGCGGCTAGTTTGGCCATGATGGACGCATATTGTAAGTCGCCGGCCGCGCCTCAGCCGCCGCTGCGGGCGAACTCGTCGGCGAGCTCGCGGGTGGTCGCCAGCAGCGCCAGGCGCGCGACCACGTCGATGGCATGGGCCGTGCGGCGGTAGGAAGGCGACTGCTGCGGCATCGACCAGAACAGCATGCCGCGGCTGTTGAGGTTCTCGCGCGGGCCCTTGCTCTGGTTCAGGCGCCAGAAGCCGCCGACGACCTCGGCGCCGATCATGTAGCAGACCGGCTCGGCGACCAGGCCCTCGATGCGGTCGGCGGTCGGGACTCCCTCCTGGACCAGGATGTCGTTGATGGCGACGCCGTCCTTGGCGCTGCTGAGATTGCTGCGCTGCCGGCGGTTCAGGCGCCGGACCTGCTCGGCCTCATCGACCATCACCACCCCCATGCCGTAGGTCCCGGCGTCGGCCTTCAGGACCGCGAAGGGCTTGCTGTCCGTACCGAGCTCGCGGTACTTCGCCGCGATGTCGCCCAAGGTGTCGTCGATGACCTGCTCCAGGCAGCCGAGGCCGATGTTGCGCGAGATGTCGACGCGGTGGCAGACGTTGAAGTAGCTGGTGATCAGCCATGGATCGAAGCCGAAGGCGCGCGCGAAGCGGGCCGCGACCCGCTCGTACTGGAAGAAATGCGCCGACTTGCGCCGATGCGCCCAGCCGGCGCGCGGCGGCGGCAGCACCGGCTGCGCCACGTCCTCGAGGATCGCCGGCGTCCCGCCGCTTTGGTCGTGGTTGAGGATCACCAGGTCGGGCTCGAAGCCGTCGGCCGCAGTCAGGCGGTCGCCGCTGCGCGCGACCGGCGCGAGCTCGAACTCCTCGCGGTGCCCGCGCAGCGTCGCCGGCTCGCCCGCCGCCAGCGCCAGGCGCACCTCGAGGCCGGCGGCCTCCAAGATCGCGCGCAGCGTGGTGAGATGCTCGGCGTAATAGGGATTGCGCGTGTGCCGCTCGGCGATCACCAGCGCCCGCTTCGCCTCGGGCCACTGCCGCTGGACCACCGCGCGGGCCGCGGCGCCGGCTTGCTCCCGCGCCTTTTCGCCGAGGTTGTTGAAACCGCCCGGAAAGAGATTGGTGTCGATGGGCGCGATCTTGTGCTCGCTCACCCGCACGTCGACGCTGCAGTAAAACGGCGGCTCGCGCTTGGCGAACTCAGCCGCCAGCCAGGACTCGACCTCGTCCTTCTGCGCGTCCAGCAGCTCCAGCAGCGCCGCCAGGGAGAGCGCGCTCACAGCAGCTTCCAGCCGCGGTGGATGGCGACGATGCCGCCGCTGAGATTGAGCCAGGACACCTCGGCCAGGCCCGCGGCGCGCAGCCAGCCGGCGACCTCCTCCTGCGGCGGATGCGTCAGGATCGACTCGCCCAGGTAACGATAGCTGGACGCGTCGTTGGCCAAGGCCGCGCCCAGGCTGGGCAGGGCCTCAAGCAGATAGCGCCGGTGCAGGGGACGCAGCCAGGCCCACGGGCGCGAGAACTCCAGCAGCAGCAGCGGCGCGCCCGGCTTGAGCACCCGCGCGAGCTCGGCCACTCCGCGCGGCGGATCGCTGAAGTTGCGCAGGCCGAAGGCGCAGGCCGCGCCATCGAAGCTGCCGGTGGCGAAGGGCAGGTCCTCGGCGTGGCACAGCTCATAGGCTGCGCTGGCGCCGAGCCGTTCCCGCGCCTGCGCCAGCATGGCCTCATTCGGATCGGCGGCGGTTGCCTGCGCGCCGCGCTGCAGCAGCAGGGCGGCGATGTCGCCGCTGCCGCATGCCAGGTCGAGCCAATGCTCGTCCGCCAGGGGCCGGGCATGGCGGACGAAAACACGCTTCCACACCCGATGCAGACCGCCCGAGAGCGCGTCGTTGCATAAGTCGTAGTGGCCAGCCGCCGTGTCAAAGACCGCGCCGACCGCGCCGGCGTGCTGCTCCGGCGGCATGGCATCGAAGCCGAAGCGGCGCTGCTCAGCCACGCCGGCAGTGCCGTTTGCTAAAATTTTCTCTGGCGCATCGAGGGGAAGTAGCCCCATGTGGCCGGGAAGCAGGGCTGAAGATACGGTTCACATCCAAGCGCGGTGCCGCCGGCAACGTCCTGGGCGGACTGCTGATTCTAGTAGCATCCCTAGTCGCGCTTGGCGCCAGCCAGGACCGCTACCGCCTCGGCCTCAACCTCACCGGCAGCCTGCCGGGCTCGGTCTTTCTCATCGACGCCGCGCGGCGCGAAGGCCCCTTCGCCCGCGGCGAGATCGTCGCCTTCCAGTTCGACGGCAGCCGCTGGGGCTATCCGGCCGCCGGGATATGGGCCAAGCGGGTCGCCGGGCTGCCCGGCGAGGAGGTCGATGTGACGGGCCAGGCCGTGCTGGTCGCGGGCCGGACTGCGGCGCGGCTGGACGCTGGCGTACTTGAGCGCGGCGGCGTGCGCCCGCTGGATGCAGCGACCGTGCCGGCGGGAGAGCTGTTCGTGCTCGGCGACAGCAGCGACAGCTTCGACAGCCGCTACGCGGAGTTCGGTTTCCTTCCCCAAGAAGAAGTGCTCGGGGTATTGCGGATGCTCTGGTAGCCATGGACGCCGTGGCGCCGGATGATCTGCGCTTGAGCATTGATATCCAACGCCTGCATCTGCTGGAACGACGTTTTCTGGGGCAGCTCGCGCTCGCGCAGGCGAGCCACAATCCCTACATCGAGCAGGCCCGCGACCTGCCGCAGCGCTACTACCAAGACTTCCTGCTGCTCGCGACCCGGCAGGTCGAGTTCACCCTCACCGAGCCGCAGCGGCTGCTGCTGCGCCTGCAGCTTGACCAGAACCGCGCCGAGCTGTACGCCCGGCTGATGCGCGGCGGCGCGCCCCGCGACATGCTGCAGCGCTGCTTCGCCAAGAGCCGCCGCACCATCGAGGTCGACCGCGCCCGCGCCGGCATCAGCTCCAAGGGGCGCCCGCCGGCGCTCGACGGCGAGACCGCCTACAGGGTATTAGGAGCCTGGGACAGCATCGGCAGCGAGGTCACCGACTACGCCGAGCGCATGGCGATCATGATGGACGCGTTCCCCCAGCAGAGCCTGACCAGCATCTACCGGCTGCTGCTGCTGCACCGGCGCTGAGGCGCGCCGCGGCTAGGTTTCCTCTTCGGGCCAGTCGCTGATGTAGTTGCGCAGCATGCGGTTCTCGAAGTCGGTCTGCTTCGCGACCGCGCGCGCAACGTCGTAGAAGCTGATCACGTCGGTGAGCTTGCCCTCGGCCATGACCGGCAGGTAGCGGATGTGATGCTGCGTCATCACTTGGCGGATCTGGTCGACGGTGTCGTCGGGCGTCGCGACATGCGGGTCCTTGTCCATCACGGCGCCGACCTCGGTGTTCATGCAGGCGCCGTCATTGGCGTTGAGCCTGGCGAGCACCTCGCGGAAGGTGAGCATGCCGACCAAGTTGCCTTTGTCGTCGGTCACCACGCACGAGCCGGTGTCGTGCTTGACCATGATGGCAACAGCCTCCTTGATGCGGCTGGTGCTCGAAACCCCTAGGGGGCCGCCTGAGCTTTTCTTGCTTGCGACTATGTCTTTGACTTGCATTTTCCCTCCTGTCCATCTCCTTCAACGGGCTATTATTATACATTTTGCAAGCCGAGACCACCCCCGCCCGCCCGGCGCAACAGCGCATAAAACGCCATTCCAAGCGGAGCAAACGCGCATGCGCGGGATCGGGCTCTGCCTGTGACGGGGCGCCTTTTCCTCAGGGGCGGCTGGGCACGGTAGGCCCTTAAATCGGACGGTTTTTTCGTGATATAATAAGGCAAGCCTAGGCGGATTTGCACCGCGTCCGCCTAGGTCCGCCCCTGTAGCTCAGTTGGATAGAGCAGTCTTTTCACTCAGGACAGGTCGTAGGTTCGAATCCTATCAGGGGCGCTTTTAATTTTTATCACAGAAAGAACGCTTTTGCAAAACCAGTCTCGCAACGGGACATTGAGCAACAGCTCCAGCTCCGACTAACGAGGTCGATCGCGACCTCGGTACTGGGCGCCATAATCATCCGGCCTGGCGCCTCCGCCGCGACCATTTCATGCTCTAGTTCAAATCCCAGAGCAGCACTGGTGCGTGTGTTTTTAGGGTCCGCTGAGCGCCTTATCCAGCCCATGCTAGAATGGGCTTTACCCCCGGGCTCAGCGGCCCACAACAAAGCAAACAAGGAGAGAGGATCATGGCACCTGTTTTGATGATTGCACCACATATGGTGTTGACCACTCCGCGTTGCCACAACCACTAAGGTTTCCGCCCCACAACCACGGAGAGGAGCGAAAGCGGTGCCCAGCAACCTGGCAGAGCAGCAAGCTGCGCCTGCGGCCGCGCCGCCGCCGGCCCTCGCGAAGGAGTTCCGCAACCACCGCATCATCAGGCGCAACGGGCAGATCGTCCCGTTCAACAGCGACAAGATCTTCAATGCGATCAAACTCGCTTTCGTCGAGGTCGCCCAGAGCAACGGCGGCGTCACCTCCGAGATCGACGAGCACGTTGCCCGCGCGGTCGACAAGACTCTTGAGGCCCTGCTTGCGCGTTTCCGGCGCGAGCGCAATCTCACCTTCGCCATCGAAGACATCCAGGACCAGGTCGAGCTGGCGCTGTCTCGCTGCGGTTTCAACAGGGTAGGCTCCGCTTATCACAGCTACCGTGAGGAGCGCGCCGAAAAACGCCGCGCCCATGTCCGCGAGCTGCTGCCCGAGACCTTCGGCATCGTCCAGCCCGACGGTTCTTCCAAGCAGCTTGATCCCGCGAAGATGCTCGACCGGCTCGCCGCCGCCTGCCAGGGCCTGGGCGAGGAGGTTGACGCCCAGCTGCTGTTCAAGCGGGTGGTTTCTTCGCTGCACGAAGGCATCACCAGGGATGCGATGCACCAGGCCCTGGTGCTGGAAGCCGCCAACCTGATCGAGCAGCACTACAACTATTCGAAGGTCGCGGCCCGCCTGCTGCTCGATGCCCTGCTCGAAGAGGCCATGGGCCAGCCCACCACCCGCGCCGAGATGGTCAACCACTATCCCGGCAGTCTCGCCAAGATGCTGAGCGCCGGCATCGCGGCCGGCCGCATCAAGCCCGAGTTGCAGCGCGAGTTCGATCTGCATCGCCTCGGCGAGGCCCTCAAGCCGGAGCGCGACGATCAGCTCGACTACCTCGGTCTGCAGACGCTGTACGACCGCTACCTGCTCAAGGACCGCAGCGGGCGCCGCATCGAGACCCCGCAGCTGCTGTGGATGCGCGTCGCCATGGGCCTGGCGCTCAACCCAGAGGAAGATGGCCAGCGTACTGAACGCGCGATCGAGTTCTACGAGCTGCTGTCGTCCTTCCGCTATCTGAGCTCGACGCCGACGCTGTTCAATTCCGGCACCGTCTTCTCGCAGCTGTCCTCGTGCTATCTATCGACGGTATCAGACGACCTGGAAGGCATCTACGGCGCCATCAGCGACAACGCCATGCTGTCGAAATACGCCGGCGGCCTCGGCAACGACTGGACCCAGGTGCGCGCCATGGGCTCGTACATCCAAGGGACCGGCGGCAATTCGCAGGGGGTGGTTCCTTTCCTGCGGGTGGTCAATGACACCGCGGTCGCCGTCAACCAAGGCGGCAAGCGCAAGGGTGCGGTGTGCAGCTATCTCGAGACCTGGCACGGCGATGTCGAGGAGTTCCAGGACCTGCGCAAGAACACCGGCGACGAGCGCCGCCGGACGCACGACATGAACACCGCCAACTGGGTGCCCGACCTGTTCATGCAGCGGGTGCGGAACCGGGGCAAGTGGACGCTGTTCTCGCCCAGCGACGTGCCCGATCTGCACGACCTGTACGGCAAGGAATTCGCCCAGCGCTATGAGGAGTACGAGCAGCAGCACGCCAACGGCAAGCTGCCGGGCCGGACCATCGAGGCTTTCGATTTGTGGCGCGACATGATCACCCAGCTGTATGAGACCGGCCATCCGTGGATCACGTTCAAGGACCCATGCAACATCCGCTCGCCGCAGCGGCACGCCGGCGTGGTGCATTCATCCAATCTTTGTACCGAAATCACCCTCAACACCAAGGCGGGCAAAGGGGGTGAGCAGGGCGAGATCGCGGTGTGCAACCTCGGCTCGATCAACCTCGCGCAGCACCTCGGGAACGACGGCAAGCTCGACCGGGACTTGCTGCGCCAGTCGGTCCGCACCGCCATGCGGATGCTGGACAACGTCATCGACATCAACTACTACGCGGTCGGCAAGGCCGAATACTCCAACAGCCAGCACCGTCCGGTCGGCCTGGGCCAGGTCGGCTACCAGGACTGCCTGCATCGCATGGGCCTGGCGTTCGATGCGGATGAAGCGGTGGAGTTCGCCGATGAGGCGACCGAAATGATCTGCTACTACGCCTATGAGGCCAGCAGCGACCTGGCCAAGGAGCGCGGCAAGTACAAGAGCTATGACGGCAGCTTGTGGTCGCAGGGCATCCTGCCGCTGGATTCGCTGCGGCTGTTGGCCGAGGAACGGCTGCAAGAGGGCGAGGAAATCGTCGAGGACGGCGACTGGCTGCGCTCGCCCGGCCTCGAGGTCAACATCAAGTCCCGGCTCGACTGGGACAAGCTGCGGCGCAAGATCAAGAAGGACGGCATGCGCAACTCCAACTGCATCGCCATCGCCCCGACTGCGACCATCGGCAACATCATGGGCGCGTCGCCGTGCATCGAGCCCGATTACAAGATGCTGTTCGCCAAGTCCAACCTGTCGGGCGAGTTCACCGTCGTGAACAAGTTCTTCATGGATGAGATGCTCGCCGCCGGGCTGTGGAACGAAAGCCTCCGGTCGCAGCTCAAGGCCGCGGACGGCGAGATCGCCGGCATCCAAGAGATACCCCAGGAGATCCGCGCGCGCTTCAAGACATGTTTCCAGCTCGAGCAGAAATCGCTGGTGGAAGCGGCGTCGCGGCGGCAGAAATGGATCGACCAGTCGCAGTCGCTCAACCTGTTCATGAAGACCGCCAGCGGCAAGGAGATCTCGGAGGTCTACTTCCACGCCTGGCGGCGCGGTCTCAAGACCACCTATTACTGCCGGACGCAGGCGGCTTCCAAGACCGAGAAGTTCACGACTGAGACGACCGGCGAACTGAACAACGTCGAGGTGCAGGCTGAGCCCCAGCAGTGCGCCATCGACGATCCTGACTGCGAGGCCTGCCAATGAGCCAACCCCAACTAGACGGCATCCCGCGCGGCGGCAGCGGCTCGCGCCGCGTCGAGATCGACGACAAGCGCATCATCAACTGCCGGGCGGACCTGAACCAGCTGGTCCCCATCAAGTACAACTGGGCCTGGCAGGCCTACATGGCCGGCTGCGCCAACAACTGGATGCCGACCGAGATCAACATGCAAAAGGACATCGAGCAGTGGAAGGCCGCCAACGTCCTGACCGACGACGAGCGGCTGATGCTCAAGCGCAACTTCGGCTATTTCGCCACCGCCGAGTCGCTGGCGGGCAACAACATCGTGCTGGGGACCTATCGGCTGATCACCAATCCCGAGTGCCGGCAGTACCTGCTGCGGCAGGCCTTCGAGGAGGCGGTGCATGTGCACGCCTACCAGTACATCGTCCAGTCGCTGGGGCTGGACGAGCAGGAGATCTTCAACATGTACAACGAGATCCCCTGCATCGGCGCCAAGGACGCCTTTTGCCTGGAGTTCATCGACACGCTGACCGATCCGTCGTTCAAGACCGGCACGCCGGCCGCTGACCGGGCCCTGCTCAAGGCCCTGATTGTGTTCGCGATGATCATGGAGGGCATGTTCTTCTATGTCGGCTTCACCCAGGTCCTGGCCATGGGACGGCAGAACAAGATGCCGGGCTCGTCGGAGCAGGTCCAATACATCCTGCGGGACGAATCGATCCACCTCAACTTCGGCATCGACGTGATCAACCAGATCCACACCGAGAACCCGCGCTTGTGGGACGACGCTTTCGAGAAGGAGATCATCAGCTTGTTCGAGCAGGCCTGTGAGCTGGAGTACCGTTATGCCGAGGAGACCATGCCGCGCGGCATCCTGGGGCTCAATGCCAGCATGTTCAAGGAGTTCCTGCGTTATATATGCAACCGGCGCCTGGGCCAGATCGGCATGCCGGAAATCTACGACCGCCAGCTGGCCAAGAACACGTTCCCGTGGCTGGCCGAGCAGATTGACTTGAAGAAGGAAAAGAATTTCTTTGAGACGCGAGTCACCGATTACCAGACTGGCGGTACGCTGCAGTGGTGAACAGCGGCGCGTTTTAAGCGTCGAAACCCTTGTGGTTAAAAAGTTTCATAATGCATCGCAAATTGCGATAGATGTTTGTTAGTTTGTTATTTCGCATGCGAAAAGTTTAAAATTCGATTGCAACATTGGATGAGAGTTTCTTGTCCAAGCATCAATGGAGGGACAAAGACCATGATCGCAGCAGCCAAAAAAGCCAAGAAGCGCAAAGTCGCCAAGAAGAAGCCGGCCAAGAAGAAGGCGGTGAAGCGCAAGACGGCCAAGAAGAAGCCGGCGAAGCGCAAGGTCGCCAAGAAGAAGCCGGCCAAGAAGCGCAAGGTCGCCAAGAAGAAGGCGACGAAGAAGCGCAAGGTCGCCAAGAAGAAGCCGGCCAAGAAGAAGAAAGCTGCGAAGAAGCGGCGCCGGTAGCGCTCAGCGCTCCGGCGGCCGACGCAGCCGCCTTCTCTTCAACCAGCCTGACGGCGTCCCCACGGGGGCGCCGGCCGGGCCTCCCACCCTCTCTCGACGAGCGCAGCCTGCGGGCCGTGCTGGTCCCGCCATTGGCTACGCTCGAATGCCACGCGCGGCTGGGCAGTACCAATGCGCGCGCGGCGCAGCTCACATCCTTGCCGGCCCTGGTGGCCTGCGAGCATCAGCAAGCGGGCCGCGGCCGGCGCGGCCGCGTCTGGCTGAGCGAGCGGGACCAGGCCCTGACGTTCTCGCTCGCAGCTCCTCTGGCAACTGCGGCCGCCGGCCTCAGCCTGGCGGTTGCGGCGAGCGTGGCGGTGGGCTTGCGGGCCTGCGGCTATGCGGTCCAGCTGAAATGGCCGAACGATTTCATCGGGGCGGGCGGCGGCAAGCTCGGCGGACTATTGGTCGAACTGCTGGATGGGGCCCGCCGCGTGATTTGCGGGCTGGGCATCAACCTGACGGCGAGCGCATCCTTCCGCCGACAGCTGCCGCATGCGGAAGCCCTGGACGAGCATGGCGCCGCGCCCGATCGCACCGAGCTGCTCTTGGTGCTGGCGCCGCGGATGCTGGCTGCGATCGAACAGTGGCAGCGCGAGGGCAGCGCGCCGGGCATCGCATGCTGGCGGGAGTTTAGTTTGCATCGACCCGGCGAGGAGCTGAAGGCGACAATGCCTGACGGCAGCAAGCAGGGCTTGGTGTATGCGGGCGTGAGCGATACCGGCGAGCTGTTGGCGCATTCACCAGCCGGCGAGCTGGAGCGGATTGCCAGCGCAGAGATCGAGCTTGAAGGCAATCTTGGCGGTTGACGCCGGCAACAGCCGGATCAAATGGTCCCGTCGTCGCGGCGACGGGCCGTGGGAAGGCCATGCGGCGGTGACAGTACAGGATGATCTGCAGCCCCTGGCCGAGTCCGCGGCTGAGGCCGATGAAGCGTGGATCATCAATGTCGGCGGCGCTGAGCAGAAGGAGAGGATCAAGGACGCCTTGGCCGCTTGTTCATCGCAGCGCTGGATCCAAGCGCAGGCTGAGGCCGGCGGCGTGCGCAACAGCTATGCCCGGCCGGAACGGTTGGGAGCCGATCGCTGGTGCGCGCTGCTGGGCCTGCGGGCTTTGCTCCCGCAAGGCGGGACCGTGGTCCTGCTCGGTACGGCCACTACGATTGACTGCCTGGGAGCGGACGGCGTCCATCGCGGCGGGCTCATCCTGCCCGGCCGCCGGGCGATGCTCGCCGCGCTCGGCTCCAGCACGCCGCTGCGCATCGACGCCGACCTGCTCATGCGGCCGGCGGCGGAGCTGGATGACACCGAGACCGCGCTATGCGAGGGAACAGCGTCCGCCACCGCAGGCGCCGTGCTCGAGCACGTCCGCGCGCGCGGCCTGGAACAAGCGCCGATCGTCCTCGCCGGCGGCGATGCGGGGGCGTGGATCGAGGATCGCCTGCCCGCCTGCCGCCGCGCGCCGGATATAATCTACAACGGCATGGCGGCCGCCGTTAATTAGAATCTTGGCCGCAACCCCACCCCTATGACCGGTTTCCGCCTGCCTGCCTGCCTGCTGCTTATGCTGCTGCTGGCCTGGGGAGCCGCCAGCCGGGCCGATGACAGCCCGCGCGGCCTGGCGATCGCAGCCAGCGATATCCGCTTCGCCGAGAACGCCGCGGTGGTGAGCGTGCGCATGGACCTGAGCCTCAATCAAAGCCTGCTGGACGCACTCGACAGCGGCATGCTGGTCTTTTTCGTCCACAAGCTCGAGATCGTCGAGCCCAGCTTGTGGGGCT
The DNA here is from genome assembly GCA_965222035.1 of Candidatus Amphirhobacter sp. Taxonomy (GTDB): domain Bacteria; phylum Pseudomonadota; class Gammaproteobacteria; order Tethybacterales; family Tethybacteraceae; genus Amphirhobacter. The sequence goes on along the minus strand of OZ244940.1, from coordinate 1,204,077 downwards.
GGGGCGAGGATGCAGTCTACCGCTTCCAGTCCGAGGCCAGCATCCGCCGCAGCGATTACGGCCAGGGCTTCGAATACCGCCGCTTCCGCTCGCAGCTGTGGGAGCGCGCCGACTTCCTGTCCGACGTGCTCGAGGCGCTCGCGCAGCACGAGCTGCGCTTTGATGACGAAGCGATCCTGACGACGCTGCGCCGTACCGATGTCTTTGTCCGCAATCGCGTGGAGGTTGATTTGGACGAATTGCCGAATCCCATCAAGATTGAACTGATGACCTCCGCGGACTGGCTGTTCTCGTCACCGTGGACGCGGCTCCCCAACTAAGCGGCGGCCGTTTGCCGCGGCTGCCGCAGCAGCTGCCGCGGTCGCTGCTGTTCGCCACCTGCGCCGCGGTCCTGGTGCTGGGCATCGTGGTAACTGGCCTGCTGATCCTGGCAATCCAGAACCCGGCCTCGCCGCTGGGAGCCTGGCTCGCGCAGCTGCTGCTGGCGAGCAAGCTGCTGCCTTTCGTGATCATCGCCCTGCTGGGCCTGACCGTCTATGTGTACTGGCGGGAGCGTACCGTCATCGCCAATTCGCTGCTGGGGCTGATGCTGTTCCAGGCGGTCCTGGCGATCGGCATGATGCTGACGATGCTGCTGTGGGTCGTCAACACCAGTATCGTCAGCCGCTTCGATGAGGCCGTTGATGATTCGGTCGCGATCAGCGACAGCTTGGGCGACAGCCTGCTCGCGCAGGCGCGCCGCGAGCTCGCCGGCATCGGCGGCCTGGCCGTCGCGGCCGCGCAGGACGCGGTTGCCGCCGATGAGGGCCGCTTGCTGGACAGCTTGCGGTCGCGGCACAGCCTGGAGCTCGTCGCCATCTTCGACGCCGGCGGCCGGCTCGAGCGGGTCGCGCCGGTGGCCGCGGTGATCGGGGACCTCACGCCCATCGTCATGCAGCGGGTGCATCAGGGCCTGGCTGCGCCGCCGCTGCTGGAGGACACGGCACAAGACGCGCTGCACCTGGTCCAGGTCGAGCGGATCGAGCCGCGGGAGCTCGGCCAGGCCGAGCGTTATCTGTGGCTCGAAGCGCGCCTGCCGGCTGCTACCGGCGCTGATATCCTGGCGCTCGAACAGGTGAGCCAGGCGTACAAGGCGGCGCGCTCGCTGCGCGCCGGCGTCGAGCAGGCCATCTACATCGTCTGCTACAACATCGTCTCGATGCTGCTGCTGCTCGCCATCGGCATGTCGGTCTACACCGGCTCAAAGCTGGGCCGGCGCCTGGGAGTGCTCAGCGACAGCATGCGGAAGATCGCCGCCATGGACTTCCCGCAGGGCGGGGCGCCGGTCACCAAGAACGACGAGGTCACCGCGGTGGCGCGCTCGTTCAATGCGATGGTCGCGCGGGTGAGCGACCTGCTCAAGCGCGAGCAGAACACCCGCCAGGAGATCGAGGCCATCCAGGACAAGCTCGACGCCGGCGTGCTGGTGGTCGACGGCGCTGGCCGGGTCCAGCGCAGCAACGTCGTCGCCGCGTCCTTGCTCGGGATACCCTCGCTGGAGCAGGCCGGTACGCTCAAGAGCCTGGAGCGGGATTATCCCAAGCTCGCCGAGCTGTGCCAGCTGGTGTCCGCCAGCTCCAGGGAGCACAACAGCGAGATCAAGATCGGCGAGCGCAAGCTGTGGCTGCGGATCATCCCGCGCGCGGCCGGCAGCACCACCCGCATCGTCATGCTGACCGACCTCAGCGACGCGCTGGCTTATGAGGAGCTGCGCACCCGGCAGGAGGCCTTCGGCTATACCCTGCACGGGCTCAAGAACCCGCTGCAGCCGCTGATGTATCACGCCGACGCGCTGGGCAAGCTGGCGCAGAAGCTGCCGCCGGGCGAGGTCGGCGAGGAGCTCACGCGCCGCAGCGCAGCCATCACGCACAACATCGATCGCATCAACGACCAGATCGACTCCATGCGCCCGATGGCCGAGGAGACCAAGCGGATGTACCGGCCGCTGGACCTGAACGCCAGCGTCGAGCGCTTTCTCAAGCACCGCCAGGACACGCCGCTCGAGGTCGTCACCGAGCTCGGCGCGCAGCTGCCGCTGATTCATTATGTGGATAACGAGCTGGAAGACGCCCTCGAGAATCTCTACCGGAACGCCAACGAGCAGTTCGAGGTAAATGGTATTGAGCCGCGTGAACTTATAATTAAGACGCGGAAAACAGAGGGGATGGTCGAATTGGTTTTCGAGGACAACGCCGGCGGCGTGCCGGAGCGTTACCAATCCGAGATCTTCAAGCCGCACATGTCGCGCAAGATCAAGGGGCAGGGCTTGGGCCTGGCGCGCGTCAATAAAGAGATCCAGGCCGCCGGCGGATCGATTGAAGTCGACAACATCCAAAGCGCCCGCGGCCCGGGCGCCCGCTTCACCGTGCGCTTTCGGATGGCTGCCTGATGGCCACCAAGCGGGCGGCGGGCAAGGGCAACGGCGACGGCCTGCCCTCCCTGCCGCCCCGCAGCGAACGCAGCCGCCAGACCATCCTGGTCGCCGATGACGAGAGCGGCATCCGCGAGATGTATGTCGAGCTGCTCAATGACATGGGCTACAAGGTGCTCGCCGCGGCCGACGGCGACGAGGCGCACAAGATGGTGCGGAGCAAGAAGATCGATTTGGCTTTCATCGACATTTGGATGCCACCGGGCATCGACGGCATCGAACTGATCAAGAAGTGGAAGAAGGAAGGGCTGCTGCTGTTTCCGGTCGCGGTGGTGTCCGGCTACGCCGACGTCAAGTGGACGGTCGAAGCTATGAAGGCCGGCGCCAAGGACGTGCTCACCAAGCCGGTCCCGCCCAAGACGCTGGAGGACTTCGTGCGCAAGCACGTCGCCATCCGCGCCGGGGCGCTGTTCGCGCCGGTGGTCAAGGACCTCAAGATGGGCGAGTCCCAGACCATGCTGGCGCTGGCCGGCGAGATGTTCAAGGCCGTCAAGATCGGCGGGCCGATCACCTTCGTCGGCAGCCCGCGGGCGGGCTGCGAATACTTCGGCCTGCTGCTGCACCCGCCGGGCAAGCCGTGGATCAACGCCCAGTGCGGCCAGCTCGGCAACAATCCCGCCGCGTGCCTGGACGAGGCCCGCAACGGCAGCATCTTCGTCAAGAGCCTGGCGCAGCTGGGCACCAAGGAGCAGCAGGGGCTGCTGCAGCTGATTCGCAACGCCGAGGGCCACGGCACCAATGTCTTCGTCGAGGTCGACCGGCCGCTGGCGGAGCTCGAGCAGGCCGGTACCCACAACGAGACGCTGCTGAAGATCCTCAAGAACGCCCAGGTCCAGGTCCCGGAGATGAGCGCCTATGAGAACGACGTCATGGACCTGCTGCGGGAACTGGCGCCCCGCCTGCCGACCATCGAGGGCTGCGCCGAGGCCAAGATCACCGACGACGCCCTGCGCGAGGTGTTCATCGCGGCCAAGCGCTGGCGCCACGGCGGCCTGGACGCGCTCGCGGGCGTACTGCGCATCCTGATGCGCTCGGCCACCGACAATGAGGTCAGCCTGCAGCAGATCGGCGATATGTTCAACAGCGACAAGGTCGGCGAGATGCATCTGCGGGACAATTTCCTCGATGTCGACCTGCGCCAGGCCCGCGTCGGCTTCGAGCGCCTGTACTTCGCGCGCCTGCTCGAGCGGGTGAACAACAACTTCTCCGAAGCGGCCAAGCTGTCCGGTCTCGAGCGCACCTATCTGTACCGCAAGGTCAAGACCCTGCTGGGCGACGACGCCTTCAAGTCCATTCAGTGAGCAATAAATTAATTGCTAGGCGGCAGCTCGCTCAAGTTGCTCCGAAGATTAACAAGCTAATTGCTAGATGGCGGATAGCTCAAGCTAATCCAACGTTCACCAAGGACATTGTTGGACGGCGGCTCGCTCAAGTCGATTCAAAGCTCAACAAATTCATTGCTAGGCGGCAGCTTGCTCAAGTTGCTCCAACGCTCAACAAATTCATTGCTAGGCAGCGGCTGGCTCAAGTTGCTCCAACGCTCACCAAGGACATTATTGGGCAGCGGCTGGCTCAAGTTGCTCCAACGCTCACCAAGGACATTATCGAGCAGCGACTGGCTCAAGTTGCTCCAACGCTCACCAAGGACATTATTGGGCAGCGGCTGGCTCAAGTCGATGCAACAATCAGCAAGCTCATTGCGCTGCAGCGGTATCCTCAAATGCCTTCAATTCAAGTCGATTCAACAATCAGCAAGCTCATTGCGTTGCAGCGGTATCCTCAAATGCCTTCAATTCAAGTCGATGCAACAATCAGCAAGCTCATTGCGCTGCAGCGGCCAGATAAAATTCCTGTAACGCCTCCGGCCCGCAACTTTGTCCGGTTGGCATTGAAGCACCGAGCTCTCTCCTACGGATCTTTCACGCTCAAATCAGGTCGTAGCAGCCCTTATTTCCTCAATGTCGGCTCGCTGTGCTCGGCCGGGACGCTAGCCAAGCTCGGCAAGCTATATGCAGATCGGTTGGCACAGTACCTAGAAGACAAAGGTCTGCTGGGCAGAAAAGATCTCGGCGTGACGCTGCTGGGGCTGCCTTACAAGGGCATTCCGATTGCAGCCCTAACCTGCGCGGCGGCGGCTAGACACAAGAAATTGAAAGGGCTCTCCATCAACTACGCCTACCTGCGCAAGGAAATCAAGGACCACGGCGAAGGCGGCTTGCTGGTGGGCGGACCGCTAGAGGGCAGGGAGGTCGTCATCATCGATGACGTGCTCACCACGGGCTCGGCTTTTGATATTTATCTCAAGCAACTGCGCAACAAGCTCAGCATTCAGCCACTAGCTCTGATAACTGCCTTTGACCGGCTCGAGCGCGTGTCCGAGGATGATGAGGGCTGCGCTTCGCAGACGCTGGCCAGGCGCGAGAAACTAGATGTGATCAGCATCGCTGATGCCAAAGCGCTGCTGCCTAAGCTTGATGATAAGCATAAGGCTGCGATCCAGCGCCATCTCGATAAATACGGTCCTCGCCTTTCCCGAGCGGATGACGGATAAGGTGGGTAGGTGGGCCCAGCTGGACTTGAACCAACAACCAACGGATTATGAGTCCGCTGCTCTAACCAATTGAGCTATGGGCCCCGGGAATGCGCGCCGGCCTAGATCAGGTCCAGGCCGCCGTTGACCGGCAGCGTCGCGCCGGTTATGTAGCTAGCTGCGTCCGACGCTAGGAACGCGACCAGCTCGGCCACTTCCTCGGGCGCGCCGGTACGCCCCAGCGGAATGCGCTCGAGCAATTGCTCCTTGCGCTCGCCGGCGAGGACCTCACGGGTCATGTCGGTATCGATGAAGCCGGGCGCGACCGCATTGACGGTTACCGCGCGCGCGCCGAACTCGCGCGCCAGGCTGCGGACCAGGCCCTCCAGCCCCGCCTTGCTTGCGGCGTAATTGGCCTGGCCGGCGTTGCCAAGCCGGGCGATGACCGAAGACAGCATGATCACCCGGCCGAAGCGCGCCTTCGCCATGCCGCGCAGATAGTGCTGGGCCAGGCGCATCGGCGCCATCAGGTTGATGTCGAGCACCGCCTGCATGTCCGCCGCCGGCATGCGCATGAACATGCCGTCCTTGGTCGCGCCGGCGTTGCACACCAGGATATCTACCGCCGGCAGGGATGTGGTCAGCGCGGTGATGCTGTCTGCGTCATCCGCCCGGAACTCCAGCCCCTCGCCCTTGGCGCCCAGCTCTTTGATCCGGGCGCTGATACCTGCGGCGCCCTCAGCAGTGGTGGCGGTACCATGTACTTCCAAGCCGGCCTGCGCCAGCCGCGCCAGGATCGCCGCGCCGATGCCGCGGCTGGCGCCAGTCACCAGCGCCCGGCGTACCGTAGCTTCAGGCGACGCCATCTAGGAAATTGCGGAGCATGCCGAGCCCCGCCTGGGTGGCGAAGGACTCGGGATGGAACTGCACCCCCGCCACCGGCAGGGAGGCGTGCTGGATCGCCATGATCTCGTCCCCGTCGCTGTGGGCGGTGACCTCCAGCTCAGCGGGCAGGTTGGCGAGGGCGAGCGAGTGATAGCGCATGACTTCCAAGGGGGATTCTAAGTTTTTGAAGACCCCCTGGCCGTTGTGGGTGATGGAACAGGTCTTGCCGTGCATCAATTCCTTGGCTTGGACCACCTCCGCGCCGCAATGCATGCCGATCGCCTGCATCCCCAGGCACACGCCGAACAGCGGCAGCTTGGCCGCGCAGGCCCGCTCAACCAGCTCCAGCAGCATGCCCGCGTCTTCGGGCCGCCCTGGGCCGGGAGATAGCAGTACTCCGGCGGGCTTGAGGGCAAGGACCTCCGCGGCGGGCAGGGCGTCGTTGCGGACCACCTTGATCTCCTGCTCCAGCTCCAGCACCATCTGGTACAGGTTGTAGGTGAAGGAATCGTAGTTGTCGAGCAGGATGATCATGCCGGCGGGGTACTGGCCGAAGCCAGGGCGATGGCGTCCATGACCGCCTTGGCCTTGGCCTGGGTCTCGCGGAACTCAGTGGTCGGCTGCGAATCGGCCACCAAACCGGCGCCGGCCTGGACGTAGGCCTGGCCCTTCTTGCGCATCACCATGCGAATGCCGATGCAGCTGTCGCAGTTGCCGGCGTAGTCGATGTAGCCGACCAGCCCGCCGTACAGGTTGCGGCGGCGGTCCTCGAAGCCGTTGATCAGCTGCATCGCCCGGACCTTGGGCGCGCCCGACAGCGTCCCGGCGGGGAAGGTCGCGCGCATGGCGTCGAAGACCGTCTGGTCGTCCGCCAGCGTCGCGGAGACCTCCGAGGTGATGTGCATCACGTGCGAATAGCGCTCCACCTCCAGCAGCCGGTCGACGCTGACCGAGCCGCGCTGCGCGACGCGCCCGAGGTCGTTGCGGACCAGATCGACCAGCATGCGGTGCTCCGCGCACTCTTTCTCATCGGCCAGCAGCTCGCGGGCGCGGGCCGCGTCCGTGGCGCGGTCGCCGCTGCGCGGCCGGGTCCCGGCGAGCGGGCGCATGGTCAAGCGCCCGTCGATGCAGCGCAACTGGGTCTCGGGCGAGGATCCCGCCACCTCGAAATCATCGAGCTTGAGCGCGAACATATACGGCGAGGGATTGCGATTGCGCAGCCGGCGGTAGATGTCCAGCGCGCTCGCCGGACAGTCGAGGGCGTAGCGCTGCGACGGGACCACTTGGAACACGTCGCCCGCGCGGATGTGCTCCTTGGAGCGCTCGACGATGTCTTCATAGGCCGCTTGATAGCCCGGCGGCTCCGGCGGGGGCGGGGGCGGAGCGGACGCGAGAATGTCGGTACTGCGCGGGCTCTCGAGCTCCGGCGGATGGAAATAACGCTCGAGAAAGCTGTTGAGCTGCTCAAGCACCCGGTCGTAGAGCTGGTCGAGGTCCCCGCTGAGCTCGTCGGGCAGCAGGCACTTGCTGAGGAAAATCGCCGCGCGCGCATGGTCGAAGCCGACGATGATGTCGGTTTGCAGCCACAGCATCTCGGGCTGGTCCAGCTCATCGGGCAGCCAGGGTCCGACCGGCTCGAAGTAGTGCACGCAGTCATAGGCCAAATAGCCCACCAGCCCGCCGAGCAGCGGCGGCAGGTCCTGATCAGCCGGCCAGGACGCGCGCTGGGGCTCAAGCAGCTCGGCCAGCGCCGCTAGCGGATCGGGCGCGGCGATGGTCTCGGCCTCGTCTGGATGGCCGGGCCGGACGCTGCGCAGCTTGCCGTCGCGATAGCTGATCACCCGGCGGGGCTCGCAGCCCATGAAGCTGTAGCGCCCCTGGCTGCTGCCGTGCTCGACGCTTTCGAGCAGGAAGGCGTACTCGCAGCCGCGGCTGAGATTGGCGTACAGCCCGACCGGCGTGTGCACGTCGTTGGGCAAGCTCAGGATGAAGGGCACCGGTCCGCCGTCGCAGGCCTGGACCGCCGCTTTGAACGCAGCGCGGTCCATGTTGGTGAAGGCCGCGGTCACGATGTCTCCAGCAACGCGGCGATGGAGGCTTCGCTGTCGATATTGTGACAGACCGCGTCCGGCGCGATGCGGCGGTTCAGCCCGGTGAGCACCTTTTTGGGCCCGCATTCAAGCAGGACGCTCGCATGCTCGAGCAGCGCGCCCACGCAGGCGATCCAGTCGACGGGCGCGACCAGCTGCGTACTGAGATTGGTTGCGGTCGCCGCGGCGTCCGCAGCAGCCGCTGCGGTCGCGTTGTGAATGACCGGGACCGTGCCCTGCTGGAAGGCCACGTCTTGCATCGCCTCTTGCAGCGCGGCCTGGGCGGGCGCCATCAACGGACAGTGGGAGGGCACGCTGACCGGCAGCTGGACCACTCGCTTCGCGCCGGCGTCCTGGCATGCCGCCGCCGCCTGCGCGACCGCTGCCGCCGTACCCGCGATGACAACCTGCTGCGGTGAATTGAGATTAGCCACCCAAGCTTCCCCATCAGGAGGGCAGGCCGCCGCGACCTGCTCGGGCGCTAGGCCCAGCACCGCATCCATGCGGCCCGCGCCCTCGGGCACCGCCGCTTGCATCGCCCGGGCGCGCTCGCCCACCAGCTTCGCTGCCGCAGCCAGCTCCAGCTTGTCCGCGCAGACCAGCGCGGCGTATTCCCCCAGGCTGTGCCCGGCCATCGCCGCTGCTTGCGGGCCGCCGCTCGCTTGCCAGGCCCGCCAGGTACCGACGCCGGCTGCCAGCAAAGCAGGCTGCGCGATCTCCGTGCGGTTGAGCGCTGCTGGGTCCTGCGCTAGTTCCAGCAGGTCCAGCTTGAGCTCAGCGCCCACTTCGCGAGCGCAGTCACGTACCGCTGCGGGTACGCCATCATCCGCGAACATGCCCGCATGCTGCGAGCCCTGACCCGGAAAGACGACCGCTAGCTTGCCTAGGCCTGCCACAACACCGAGCCCCAGGTGAAGCCGCCGCCCGCCGCCGTCATTAAGACCCAGTCGCCGGGCTCGATGCGGTCCCAGATCGAAGCCAGCGCCAGCGGGATCGAGGCCGCTGATGTGTTCGCATGCTGCGCGACCGTCTTGACCACGCGCTCGTCCTGCAAGCCGAGATCGCGCGCCAGGCTGTCGATGATGCGTAAATTGGCCTGGTGCGCGACCAGCCACCCCAGCTCGCCGGGCTCGATGCCCGCCTGCGCGCAGGCCGAACGCGCTGAGGCCGCCATCTTCTCGATCGCGACCTTGTATACCTTGGGCCCGTCCATGGTGAAGCTGCCCGCGCCGCCCTGCAGGCGCTGCTCGCTGATCCGGCCGGGGGTCTCGATGATGCCCGCCAGGCGCCCGTCCGCATGCAGGTCGATGGCCGCGATGCCGGGACGGTCATCGCGCGCCGTCACCAGCGCCGCGCCCGCGCCGTCGCCGAACAAGATGCAGGTGCTGCGGTCCTGATAATCGAGCAAGCGGGAGTACATGTCCGCGCCCACCACCAGCACCCGCTCGCGCTGGCCCGCCTCCACCGCCGCAGCCGCCTGCTGCAGCGCATAGACGAAGCCGCTGCACACCGCCTGGATGTCGTACGCCGGGCAGTCGTTGCTGATGCCCAGCGCCGCCTGCAAAAAACAAGCCGTCGCCGGCATCACCTGGTCGGGAGTGGTCGTGGCCACAATCAGCATGTCGATGTCGTCGGGTCGTACGCCTGCGCTCGCAAGCGCTCGCTCCGCCGCCGGCTGCGCGATCTCGACCAAACTAGTACCCGCCGCCGCGCGGTGCCGCTGGGAGATGCCCGTGCGACTGACGATCCAAGCGTCGTCCGTGTCCAGATAGGAAGCGAAGACGTCGTTGCCGACCGGCGCGCCCGGCAGCTCGCTGCCGATGCCGCTGAGGGTCGCATGCCTCATGAGTCCGTACGCTCCAGCTCCCGGCGCATGGCTGCTACCAGGTCGTGGCGCAGCTGCCGGACCGTGAAGTCCAGCGCCGCTTCGAAGGCCACCGCGTCCGCATTGCCGTGGCTCTTGACCACCAGCCCGTCGAGACCGAGAATGGCCGCGCCGTTGTACTTGCGCTTGTCCATCACCCGCTTGAGATTATTGAGCACCGGCCGCGAGACCAGCCCGCTGAGCTGCGCCATCGCGTTGGCGTTGAAAGCGTCTACCATCATGTTCTTGACCATGCCCGACAGGCCCTCCATGGTCTTGAGAAAGATGTTGCCCGTGAAGCCGTCGCAGACCGCTACGTCCGCATGATGCGCGTATAGGGCGTCGGCCTCGACGTTGCCGATGAAGTTCAAGTCGCTGGCCTGCAGCTGCTCGCCCGCCGCCCGCAGCTCGGCGTCGCCCTTGATGCTCTCTTCGCCGATGTTCAGCAACGCGATGCGCGGGCGGGTACTGCCCTTGATCGCGCGGTGCAGGGCCGCGCCCAGATGGGCGTGAGAGACCAAGAAATCAGCCTTGCGCTCGGCGCTCGCGCCCAAATCCAGCATGCAAAAACTCTCCCGGCAGCGGTCGCAGGGCACAAAAGAGGCGATCGCCGGCCGGCAGCCGGGCAAGACCTTCAGCTGCGTGCGCCCCATGCCCATCAAGGCGCCGGTGTTGCCCGCGCTCAGCGCCGCGCCCGCGCGGCCCTCGGCCACCGCCTCAATCGTCCGGAACATCGAGCTCGCGCGCTTGCGCAGGGTCTTCAGCGGGGGCTCGTCCATCGAGATCACCTCGGGCGCGTCGACGATGGTCGCGCGCTCGGTCGCGCCCAGCAGCGTCCGCAGCTCCTCGGCCGGCCCGACCGCCAGGATGTCTAGGTCGGCTTCGCGCCGCAGCACCGCCTGAATGGCCGCCGCAGCCGGCGCCAGGCCGCCGTCGCCGCTGGCGGCGTCGACTGCGACGGTCAGGGACATCGATGGATGCGCCGCTGCTGCTCAGCGACGCGCAAGGCGCTTGCGGCCGCTAGCGGCTGCCGCCGCCTTCGGTAGGTGGATTCGTTGGATCGAGATAGAGCGGTTCCATTACTTCCTCTTCCTCTTCTTTCGGAGGACGCACGATCTTCTCCCGCTCGTAGTAGAACTTGAAGCCGCGGTAGATGCCGTCCTTGCCCATATGATGGCGCCGCCGCATCGAGCCGGTACCCTTGCGGTCGCGATCGGGGAGCTCGGAGCCGCTCTCGACGCACAGCTCGGGCGCGGCCGCGCGCGTCTGGCCGCGTCGCATGCGGCTGCGCGAGCGCGATTTGCGATTCTGCGGGACAGCCATAAGAGGCTATGAGGCCGGGACCGCCGGTCTAGAAGTGGAAGGAAAGGCCGGCTGAAGCGCCCGCCAGATCGTAGTCCTTGGTCTTTTGGATGTCGTAGGTGCCGACGATCTGCATGTTCGGGGCCAGGTTGTAGGTGGCGCCGAAGCCATAGACGAAGTTGGTGCCGCTGCCCGCAAGATCCTTGACCTCGAGACAAGCAGGTGTCCCCTGGGTGTTGATGCTTTCGTGAAAGAACTTGGCCTCGCCTTTGCGCTTCCAATTGTGGAAGCCAGTGCGCAGGAAAGCGGTGTACTTCTCCGTCGGGTAAATCCACTTCATCAACGCGCCAGTGGCCTGCATGCTGAAATTGCCGTGATAGTCAGCCCCGTTGCAGGAGTCTTTGTTGGGCACGCTGAACTCGAAGTCGGTAGCCTCGCTGTAGAAGGCCTCAGCTGCGATGTAGGGCGAGAATTGAAAACCTCCGCGAAAGCGCAGGAACTCGGATTCCGCATCGCAAAAGCCCGGCTCGGTGACATTGGCTTTAGCCTCGGCCAAGCCCTGAGTGAGACAGTAGGTGTGGCCGTCATTGGAACGAAAGGTGCCGTAGTCGAAGCCTATGTAAGGACCCTGCTCGTCGGCCACCGCGCTCGCTGCCGCTAGCACGGCGAAGCCCAGGCCAAGGATTGCTCTGGCTATGTTCATGGCTGCTCCCGCTCGCATGAAATCAAAACTGCAGGGCTAGGCCCACTGAGAAGTTGTTGATGTGGAAGACGTCGCCGCCCATTCGGTTGTAGGCAAATTCGCCCTGCAGATTGGGACCGAAGTGGATTTCCGCGCCCGCGCCGTAAGTCCAGTCGTCGCTGCCGCGGGATTTCATCAACTCAGCGAATTCGGTCCGCGTGCACGTCCGGCTCAGATTCTGGCCCAACTCGCAGGTGCCGCCTCTTTTCTGATTGCTGTTGATTCTCCAGTAGCCGGAGATGTATTCGAACTCGCTGTTCCAGTTCCAGAAATGCCGGCCCACGTTGCCGGTGACGTTGACGTTGGGCAGCAGCGGATAGCGACCTTTGACCACTGCCCCAAAACTGTTGTAGTCCAACACGGCCGCATAGCCAGCGCGACAGTTACCACCGCAGCTAGTGTATTCGAAGAATCTCGAATCGTAGAGGCCGGGGATGTTGTTCACCACCATATAGCGGGCCTCGATGCCCAGGTGTTCGGTGAAGATGAAGCCGAATTTCAGGTTGTAGGAATTACGGCTCAGATCTTCCTCGCAGGTGGGGCAGATGTTCTGCAGGTCCTGGAGGCTGGCGTTTCCCAGCTCCACGCCCCAGTAGGCATACCGGTCGTCGAGCTTGAAGTCGCTGTCCTGCGCCTGGGCCGCCGCCAAAGGCAGGCCCAATAAAAGCGCTGCGATGCCGATTAGTCGTTTCATGACGGAATGCACAGTGGAATATGAACGCCTAATTATAACTTATTGACGGGAATCCAGGCGCTTGCCAGGGCGGGAAATCCGTGTTCCTGTTGCCAAAAATCCAGCGGCGACGGGGGTTTTAACGTCCTAGAAGGAGTAGGATGCGCCCAGGTAATAGGAGGTCACGTCTGCGAACACATCGCCGTTGAGGTCCTCATAGCCAATCTCCAAGGATGCGCGGTCGCTGATCAGATACTGGAAGCCGCCGCCGATGATCAAGTCGCTGCCGTCGCCCTGCAGCATATCCCGGATCACGTCGGCCGGATGCCTGGCCAAGCCTCTGCCATCGCGGGTACCGGTGAGCTTGGCCGATTGCTCCCACATATGCAGGCCCGCCCGCGCGAAGCCATAGAAGCCGGGCAGCACGTCCGGCAACAGCTCGGCCCGGCCGTTGACCACCAGCCCGTAGGTGTGGTATTCCAGGTCGCCGGACACGTGAATGGTCTGAGGCGGCTGGTTGTTGAGACCCCGGCTTTCGTAGATGTGGCGGACCCGGAAGTCCATGTCCTGGGTGTAGGCGTAGAAGCCCTCGACGCTGAAGTTGTCGGTGGCCTGCAGCCCGCCCCGCAGCCGCAGGCTCGAGACTGAATTAGGGCAGGAGTCGACCGCATGAGAGATGGTGGTGGTGAGGGGGTTGCCGGCGACGGTGACGGTGATGCTGGAGCCAATCCCTTTGATCTGGTTGCAGGTGTCCAGAATCCCCTGGGTCTTGAGATTGCCGGCGCCAGCACCGAAATAGATTTCCTGCGCCGAAGCCAGGGAACATGCGCTCAGCATGGCCACCAGAGCCGCCGCTAGCGAAAAACCTTTCTTGTGCATGGCCATTTTCCTACGTGACTGAACCGCTCAACTTGCAAATTATATCTTTTTTTGCCGCATTTCCATGCAACCGCCGCCCCCGAAAGGGCATGTCGGCCGTCTCCGCGCTCCTTTTTGCCCCCCTCAAAAGCCGTAGCTGAGGCCCACATACGCCACCCCCAGCTTGACGTCCTCGGTCACCATGTAGTCATAGCCCGCCTCGAACGCCAGGCTGGGCCGGGTGTGCTCGATGCCCGCCCCGAACAGCATGTCGGTCCCGTCCTTGCGGAACAAGGCCTCCGCCGCCGGCAGGTTGCTGTCCAGCTTCTGCTTCCACCAGTGCCCGCCGATCCGCCCGAAGGCGAACAGGCTCGGCGACAGCGCCATGCGCCGCGTCACCGCAAAGCCCAGGCTCTCGTAGCCCAGCTCCGCCACCAGGTCGGGCTTGGTTGGTCCCCCTTCCACTTCCTGCCAGCTGGGCTGCCGCAGCTCGGCGTCCTTGCTCAGCAGGTAGAACAGCTCCACCGCCACGTCGTTGCCCAGCTCGGCCTCCGCCTGGGCGGACACCGCCCAGACGTCCTCGTCGCAGGTCGCCGTGATCTGCGCGGCCGCGCAGGTCTCCTTGAGGTTGTGCAGGCTCAGCAGGGAGGCCTCCAGGCCCGCATGCAGCCGGTAGTCCTCCTCCGCCTGGGCGCCCGCGGCCAGCAGCGCCGCGGCGCCGGCGAGGCGGCATGCGGAGCGGTACAGGCGGGACACGGGACAGGCGCGGACGGGGCAGGGCCTATTTTAAGGCTTGCGGGCCGTGAAGCGCATGCGGCGCCGGTCCTTGCGCACCCGCTCCGCCGGCCAGCAGCGCCCGTGCATGGCGATCCAGGCCCCCGGCGGGCGCAGCTGGGCGCAGGCGCAGGCGTAGCCGAGATTGAAGGCCGCGTCGCTGCCGGCGAAGACCGCCGGGCGCATGGAGCCGGTCAGCACCACCGTCTGCCGCGGCGCGGCACCTAGCCGCCGCCGCAGGTGCATGGCGGTCTCGACCATGGTGTCGGTCCCGTGGATCACCACCGCGCTGCGGCTGCCGTCCGCCAGCAGCTTCTCGGCCACCAGCTCGCGGTCGGCGTCGTCCATGTCCAGGCTGTCCTTGCGCAGTACCGACAGCAGCCGGACGCGCTCGACCCCCGCGCCGCGCAGCAGCGCCCGCGCCGCCGGCTCGCCGCAGATGAACTTGCCCGTACGGGTGAAGCGGCTCTTGTCGAAGGTCCCGCCGCAGCACAGCAGCAGCACCCCGCCGGTCGCGCCGCCGCCCTCAGCCATGGCCGGCGAGCGCCCGCGCGAGCTTGAGGGTGTTGCGCATCAGCATCGCCACCGTCAGCGGCCCGACCCCGCCGGGGACCGGCGTGATCCAGGCGGCCCGCTCCGCCACCGAGGCGAAGTCGGCGTCGCCCCGCAGCTGGCCGTCCGGACCGCGGCTGAGGCCGACGTCGATGACGGTCGCGCCGGGCTTGACCATGGCGCCGGTCAGCAGCCCCGGCTGGCCGGTGGCGCTGATCACCACGTCGGCGTCGCCGCAGGCGGCGGCGAGGTCGGCGGTCCGGCTGTGGCAGCTGCGGACCGTCGCATCGGCGTTCCCCAGCAGCAGGCTCAGCGGGCGCCCGACGATGCGGCTGCGCCCGATCACCGCCACCTGGGCGCCGGCGAGCTCGACGCCCGCATGCTCGAGCAGGTGCATGCAGCCCAGCGGGGTGCAGGCGGTCGGCTGCTCGGTCCCGCCGGCCGCCAGCAGCCCGAGGTTCTCCGGGTGCAGGCCGTCGACGTCCTTGGCCGGGGTGATGGCGTACAGCACGTCGCCCGGGTCGATGTGGTCGGGCAGCGGCAGCTGGACTAGGATGCCGTGGCAGGACTCGTCGCGGTTGAGCTTGCTGATCTTCGCGACCAGCTCGAAGGTGTTGGTTTCCGCCGGCAGCTCCTCGACCGCCGAGATGATGCCCAGGCGGTCGCAGGCCTGCCGCTTGAAGCGCACGTAGGTCCGCGAGGCGGGATCGTCCCCGACCAGCAGCAGCGCCAGCTTGGGCCGCAGGCCGCGCTCGTTGAGCGTGGCCGTCTCCTTGACCATCGCCGCGAGCAGCTCCTCGGCGCAGGCCTTGCCATCGATGATCTGGGCGGACATGGAGGGGGGATTCTAGGCTTTGCCGGGCCGGATGGAGCGGACTGAGGCTTTTTTGCTTGTGATTATGCTTAGAGGCAACTATATAAGCAATTATGGTTGAATACGGTAGAATCATCGTGCAGGTTCAGAGGAAAGAATGAACAGCAAAGAATATACGGCGATGCACCGCTCGTATGAAGAGGCCGAGGTCATGATGGATCACCTCCGGTTCTGGCGCTTGACGACGCCGACTAGGGAGATGTTCCTCAGGGTCTTTGACTTGATGGAGGACAACGACCATCAAAGCGCCCGAGAGGTGATTGCGCAGGTCCTCGCGGAGGGCGAAGCTTTCGCGAAGGGGTATGAGATCCCCTGCATTTTTCTTGACAGATGGCTGCTGGATGGCAGGGCGGAGCTCATCGCCCAGCCCCGGCCCATCAAGGATGATCACTACCTGGAGCAGGAAATCATCTATTGCGCCGGCAAGACCTTTCGCATCGAGGATTGCGTGGTCAGGACGCGAGAGGACGACCCCATTCTTTACGTGTCGGGACATATGCTTGTTTACAAGGGCAGCCTGGTACCGGAAACCAAGACAGGAGAGATTCTGGTGGCTCCCTGGAACGATTTGGCCCGAGTGGAGGAGCGGAAATTTTCAAGATACAAGACTTTCTTGAACAAGTCTCCTGGGCTAAGATCCGATGAGCAGGAGGACGCATACGGTCTCTAGGGCGCATGCAGCTAGCTAGCGTTGGCGTCCCGGCTTTCAGCAAGCCAATCCCTGCCTAGAAATCATCCTCTCCTAGGGGGCTTTTCTCGCCGCGTATGCTGCGAAAGAGTTTGCTATAGTTGCGCCACCTGGCCAAACGCAAAGCACGATCTTCGTCGCTTCGCCTAGTAATCCGCATCTCGGTAACGTAATAGAAAGACCTAAAACGATTGTCAGTTATGGCCTGTGCTATGTCAAGCCGCGCTCTAGAGAAATCTTTCAGCCCCTTTCTGCCTAGCGCGTACATGCAATAATCCTCGCCCGCCCTGTTTCCATAAGGTATTCTCGCCAGCATATTAAGGGGACTTATTTACTTGATTCACCATAAAGTGTGGTAGAATAGGCATATGGCTAAGAAGAAAAAGCGTAGAGCGAACACCATCAGCGCCTTTGAGCTGATGCAGAAATTCCCTTCCGAGAAGGAAGCCCGCGAGCATCTGGAGAAGATCCGCTGGCCTGACGGACCTGTCTGCCCGCACTGCCACGAGCACGGCAACAACAGCCCAGTGAAGGGCCGCGAAGGGCAGTACCGATGCCGTTCCTGCCGCAGTTTCTTCACGGTGCGGATAGGCACGATCTTCGAGCGGTCACACATCCCGCTCCACAAATGGATCTACGCCCTCTACCAGCTGCAGACGGCTCGCAAGGGCATCAGCGCGATGCAACTCAGCAAGGAGATCGGCGTGTCCTACAAGTCGGCCTGGTTCATGCTCCATCGCATCCGGGAAGCTTGCGACATCCGAGGAGTCAGCCTGTCGGGCGCGGTGGAGGTGGACGAGACTTTCATTGGCGGCAAGGAGAAGAACAAACACGCCTCCAAGAAACTGCGGGCTGGTCGCGGAGCGGTCGGCAAGCAACCTGTAGTCGGGATGCGCGAGCGTGGCGGCAAGGTAATAGCTAGCCCCGCCGGCGGTACGGACACCGAGACCCTGCAGGGCATGGTCGAGGACAACATCGCCCCAGGTTCGGCGGTGTATACTGACGAGCATCGGGCCTACTCCAAGCTCAAAGAGCGCGGCTACGACCACCACTCAGTCAACCACTCAGTCAAGGAGTTCGTCAATGGCATGGCTCACACCAACGGCGTGGAGAGTGTCTGGGCGATTATCAAGCGGGGCTACCACGGCACTTATCACCACTGGAGCTTCAAGCACATGAAGCGCTACATCGATGAGTACGTGTTCCGTCTCAACGAGGGTAGTGTCGAACGCGACACGCTGGACCGCATCAACGACCTTTGCCGCAGTGCCTGCGGCAAGAGACTTACCTGGGATGACTTAGTGGAGGAAGGGCATGCCTGACAAGGAACTCTCGGAGCTGGACAAGCTCCTGCGGCAGATGATGGAAGTACCGACTCCGTCACACCGGCGCAAACAAATTCTCAGAATCATCGAACTCGCCTCGCGGGACGACCAGCGAGCAGTGTTCGACTGGCTTACTACGCACTTCAAGGAGGTCGCCCGTGGCTGAACCCAAGAAGGGCTGTGTACAACGCTTGACGTAACACCTAAAGCCTGCTCATTTGATATCCTGCTCAGCTAACAGCCCAAGCGCCTTTTGATTATTGCCGTGGACTGACGGCTCGCGACACCACATGAGCCGTAGATCCGCGATGACCTCCAGAGCGTCATCAGGCAGCCCAAGCATCTTGACCACCGCCGAGTCAATCTCATGGCGGGGGGGGTCGCAGTGGGCCTGGCAGGCGGGCTTAAGCTGGAACCGGGCTATGTACTTGAAATCTTCGACCGCCTGGTCCAACACCCTGTCACTGAGCAAATCCAGCCTTGGACACGGGACCTGTTTGATGGCTTTGGGATCGATGCAGGACCTGCCTGCCTGCGTGCGAGACCCCCGCGTCCACTGCACCACCATCCCTGGCGTGGAGTTAATCCACAGGGCAAATGCCTTCAATACCCGGTCGTCCGCGTGGCTCAGTGATGTCCACGCCCTACCACCCATCACTTCTCGCTCGGTAGTAGCCGCAAGTAGCGACTGGGAAGTCCAACGCATACCTCGGGCGTAGAACAGACTGCTAGCGGTGGCTCGAACCTTATCATGATCCTTACCTTGGATGGGAAACCCTTTGTGGGTGGGGAGTACAAAAAGTCTAGTCTGCTCCTTGCACTTGGCCTTCCAAAGCGAGCGGTCCAACCCGACTGCGTCCGCAGCGTCCTTACACTCGAACATGTCAAACGCTCCGTTTACATGGTTGCCAATGACTGCGTGTGTAGGACCTACCTGCAGCACTGACCCTATCGTGAGCATGCTTGAATCGAACTCCGTTCCACCAAGTACGCCACGAGCCATTTGCTCTGCGGCTACCGCTAGCTCGGGCTTGGTCGCGCCGAATGCGCTCCATGGCAAACCATCACCGCTGGTCTCATATACGTAGACCTGCCCTACCTCCTCATCTCCGAGCATGATCGGGCGGCTTGATCCTGCGTCATCTACCATGTCTGCAACCTCTTGAATCACTCGTCCAAGCTCACCAGCCTCACCAGGACGATTCGGAGGTGTGCTCAGCGTTACACACTTGATGCGGCATCCACTTGAATCATTGTCTCGCCGGCGAGTACCTATCAATAGCATTTCTTCCATACCCGTGTCAGCAGAGAGCGCATCTTGGTGCAGGGCCTGTCCCGCAGCTACTACAACAGATGTCACGTCAACAAACTCCCGCTCGATCATGCGGCGGGTAATAGCCCATGAGCTGCCAAACGCTGCCGTGAGAGGCAGCACGAATCCGATGCGCCCGCCAAGCTTGGTCTTTTTTGCGGCCAAGGCGAGGAAGGATGCGGCCATGCCCGCCTGCTTGGTAGCCTGCTCATCCTTGATCACCTCACCCCAGCGGTCCTGGCACGCGAGCCGCTCGGATTCACTCACGCCTGCAATATCGAATGCGCTGCCTTCGCCTGCGGATGTGGAGTACGGCGGATTTATAAGCGCCCAGTCCAACGATCGATCCTCTATGCTAACCCAGCGGCCCGCCTCCTTGCCGTCACCCGATGTTACGCCGTCAACGCGGACAAACAGGTCACCCAGGTTGCTCGCCTTGAAATACTCGAGCGAACCAATGGCGGCGGTCGGACCACCAACCTTCACCCAGCCGATCTGGTCTCGCCCGTACGGCTCACCAGGGCCAATCAGGGCAAGGGATGACGCAGTCAGGTGGGCGGCTATCGGGCTTATGTCCGTGCCTATAAGCCCGGTCTCCATCGCATGCCGATGCAATGTATGCTCGTCCTCGACATCCGAGTGGAAATAATGCAAGGCCCGCACTCGATTGTATCCCGCTCGCAGCAGCGTCCCGGTGCCGCACGTCATGTCCGCCAGCCTGCGGCTGGCAAATAGTTCGGGATCAGCCCACTCACCACTCGTCAGGTCCTGCTCGCGGATTGTCAGGGCCGCCAGCAACTCGGCGGTTGACGGTTGCGTGTAATACGCAGCGACCCGCTTGCGATCGTCCAGCAGCTTCGGAAACAACTCCGCGCCAATGTTGATTTGCATGCCAAGCCCAGTCAGCTCGATCTCATTCACGGCCTGAATCAATTTCCGCAGAGCTTCGCCTGTTGCATTAGGATTGGCGTTGCCTGCCAACTTAAGCACCTCGGTCGCGATGCCGAAGACTGAATGCCAATTTACCCCCTGAATACCGCTCCAAGTTCTGTATAGCTCGGCGTGGCTGACAGGTCCCTCGGCGGTGAAATCCAGCGGATTGGCGTCAACATGCTTGGATACCTGCGACAGGCGCTGGTGTGTGAGCAGGGCGTTGAGCCACAGTACCATCGCCGTCTTCAACCCCTTCATCTCTGACCCCCGGGCGATGCGATCCTTGATTTGCTGGCGGATGTCGTCAGGCAACTCCTTGAGCAGGTGGGCGCTATTATCAACCAGGTTGGCGACCTTGGTTGCTACTCGCTGGATCTCCTCCTTCGGCGTGGCGGCGGCCGAAACCAGAGTGGCCATGTCTCGTACGCTGCCCGGAACATAACCCCGCGCGGGCCAGCGGCGCTTCTCTTTGCCCTGCTGGTGCACGGCGTAGTAGATGCACTCGTCCTGTGTAAAGTGTTCTCGCACCGCTTCCATCTCTCGGTACTTGGCAGGCACATGGACCGCTACGCAGGTCTTGACCTCCCGAAGGCTCTCCTTGACGACTGCGCCGAGCTTGGCTATAGCATCCTTGTCAGCATCCGCTTGGTCGTAAGAGCATTCAATGATGACGGGTGGCATGCGTCCGCCCGTGACCAGGATGTCAGGCCTCTTGGCTGAGCCAACTAGCGCGCCCGAGTTTTCGGTCTGGAACAGAAGGGGGGAGACGAGCCGCAGAGCTTCACCTAACGCTTTGTTGTAGCTCTGCTCGTGCTCGTTGCCAAATGTTTTGCTCTTCTTAGGCATATGCCTATTCTAGCACATTGCATGGTGAATCAAGTAAATAAGTCCCATATTAAGAGCCTCTTGATGTTTCCTTGTGCGCAACAAGGCGCTGCTCAAGTAACGATAGATATCATCGCCCAGGCTAGAGCTCCCTGCCCCTCTCAGCGCTGCGCGGAAAAGGTTTGCGGCCTCGTCATAATTGCCGCGGAAGAAATACTCCCTGCCTTGGCTGTAATTGTCGCCGCCTAGCAACTGCTTTTCGCGATACTTCAGCAGATCGTCCAAGTTCTTTTCAAAATCCTTGTGCGATTTAGGAACTTCCTTGCCGAGGCCAGTAAAGCCAGTTTTATCGGAAAAAAGGTAATGCAGTTCAATAGGAGGTTGCTGCGAGGCCAAATACTTCATAATGGCTTCCTTGCGCTCTTTTGGTATGACATGGGTTTCTTCCCCTTCCTTGAAATCGATATGGCCGGATAGTGGACGCACTAAGACGCCGCTTTGCCGAATAGCGCGCTTGGCGTTGCTCGATATGTGGAAATCCCGGAAGATTCTTATGTCGCCCACCTGGGATTTGTCAGACGAGGAAAATCTGCGGCCCCAGCCATGGGAAAACCTCCCCCTTTTAGTCCGCAGGAAAAACAGCTTGCCGTCCTGTTCCGGTTCTTCCAAGCAGGCGAAGAACAGGGCAATGCGAAGATCCCTGGTGAAATCGATGAGGTTGGCTGGGCCGTGGAGATGGCGCAGGTCGGCCATGATCTCGATATTTTGCGTGTGTGGCGAGTAGAAGGAAGCCGCACCGCGCAGGATTTTCTTCTCCAGTGCGAACAAGTCCTCGACCTCCCCTGCGGGCAGAATGCGAGCCAAGGTGGAGGGAACCCAAGTCTCCTGCTCAGGATAAATCATCGACTGCCCCCGATACAGGTAGAGATAGCTGGGGAAGCGCTCCTCCAACTTCTGGATTTCCTCCTCGACTGATTGGGTCATTGCTTTCAAGAGATGCCGGGGGAATTATATGACCCAAGGTCTCGGAATCAGAAAAGGCCAATTTATAGGCTAGGGTACGAGCAAGGTTTACATGCTAAAATCGTATAATTACACATCCATCTGCGCGGAGGTGTAGCTATGTCTAACGAAATCGAGGATCTTGTGGCAATCAACCGCGAGATGGAGGAGCGCATCGCACGCCTTGAGAAGTTGCATAACTCTCTTGAGCAGCGCACCAGATTCAACCAAATTGCGTTGGTCAACGCTGTTGAAAGGATCAACGCAAAAGCCCTGCAGAAAGGGACAGAGGATGCCAAATTGATTACGGGGCTGGCAGAAGCGCCGCAATCATAGGCGGCAGCGCCCTCTCTCGATGGCTACCTAGCCCAAGGGAATCTGGTGCCGCGACAGGGAGGGAGGAGCGCCTCGCAGCTGCACATCGAACTTCAGCGAGGCTTCGGCCTTGCCCAATGCGGTGTGTAGGCGCAAGGATAGCGCCCATCCCTTATCCAAGGCAATCGTCACAGTAGCGTTAGCTGCTGTCTCCACCTCCACTTCGATAATCCGGCTGGGCAATTCCAGTCGTTTGCCCCATCCTA
This sequence comes from Candidatus Amphirhobacter sp., assembly GCA_965222035.1. Taxonomy (GTDB): domain Bacteria; phylum Pseudomonadota; class Gammaproteobacteria; order Tethybacterales; family Tethybacteraceae; genus Amphirhobacter. The sequence goes on along the minus strand of OZ244940.1, from coordinate 1,181,797 downwards.
GCGAAGCGTCCATATTGAATGATTCCACCGCGACATTGCTCTTATGCTTGACAATCCTGTAGAAATCGTGCTCGCCCAGCAGGTACCTCATCATTTCCCTTGCCCGGGCCTGGCTTTTGATCTCTTCCCTGAAGGCCTTTAGCACCACCTGCGAGGCCTTGTGCTTGAACGGATCGTCAGGTTTCCACTGCTTTTCTCGCCGTCTGGAAAGCTCGGCAAACACATCCTTCACGCTTCTCTGATATTGCTTGGACCAGGGCACGCCGTACCACTTGAATCCAAAGTCCCGTTTGCCGGACAAGCGAGGATGTTTCAAGGCAGTGTGCCCGTGTTTGGCGGCAAGGCCGATAGTGCTCTGCGAGGTCTGCACTAGGATGTCCCTGACATCGCCGGCATGCCTGGCGGACCCGCTCTGGAAGGAGATTTGCTGGGCTTGAGCAAGCTCGGGTTCGTTCTGGAGCAGGAAGGACACGGCCGCCTGCGCCGCCTTCCTCAGGCTCTCTTGTGCGTCGGCTGATAGTGACTGGTAGGCGGTGTGCTGGTCGCTCGCCTGGAGCCGCTTCTGGATGCCTGGGTCCAGGAACAGGGCAGCAGCGAGTTCCTGCGCCATGGCGTATTCCCAGGTCCTGCCTCGGGCGGTCTGACTTAGTTTGTTCATAGGCATATGATTAGTACCTCCTTGGATCGCTTGTCTCCGTTCATGCCGTAGCTCCACTGGGGCTCGATGATGTCGTAGCCGGCGTACAGGCGCTCGATCAGCTCGCTTTGGTTGTAGGAGAGGATCCAGCGGCGGCGCTGTTTCAGCAGCGCCGCGAGCTCGGCGTGGTCGAAGCCCTCGTGCATGTCGCCCTTGGTACCGTAGAGCTTGCCGCCGGTGGCGTAGGGCGGGTCGAGGTACAGCAGCTTGTCGGCATGGGCGCGGATGGCGGTGCGGTAGTCGGCCCGCCGTACCCGGAGGTTGCGGGCGCGGAAGGCCCGCAGCCGGCCGATGGCGGCGGGGTTGAAGCGGCCGTGTCCCGGCGACATGCCGCCCGACAGGGTGGTCCCGGAGAACGAGGCGCGGTTGAGCACGAAGAAGGCTGCCGCCTGCTCGAGGGGATCGTCGAGACCGGCGAGGCTGGCCTGTAGGACGTAGAAGTCCGGCTTGCTCAGCGGGTGGTAGGCGGCGACCCGGTCGGCCAGCTGCTGCGGCTGGGCGAGCGCCTGGCGCCAGAACGCGACCAGCGGGGCGAAGGCGTCCGAGCCATACACCCGCATGCCGGCGGCGGCGCAGGCGAGCTCGAGGCTGCCGCCGCCGAGGAAGGGCGCGGCGAGGGCGGTGGTCTCGGCGGGGATGTACTCCCGGATCAGCTTCGCCGCCCGCGACTTGCCGCCGGGATAGCGCAGCGGCGAGCGGGTGCTGTCAGGCGCCCGGGCGCGGCGGGCTAGGCCGTCAGATGGGGGGGGGCGCGGAGCATCGGCCGGGCCATTCTACGGCCGATGGAGGACTAGCTGGAGGCCCTCAAGGCTGGAGATGGGGCCAGGGGGTTGTGAAGGGGTGAATCAGGACTTATATAAAGGAGAATACTGCCGGAATTCACTGAAGGATAAAGACCATGAGCAAGATCAAGTACGACACTCCGAAGGACGAACACGCCAAATTTGTTCCGCCGGTTGAGCGGCTGCTGCACGACATACGCAACGCGGCCGATCCAATGACGGCGGGCAAGCGAGCCTGCCGATGGCTGCAAGGAATGCTGTTCACACGCAGTTCACCGGAGGCCGATGCGGTTATCCACGCCCTGATCGATCGTCGCATTCCCGTCGCTCAGGCCAAGGACAAGGTAGTCGAACTTGTAGGCGGCCAGAAAGGACGGCGACGCAACCCCAAGCGCCGCCACAAGATTGACGCTAGCGATCTCGACAACTTCGTTGAGTGCGAGCGCCACTACCTAGGGTCCAAGAACCGCGGAGCGATGCTCTCTTCGCTAGGAAAGCCGTACGGCAGAAGTCAAAAGAAAGTACAGCCGGATAAGACAACTATCCGTAGAGTCATTGGGGAAGCCTTGCACGGTTGCCTGCCAATAATTCGCAACAATCAGAAAATAATTGGCCGGGCTAGGTACATTCTGCGCGAAGAGATGCCGAGCTTGGAAGCGGAGCAGAGACGCTTGTGCCTGGAGGCCGTAGTGGAAATGATGCGGACGCTGCGTGACGAGGGACTGCTTGATTCATGGGACGGGAAGCTGCCTGTCGACAACAGCCTGGAAGGGTTTGCAACTAAAGAGATGATGATCAGCAACCGCGCGTCTCTGCTCGGCAGGCCGGACTGGTTAGTTAGCAGAGAAGAGCAGTGGCGGCTGAAGGAGGTAAAGACTAGGGGGAAGATCAAGCAAACCTCTCCTATCTTGCAGCTTACGGCCTATCGAATGATTATGATGGCTACGCCAGGATTCGAGAATGTGTCACGGGCCGCGGATGAAGTTGTAGTTTTGCGCCCTGCTACCCCCGGCGCCCCGGCTCAAGCACGTTCCTATGAATGCAAAATCACAGACAATGACGAGATGCGCGTGATTAGAAGCGTCAATAAGATTGCTGACCACATCGATAGAAAGAGCGAATGGATAAGTGATTTTTCCTCGCTGCCTGCCAGTAAGAAAGCAGGCACAGGCTGCCATTTGTGTGCTGGATGTCCCATGAGGGGCACGCCTGCATGCCCGGAGACGAAGGGGAGAGGGAACCGCACCAGCAAGCCCCGACGTGGATCATAAATGGATCCGCGCTCTGGTTAGCGGGAAACGGACGCCAGCCAATGTTTGACAAGACGAGCTTCAGTTGTTCCGCTCACCAAGGACATTGATGAATCCTGCTTCTCTCACCGCAACTCCTGCAGAGCTAATTAATAATAATCTTGGCCTCTTGTCTGCTATCAATCTTAGCCTGCAGTCAGATTCCACGGCTTTGCTCCTAGTTCCCGCTTGATATAGTTGGCATGGACATAGAGAGCACCGCGCCCCGCCAAGGGCGCTGTGTAGTAGGGGTGGGAGGTGCATAGATGCGGTGTGCTGTCCGTGGACAGCTGGTTCGCCAAGATTGGGACGTCCAGGTTGTCGGTATCAGCGCAGGCGATCTCGAGGCTGATGCAGTCTAGGAGAGAGCATCGGCCGGCCTATTCCACAGGCACTATAGGGCTGTCCTTGCCGTGTTTGCTGTGAAAGAATTTCTTACGTCTTTGCTTCGCTAAAAGCGAGATATCTTTCCTATTCGCTTGTTCGGCGATTCGCATCAAGGCAATGTAATAATTAGATTTGAAATGATTTTTAGTTATGGCTCTAATCATGTCAGCTAGCGCGCCAGATAAATTCCCCGACCCTTGCTTGCTTAGCGCCGCCATGAAAAGGTCTTCATCCGTCCATTTTTCCCTCGGTATTCTTGCTAGTGCTTCAAGAGCATTCTGGTGCCGCCCTACGCGCAACAAGGCGCTGCTCAAGAAACGATGAAAACCAACGTCCAGGCTTGCCGCGCCTCGTTTTTCTAGCACAGCCAGGAAATGGTTCGCGGCTTTGGCATAATGGCCGTGAAAGAATAGCTCCTTGCCTTTGTTGTAGCCATCGTCGTCTTGCTGCAAGAGATCGGAGCGATGCAGTACTAAATCTCCCAGTTTGCCTTCTAAACCCTCTAGCGGTTCGGCTCCTCCCGAGTTAGGATTATCAAGCGCAGGAATAATGGAAAGCAGATAAGATTTTGTGATAGAAGGCTTTTGCTCACCCAAGTATTTAAGAATATCTGGCTTGCGCGCTGCTGGTATACAGTGAGTTTCTTTTTTCTCAAAATCGATATAGCCGGACGCAGAGTGCACCAAGACGTTGCTCTGCGGAACAGAGCGTGTTACGTTCCTCTCTGTGTGGAAATCCTGGAAAAGCCTTATATCGCCTGGCTGACGCGAACGGAACAAGGTGGCTCGATCGTAGTCCCGGGCGCAAGCCGGCCTTCCTCTATCAATCGGCAGGAACAACAATTGGCCCTTCTTTTCGTGGTTTTCATAGCAAGCGAAAAACAGGGCAACGAGAATATTCCTTGTGAAGTCGATGAGATTGGTGTCTTTCTCGAGATGGCGCAGGTCGGCCATGATTTCGATCTCCTGCGTATGCGGCGAGTAGGAAGGAAGTGCGCGGAGCAAGATTTGTAGTTCCCGGATGCTCAGGCGAGAAGGAAGCTCACGGAGCAAGGCTCCTGGTTCCTGGATGCCCAAGCTATCTCTTTGTTCCACGAGCAAGCTGCGAGCCAAGGTAGAGAAAACGCGATTTTCAGAGGGATAGATTTCCGACTGGCCACGACAGAGGTAGAGGTTGCTAGGGAAGCGCTCCTCCAGCCATTGGACCTCCTGTTCGACTGATTGAAACATTGCTTCCAATGATGTGGGGTGAAAACACGGGCATTATATGATTATCCGGGACTATCAAGGGCGTTGCCCGCATAAAGGTCAGCGGACGGCCAGGGACAACAGTTGTGTATGCTATGCGTGGGCAGCTGAAGGTTCGGGCGGGCAACTGCTTGTCCGCAGATGAGGAGGCGTCCGTAGCGACGCGAACCTTTGGTATTGTCGCGGGTGGTCCGAGCAAGGCCTGCGACGCTTGGGGGGGGGGCTAGAATCGGTTAGATCAACGCCTTCTTTAGCACCGCACCGCTTCTTCAGTGTGTTCCCAAACACCAGGAGACGCACGGGTGTCGGTGTCGGACAGGTAGCTGGGGCAGGGCGGTGGGCGGCGCTGACCACAGAGCAGATTTGTTTTGTTAAGGCCAGATAGGATATAATAAGCCCATGGAGAACAAGGAAGACAGCAACGAGTTCGGTCCGTGCAAGGACCTTGGCTGGGAAGTGACAGACCAGGAACTGGAAGATAATTTTCTGCTAGTATGCAATGCTAGCTACATGGCGTATGAATTCGCCCTAGCTGCTCCGCACCAAAATCTTCTCGGTCGTGCAGATGAACATCTGCAACGCCTGCAACAGCAGAGCATATCCCCGTTCCCCTTGCCGCAGGACGAGTTCACAATAGCGCAAGCAGGGCTCATTTTTGCTGCTGAGGGCTGGATAGGAAAGGCACGCAAGCAGCTCTCTTACGCCATTAGTTTGGATGCGGGCTTGGAAGGGGAGGGCGCCATAAGCAAAACCGATCTAGAAGGGTTCCGAGAAAGGTTCGAGCAAGCCATTGCCGCATTTTGTGGAGGAGGGGAGAGTTTTTTATTTCATAATGGTGTCTGGGATGGGCCCGGCAAGGATAAGAAGAAAAAACAGGCCGCCAGCAACGAACCCAAGACTAGCAAGGAAGTGCTAAGCCAAGAGTTAGATCACAATCTCCGACTTGCCTACGAGGCCAGTTTCTGGACGAATGTTGCTGCTGCAAATGCTGATGTCTACTTACAAACAATTTATGATAATAATCTAGACAAGGCGGGAAAATGTTTGGAACGCCTCAAAGATGAAAGCAAAAACCGAGAGCCGTTTCCGCCCAGAGGGTACACCTTGGCACAAGCAAAAATTCGCCTAGATCTCGAAAAATTTGCCAAAGCAGCATACTACAACTTCCATCATGCCTTTGATAAATACTCGCTTGAGGGTGATGACGGAAGCAACAGGAAAATCTCCCTGCAAAGATTGTACAGGAAGTTCAATCCCAAAGCCGGTGATGAGCCCCAACCTAACATCAAGACATTCTTAGGAATGGATTTCTTCCATAGCATGAATCCCACCGAGATTCTAAAAGAAAACAAAGATTTCTGGGCAACGCTAGATGGAAAAATAAACAAAAAACAAGCCTGGTGGCTGCAATAGAAACCAGGAGCTGTGCAAGCCTTCGAGGGGGATTATATACAGTTCTAGCCAAAACCTCTAGAATAAGAGAACTATTGCCATACTAGCAATTTCGAGAAGCTTGGAAATATGTGGATCTTGAGACTTTGGCCAAAATTTCGTTTAATAGCCAAATTTTCCGGCTAGCCAGCGATGATGCTCTCTACTTTCGCAAACCCAGACACTATAGTTTCGCTTCAGGGGAATACTATAGAGATATAAGCCAAGGTGCCGTTTCTCAGCCTGGGAAGATCGGCGCTCGGCTTGGTTGCCGAGGAGCACGAAGCAGCCCTGCTCCAGATGCGTTCCAGTACCCGCGAGCTTGGCATCGATGGGTGCGCCTAGTAGTTGACCTGCAAGACAAGCGCTTTCGCCTGTCTAGTATTAGTGCCCGCATGGTAGCGAACAAGAATCGGATGGCTCGTCCGTTCTTTGTCGATTTCCCATTCCAAGTGCGGATCAACGAGCAACCGGAAGTCTGAGGCATCGAAAACCAATCCATGTCCTTTCGGCAAAAAGTCCGAGGACAGGATGCGCAAACCGCCCAATTCTTGCTGGTCTTCTACGATCCGGAGCTTTTCCTCGCGCGGCAGCATAATCACGTGGTCATGTGAAGACGATCCATTCGAGACCTGGCCATTGCTTTGACTCAGGTATTCGTTGATCGCAGATTCCTAGAACCGCAGCACGCCCTCCCCATTTCTTTGGAGCGCAGTGGTGTGCGAATAGGAGAGAAGGCCTTGGATGCTGCCATTGCCTTCCTCGCCATTGATAAGTTGATTTTCCAGGTCGGAAATCAAGTTGTCAAGCGTGTTGCGCACGACAAAATCGGCGAAGGTGGCTTCTTCCGTGTACCTGCTCGGAATGGTGGAAGAGACGGTCCGCTCGACAATGCTGTCGTCGGGGCCCTCGAACAATCCCAGCGGGAGCAGCCCGAGCTGCTGGATCAGCAAATCCCGATTGGGCAGCCCGCAGCCCTGGAATTGCCCGATGAATGAGGTCAGGTCCTCACAACGCCGCTGGAATGCCTGGGAAAGGTCATCCCGATCCAGAGGTTGGCCGAATCTCGCAGCCATGGTTGCCTTGTCTATCATAGAGGAAGCCTTGATAAGGTATTTTATAGCTGTTGTATGCCAACTCGGGCAAAAACCCAAGCCCTCCACCTCTAAATCATTGTTTTTCTTGCTTTATTGTTATCGCCAGCCGCGCTCGCTGCCTGACAAAGGCCATGCGCTCTCTCCCGGGGAAGATAGCTGTACGATAGAGGGCCAGCTGTCAGGAGGAGAGAAGCGGCGCAGTTGAGTTGAACTCCATCTTTTCCTCTGCCTCGGTGAGATAGGTAGGCAGGTGCAGGCGATCGTCCCGGCACAGAGATTGGCTCAGATTGAAGGCTCCAACTTGATTTAGTCGGCGTACAGACTCCCAATCAGCTGGCTCCTGTTGAGGTCGCCAACCTCGTGCCTGTCGCTCTTGATGTCAGGGATGTCCGCAATTTGCCGCCGGGATAGCGCAGTGGTGACGGGTACTGTCAGGTGCCCAGACGCGGTGGGCTAGGCCGTCAGATAGGGTCGGCCGGGCCATTCTACGGCCGGCGAGGCCTAGATTGCGGCTACAGAAACCTAATGGGCGAGAGTTTGATGCCATCTGCTTATATCCTCTGTTGGCCACAAGCGTGGGTGCCCGGCACGTTCGGTTATTGGAGACCGCTCTGCGTTGCGAGAGAATCAAGGTCAACGATTCGGGCTCCACTAAATACGGCGGGTCTGCGGCCTATTGGGAGCTGGACCGCAAAAACGCAGACCGTGTGTCATAGACTCTGTCCCATGCCCAAGAACTGCCAATCTCCAACTAATGCCAGGCGTGCCATCCTAGGCAACTGGCTTGCTAGATTGCGTGGGTGGGCACCGCCCTGGGCCACGGATTATCCAGCAAATAACAGCGGGAAGTCGCTTCGCTGTGAGTGGGGCAGATTGATTGAATCTCTGCGCTTGCGCATGCTCTCTATGCCTAAGGGAGTGAGGCGATTTTGGCAAAAGCTACCTAAGTGGTTGCAATGCTTGATTCTGTGCGCGCTGATTGGGTATCTCTTAAAGCATCCTGTCCTTGTGTTCATCTTGCCGCCTCTAGCCCTTAAAGGGTCGTTGGAGTTCAAGGGATCATTCAAGTTAGATGCCTCTGCTAACGCGCACCAAGATCCTTGAGTGGGCAGCGAGCCACGCCCCGGCCGGAACCCATTTGCCGGCCCTGGCCCCGCCCGCAGTGTTGCGTCTAGTTCGAGGGTAGCAACCACTCGGCGAGACATAGGCAGAGAGACGGCTGCGCCGCTTGTCAAGCCCGCTTGAGCAGCTGCGGCAGATAACAGGACACGTCCTGGCCGAGATTGGTGCATGCGGTTCGCTGGTGTTTTGAAGGGATTATCTCTAATCCGCCCTAAAGAGCATGTCGCTAGGAGCTAGGAAGATTTGTGGTTAGTTACATGGCCGCCTTCGCTTTCTCACGAATGTCAAAAATTTGTCTGTCGCAAGGACAGTACTCCATATAAAGATTGGCGTATTCCCTGGCCTCTGCGAATAAATCTAATTTAAATGCGACAGCAACTTTTAGACGAAGGTAAGTTAATTTGTACCGATTCATATCTACTGCCTTATCAATCCTCTCCCGAGCCTCCTGATAGTTCTTCATCCGAAAGTGCGCCTCTGCGGCCATGAAGTGGCAAATTTCTTCATAATTGTAGTGATTTACTTCTTTCAGGCGGCTCAAGGCCTCTTGGTGCCGCCCAAGCCGCAAATAAGTGCTGGCAAGATTAACATGTGCTTTAGACCGAACTGGCTCACGGCATCCCTTGTCTAATGCTTCAAGAAATTCGATTTCCGCCTTTTCATAATTGCCTCGACTATAGCTTATACGACCTAGACGGTAATGCGGGTAGCCAAGATGCGCCACTTCCTTCATGAGCAGGCAATTTATTTGAGGGATGTTGATAATACAGGATTTCCAGAACTCAGCCTCTTCTTTCAAATCATCATATTGATTGAGTTTGAGCTGCATATATCCTTTCGGCTTGTATCTGGGCTCAAAGAGGCTATCTTGTTCCACCAATGCTATAACGTCTCCAAATAGGTCCTGTCCTGCTAACAGGGCCTGTTTTTTCACATGAGTTAGTGCGGCTTGCTTATCTTTAGCCTTGATCAGTTCTTTCTTGTAGAATTTATCAAGGTCGATATAACCCTTCTTGGCTTGTATAAAGACACTTTCTTGCATGACCACGCGGCTAAAATTGACCGGGTTGATGCCAGGAAAAGCAACTGTCAAATCTGAATTATGTTTGTCAGCAGCCATTTCGGATTCTTCACAGAATCCAGCCCCAAACTCAAAAGGATATAGTGCCGGCAATTCCTGAGATTTGAGGAAATATACTGCCCCATCTTCGTGAAGATTATGCGCACAAGCATAATATACAGCAACATGAACGTTGCTTGTAAAGTCTATGTAGTTAGACATGCCGCCCATATGCTGAAGCTCAGCGAAGGCCTCGAGTTTCGGTGTGTGTGGCCAGATTCTGTACTGAGCCTCAGTCAAGATGCTTTTTTCGAGGGACGACAAGCTTTTTGCCCTGTCGCTCTTGCAGAAGGCACGGCATAGAGTGGAGGTTACAGGCCAGTCGCTGATGCTTTGGCCACGAAACATGTACGCCCTTCTACCAAAACTGCAATTCCAGGATTCAATGCGCTTTTCGATTGGCTTATCTTGTTCATCCATAATAGTATTATTTTAATTGGCGGTCAGATATTAGCTAATAAGTGCTGTTGCTGATTCGGATTTTTCAGCTAGTGCGCAGATCCATTAACTTGCTGTCCCCGGAGAAGGGGAACAATGGGCTTTGCTTGTCCAAAATTGCGGTTTTTCAGCTCGTTGACTAGAGCGTCAAAGTCGGACAAGTCGCCGCGCATGCAGGAAGTGAGACCATAGATATCATCGCTGTCAATCTTGTGCTGGACTGCGACGCACTCATCGCTGAGAGTGATAAGATGGCTCTCGGCGTGGCGGTACACCTGTTTCAGCAAGGTGCCTTCCAGTTCAGCTTGCCGGTAGCGCTCCCGAAGAGTTGTTTTGAGAGACAGTATGACGGGCCTATTCATTTCATACAGCACGACGTCAAAAGACACGCGTGGTACGAGAGCGAACTCAGCCTGGTAGTAGAAGGGAATGATCTTGCTGTGGGCCAGTGCCTCACAGACCAGCAGCTCGAAAATGCGCCCGTTGATCGAGGGTTTGGAGGGAAAATCCTCCTTGTACATTCCGTACCCTTCCTTTATGAGTTGTGAAGGCTTGTCGAAACCGCTGATGCGGTCCAGCATTGAACGGTAGATTGCCTCCGCTGCCCCCCCCCTTGAGGAGTTCTTCAATATGAGATTGCATTCCCGCTGAAACCTCTCTCGGGTAAGTTTACAATAAGCCCGTTCCTTCTCCAGGCCTACGGCCACCCGGTTGTTGGCCGCGGCCTCGATCATGGTAGTACCGGAGCCGACGAACGGGTCGAAGACGGTGTCGCCCACGAAGGAGAACAGCTTGATGCAGCGCTTGGGCAGCTCGCGCGGGAAGGGGGCCTCGTGGCCCACCCGCTTGCCGCTCTCGCCGTTGAAGGACCAGGAGCCGAACACCCATTCCTTGAACTCCGCGGCGGTGATGTCGTTGGGGCCCGGCCGCTGGCGCTTCCAGGCCCCCTTGTAGAAGACGATGATCACCTCGACCGGAGCGATCACGTGCGGGGCGCTGGCGGAGCGCCAGCTGCCCCAGGCGGTGCGGCGCGAGATGTTGCCCTCGTTCCAGATGATGGTGGCGTGGTACTGCCAGCCGAGCTCCAGGCCGATGCGGGTGATGTCGGCGGCCAGCGGCTGCTTGCCGTGCTTGTTCTTGTCGATCGAGACGTTGACGCACAGGCGGCCGGTGTCGCGGGCCCAGAACAGGCAGTTGCCCATCCAGGCGCGGGTGAACCGCTCGTAGCGGCGGAGGCTCATGGCATCGTCGCGGGCGGCGCCCGAGTAGGGCATGCCGACGTTGTAGGGCGGGCTGGTGACGATCAGGTCGACGCTCTCCTTGGCGACGTACCGCTTCTTGAGCGCGTCCCCGAGCACCAGGCGGTGCATGGGCGCGGGCGCGGGGCGGCGTGGGGAAGCGGTCACAGGGCGGATTTTATGTTGCCGGGGGAAATGGTAAGAGTTCCTTCATTCTGAAAGGCTTCACTTTTTCTTTTCAATGAACTGAAAATACACATCAACTTTATTAATCCCATATTCTCGAAGAATAGTGTACAAGCTCAGTTGCGAGAAAAATGGAATAGGGAGACCTTCCCTCCTTTCATTGTTAGAGACAGCAATTGCATAAACCACCCTCAATCCTTTGTCCCGATCAATCTTATTGTAGCTTTTTTCGATGAGAGTATTCATCTTCTCAAGGGAACTTTCTTCAAATAGAATAGTTCGCGCCGAGTTAATGCCCTGGTTAAACAGATGGCTATAGTCTCTTGCGGACTGAGGGTTTTTTACATGAACCAGAGTGGGCGTACGCCTAGATGTCTCTGTAAATAAATCACAAGGCTCTAATCTATCCCACGAAGACTTGAGTATATTTTTCTGATCAAGGCACAAATAGCCACATTCCTTCGCGGCCTTTTTATTATACTTTCGTTCTGGGCCTTTATAGCAGGGAAGATTGACAATTTTTTTGTGGTGTTCTTTCAGGAGTTTGGAAACTTTCGAAACAAGGCCTTTGTCAACGCGATACCATTTACCTTCGTTCAATATGAATGTTTCTTTCTCCAAAGTTGCTTCGAAAACGAAACACTCATAAAGTGAATATTTCCTGCACTGCTTTCCCTCTGAGTCGAGAAGCCATAGCGACTGGAGATTGTGCTGGCCTGCTTTAAACTGATGTTCGCTGTACTTATTGACGTACTCATAGTATAAATCAATAGAAACATCATCTTTTGCCATATCTCTTTCGCCATTCAGGCAGGCCTTCTCAAACCGATCATCATCAACAATTTCGGGTATGGTTAGCATGACCTCATCGCTTTCTTCCCCCAGAGCCACCTCTAACTTTTCGCATAGAAGCTTCTCTTTGTTGCTAGATGGGAGTACGGGCCTGATCTTATCCATGTTTGGAAAGGATTTCCTATAGTCTTTGCTTTCATAGCATTTCAGCAATGTTTTCAGCAGCTTGTTCAGCTCTTCGGCTTTTATATCAGTGGTGCAGCGCAGGCAATTCCGGCCACTAGAGATACGGCTGAAGAGTTTAGAGTGTTCTTCCTTCACGAGTCCAGCGAAGGCGCTCCATATATGATCTTCTTGATCGAGGCCGAAGAAACCAAGGCTGGTATAGTTCGGTGCTTGGGCTTTCATCCTGAGAGCAGTGCCAGGGACAAGTATGTCACAGGCCCGTAATTTGTCAGGATCTACGCTGTTCAAGGCAACGCGAAAGCCAAAATCGCTTTCACAGTATGCTTCCTCCAGATTAGAGCGGGCGTAGCCGAAGGCCAGGGCGAAACAGCGTCTGCCCGTTGTTATGAAAGCGAGGGCGGAATTGGCTCTAGAGGGCTTGACACTAAGCTTTAGATATTTCACCCACCAGGGAAGATCTGATTGATGAGAGGAGAAGTGCAGCAGGGAGCCTTTGGGCAGAGGAGAGGACTTGCGCTTGGCAAGCCGCCCGCTCTTTATCGCTTTCTCGGGCTTGCAGCCTTTCTTGAGCAGATAGATTGAGAACCTATGTTTCGCAGAAGTTTTCTTAGCCATCATCTTTCCCAGGTGCGCCGGATCTCCCGGCTCACTTACATATTTTTCATAAGAGATTATATATCTAACTAAGCAGCTAGCTGGCCTAGAGGTTGTGCTTCCCCGCCTTGATGAGTTCAGTTCTTTATATTCCCCCTAAATTCTAAGGCAAGACGGCTAGCATATAGTAGAATGAGGCATTCGCGGTACTTATAATCAGGAATTGCGCATGTTTAATCACATCTTCTTCGACATCGAGACCACCGGTCTCAAATTTATGGCTGGCCACCGCATCATCTCAATCGGAGCAGTGGTTTACCCGGACGACAACCTGGTGCCGAGCACCGGAAAGGATTACTACTGGCTCATCAATCCCGAGCGCGATGTGCCGGCGGATGCAACTAAAATCAACGGTTTGACGCTAGATGATTTGAAGGGCAAGCCGACCTTCAAAGAGATAGCCGATGATCTGCTCAAGCTCTGTGAAAACGTGACAATTTATGCGCACTATGGAGAGGGTTTCGATTTTCCTTTTGTTGACCACGAGTTGGAAATGGCTGACAAGCCTCATCTAGATGATGCCGTCCTTGAATTCATAGACACGGTGGATATAGCTCGCGATTTCTTTCCTGGTCAGAAAAATACCCTAGATGCCTTGATAGAGCGCGCAGGGTTGCCCCCACGCGGGAAACACAATGCCTTGGAGGATGCTAAGATTTTGGCTGAGGTTTATCGCCGGCTTTTGCGAGACGACTTATGAGGATGGTAGTTGCTTCCTAGGCGGCAGACATGCCATACATTCTCCCTAGATGAGAGAAAGTTTGGGCGTTTCCTTTATCTAGCATCCCATACCTACCAGTCCAGACAAAGGGACGTCTAACTGCCAAGCTAAGGATATAAACCCTCAATTAAGAATCGGAGCCTTCAGCCTTTAGTTCTCTCCAAGCCAAGCCGCATGGTTGTCTTCAGTTGTTTGATTAGTACACCCATCTTGTATTTAACCGCAACCTTCGCTTGATTGCGAATATTGATTTTGTACTCTTCATATCCGAAAATCCATTCCAGGCCAGGAGAGGAGAGCAAAACAATGTCATTGGTCGCGAGAATCAATCCCCGATCCTCTGGAAGAGCATTAGATATTATAACCGGTATCCCCAACAGCTTGTTAGGAAATCCAGTTTGCCCCAGGCAAGCCCCAACATTATTTTGCTGCTCCTCTAGCAACTGCAGAATCTCCCTGAATGGAAGGGCGATATGAGTTGGTGCCCGTCCTGCGGCGCTTGCATATTTCTTGAGTGCAAGAAAGTAGAAATCCAATCTACTTTGATTCTCTTCTCTTTCCATAAAAGAGAAATCGCCATCTTGAATCAGGCCTTCAATTCCATTTTTGTGTCCATTTATCAGCTGGTCTTCGCAATCCGCCAGCACGTCTGGAACAATATTTTCATTAATGATATGGCGCATATCATCTTTATCCTGCGCATTTTTGCTTTTGATCATTGTGGCAACAACCTCGCGCTCAACTATGGATGCCTTGGCTACTCTAGTTGCATATGTGTCTGGCAGTACGTTCGAAAAGCCAGGCTTTCCAAAGGTATAAGGCCCCACAATCTCCTTCACCTCGCTGCCCGCCTCCTTGTGGCATAAGCGTGGCTGGACTAGATCGAGCAACAAAACTCGATTGAGAAGGGGCGCCCGGGGAGCTTTGATGAAATCTTGAAGGCTTCCCTCGGACTTTATGGATGTTCCTTGGGAGACGTTCCCTGGCAGTTTAAGCCCTAGTTTTTGGGTGAGGATGGCAAAGAAGTCAGGGAAGTTTTCGCTCATGGTTGATTTCCTGGTGTGAAGTGAGGTGGGTGGGTGCCCAGGGGCTTACATAAGCGTTCAAATAGTAAACAAGCTTGGGCTTGTTGTTGCTTCCCCGACCTTCATCAAGGGCGAATAAGATACCTAGCCTTGTTTGTCCTCTAAGATAAGCTGCGCAATTGCCTCCGGGTTTTTGATTGCCAGGCCCATTTCGAAGCTGACAATAACTTGCGATTGACCCTTGGCGCTAAGTTCATCATTCTTATATCCAAGCTTCCACTCCATAGGGGATGAGGCCATAACGATGTCATCAGCCGCGACGATTAATCCACGATCTGCTGGAACACAATCCAATGTTACGATTGGCACTTCAAGCAGATTGCGCGGGAAGCCATGAGCGGGGTGCCCGCTTACTTTTTCCGCATGCCACTTAAATCTCTCGCTGTTCGAAAGCACAATATGGGTTGGCTTGCGGCCTGCGCTGCTGGCGTACTCCTCGAGGGCGCGGCTGTAGAAATCCTCCCGGCTTTCCCTCGGGCCTTTTGTTATAGAGGTGGCGCCGCCAAGCTCGAGCAATCCCGTGATCTTGCTTCCGTCTCCATTGATTAGCTGGTCTTCGCAGTATGCCGCTATGCTTTTGGCCACCCCCGCATAAACCATACTCTCGTGGCCCTCATCCTCGGCTTGAGATTCGATGACTGTCGCAGCAACAAGCTCATGCTTCGTCAGGGGCACCCTGGCTTCTTGCGGGGTCCTTGCTGTGTTTGAGGAGCCGGGTTGCCTTGCCTCAGGGAAAACAACGATGTCCCTGCCGTCGCGGTCTACGTCCCAGGTGAGTGGCTGGCATAGGCCGAGCAACAAACCTTGGTCAGGCCAGAGCGACTGGACGGCATCGACTAACTTCGGGAGACCCGGCTGAGTCTCTATGTGTTCTTCTTGAGGCACAACCTCGGGCAGGTCAAACCCTAGGTTGCGAGTGACGAAGAAGTAGAACTCGTCGGGACTTCTGATCATGGTTGGCTTGTCCTGGTCAGGGGGAGCAGGACATAGGCATTATAAGCGATGCAGAGGATCAAGCCCCAGCTCGTTGCCGCTTCCCTAGCCTTTATCAGGGGGTATGGGGGTTGTTCAGCCTTCACAGGGCTTAGAAATCAATCGCCGCCTGCCCGTACCTGCGCCGTCGCTATTCCTAGCTTGCCATCAGATCCCGGCGCTGCCCCTAGATCCTGTCCGAGACAGCTGGCCTGGCCATAGAGCGCACCTAGCCCAGCCGCCGGTGCGGGTATAAGAGGTATAGAATTTATGGTATTTAATGTAAAATGGCCATATCGAACGGAACTAGGAGCAAGATTCGGATGCCATCCAAAAGCAAGGCTAATCCAATCCTTACCAGATATTTTCAGCGCATAGCAGCAATCGTCAGCACTGGCAGACCTTCGCCGGAGATGTCCTTTTATGCGGCTATTGAGGCGCTGTGTAACGAGTTGGGCAGTGAGTTGAAGCCAGCAGTTGTCGCTGTGAGCCAGCCAGCGAGCACAGGTGCTGGGCGGCCTGACTTTGCTTTGCATTCACGCGACAGCACCAATCGGTCAAAGTCGGGAAGCCATTCCAGAACGCCAGATCGGGGCGTAGTCGAGGTCAAATCAATGTCGGAGGACATTGACACGCTTGCGGAGAGCGCGCAAGTGAAGAGATATCTTGAGCAATACGGCGCCGTAATGATAACCAACATTCGCGAGTTCAGGTTCATCAGGGCAGCAAGTGCCGATGCTGATTCGGAAACCTACAGTTGCATTCTGTCTAGTAGCGAAGCTCAGTTTATGAAGATGCTTCAGAAGCCAAAATCAGCAGGAGAGCAGCACGGAGCCAAGGTTGCCACATTCTTCAAGCAAGCTATGATGAGTGCGACACAGCTGTGCGACCCCGAAGAAATCGCGGAGACCCTGGCTTTCAATGCCCACGAAGCTTTGATGCACATCGAGCAGGAAAAGATAGAGACTCCGGTCTACGTCCGTTCTTTGTTAGAGGCATTGATGGGAATTAAATTCAAAAGGAGCGACGAGCATTTTCTACGATCCACGCTTATACAAACCCTGTTCTATGGTATTTTCTCAGCCTGGGTTGATTGGGCTCGCTCTGGTACAAAGAAGCCCTTTGACTGGTGCCATACTGATTGTTATCCAGCAATTCCGGCTATTCGGGCCTTGTTTGACATGATTGCCGCCCCTTCTATTTTAAGGGGAATGGGTATCAAGCCGATGCTTGATCGAACCGGCAATGCTCTCTCGCGCATTGATAAACAATGTTTTTTAGACAGATTTGATCAAAGCAATGAGATCCACAATTTCTACGAGCTCTTCTTGAGCAAGTTCGACCCAGTCCTGCGCAAGCAGCTGGGCGTTTGGTACACGCCGCCTGAAATCGTAAAGTACATGGTCGAGCGCGTTGACAAGGTTTTGAGGGAAGAGCTGGGTATCAAAGATGGCCTGGCCAACCCAAGTGTACGGGTCTTGGATCCTTGCTGCGGTACGGGAGCCTACTTGGTAGGGGTTCTGAACAAGATCGCAGAGACAATGAGAGCAAAGCACAAGGATGATTTGGTAGGGCAGGAGATCAAAGAAGCGGCTAAGACACGTGTCTTTGGCTTTGAGATTATGCCGGCGCCGTTCATCATAGCGCACTGGCGGGTGGGAAGTTTGCTTGCAGGACTCAATGAGCCCATGGATTACAAGCAAAAGGAAAGGGCTGCGATTTATTTAACCAATTCCCTGTCAGGATGGGGAGATGACGGCAAACCTAGGACGCAGGTCTTTCCCGAGATCGACGAGGAGAGAGAGAAGGCGGACGGGGTTAAACGCGACAAGAAAATAATTGTTGTCTTGGGCAATCCTCCTTACAACTCCTCGGCAGGTACTAGCCCCGATGAGGAGAAGGGGCTAGTAAATTCTTATCGGGAAAATCTAAGGGAAGAGTGGGGCATAAAAAGACATGGCATAAACGATTCCTACGTTAAATTCTTCAGAATTGCGGAAAGGCAAATCAGCAACCGTGAGCAAGGGGTTGTTGCCTACATCTCCAATCACTCTTGGACAATAGGGAGATCGTATGTAGTGATGCGCAAGCACTTGCTGGATACGTTTGACAAGGTTTGGATAGAGAACATGCATGGAGCCAATCGGCATGGAAAAGATCGCAGGCCTGGCGAAAAAACCAGCCAGTCAATTTTTCGTCTTGACGGCTACACTGGGGGTATTCGCCAGGGTGTGGTCATTAGTTTGTTGATGAAGGGGGGGGGCGCAGCGATAAAATCGTTCGGTTCCGCGATGACATAAATAACCCAGTAGCTTCCGAGCGCCGGAAGCAGCTACTTGCCAGTCTGCAGACAAAAGATTTCAATGATCAATACGAAGTTCTGTCCCCGAAGAAATGGAACTGGTTCAATCTCCGGCCATTGAGCGTTTCAAAAAAATCCCGCAACTGGCCATTCTTGAAAGAGTTTTACCGCACTAATTCGCTGAATGGCATGATGGAGAATCGCAGAGGTCTATTGATCGATATCGACAGGCAAGCCCTGGAGAAAAGAATGCAGGATTATTTCAATAAGAGCATTCCTTGGGAGGAGCTTAAAGCGAAGCATCCTCGGTTCACAAAAGATGCTGCTGGAAAATACAGGGCGGAGGAAGTGAGAAGGCGAGCCCTGACCTCTCATCAATATGAATCAGAAGCAATGATTCATTATCTTTTTCACCCATTTGACGTGCGCCATGCGTACTACGCAGATGTTCCCAAGCTATGGAATCGCAATAGACCCAAGCTAAGGGAGCAGCTCACTAGCCATAGTGGGTTTCTTATTTCCAGACCCGCGGCAACCGGGGATGAGGGGGCACCGTTGCTATTCTCAAGCTGCGTAGGGGACGATGATTGCATAATAGGACACTCCAAGTACATACCGTCAAAGGATGTAAGCGGCCGTGATACGCTTGCCCCGAAGGATAGATCCAATCTTGCTGAACCAGCCAGGGAATATTTGGATGCAATAGGGTTGAGCGTGAAGAGTCTGGACGATGCAAGTATCATGCATCACCATTCCCTAGCAATAGGGTATTCACCACTTTATCTGCAGGAGAATAAAGATGGGGTGGCGATAGACTGGATTCGCATACCGTTGCCAAACAGCAAGGAGCAGCTTGAATCGTCGGCTCGGCTTGGCAAGAAAATCGCCGCGTTGCTAGATGTTTTATCCCCCTTGGGCAGCACTCTTGCGGAGGAGCTAGATGGCCTCGATGCCATTGGATTATTTATTGGCAAAGACCAGGCGGTAAAGGCGGGCTGGGGTTCTAGGAGCGATGATGGGCGAGTTTCTCTAGGAAAGGGAAAGCATAAGTCCAGGTCTTGGGATGAGAAAGAGGAGAAATCTCTGCAAGCCAGTTTTGTTAGGTTGGGAATAGCTGCGGATAGAGGCTTCGGATGTCTAGGAGAGGCAACAAATGTACGTTTAAATGACACAACATACTGGAGTGGCATACCGAGCGCGGTCTGGCACTATAGGATTGGAGGATATCAAGTCATCAAGAAATGGCTGTCCTATCGAGAACAAAGGGTATTGGGCAGAGAGCTGAAGACAGAGGAAGGGCGCTATGTCACAGATATGGCGAGGAGAATAGCTTTGATTATTCTGATGCATGATAGGCTAGATCAGAACTACCGAGATGTCTGCAAGAATACTTACAAATGGAAGTCTTGAGTTAGCTGGGGCCTAAATATGATAACCATATCTAGGTTTCTAGTTGATGTTGGCGCTTGCTCAAGATAGTATTCAGGCAAAGGGCGAGGATGATGGCCCAACCCGCATGCCAGCATGGCCAGATGGCATTGAAGACTACATGATTCCAATCCATTGCTGCTTGTCTTCCCCGACACCACCGGTCTTGCGCTAGGCGTGCGCGAGTGTGTGCTTAGCGGTTATGAAAAGAATCCTGCTGCTGCAAAAACAGCCGAACACGTTATAAAAATCTCGAAGGCCTTCAACGCAATTCGCTTGATGTATTTTTTCCGCATCTCTTTGGATGTGCTTTCTCTTGTTGCTTTGACAAGGGGTTCGATTTTCCCAAAGCGACCAAGATCAACCCAAGCCCTAACCTTTGTGTCGGGTAGTTTATTAACTTCCTGGGCATGCCATAAATTAAGGGCATCTAACTCGGTTCTCCTTGCCCTGAGCTCAGCAACAGCCCCTGCTGAAAGTAGATGGAAGGAAGAAGCCTCCTCCAGCGCCGAAAGATTTTCTTCAGCCTGGTCGAGGCTTTTCTCAATAGGTAGAAGGAGGGCTTCGGCATCTATATTATCTGCCGATTTGCTTTCAAGGAGATTCCTTTTTGTTGTGACCTCCTCAAGGCTGAAGCGAAGCTTCGCAAGGGCCTTGGAAACTTCCCAGGCAATGATGTCGCTCATCTATTGAAGCCCCGCTTAGGATTCGCTCTCGGGCTTTGCTAAAGCCTTCAGCAAGGACGGAGAGGGCAGGGGCGTTCCATCGAAGTTAAGCCGTACGACTGCCTCCGGGCGCTTGATCAATAGACCCAGCTGGCATTTAAGGATAATCGCCGATAAACCGCATGATTCGAGCTCTTTGTTCCTGTGTCCGAACTCCCATTCCATACCAGGGGATGTGGCCAGAGTGATTTCATCAGCTGCGACAATCAACCCACGATTTTCCGGAATGGCAGTTGATTCAATTACCGGTACTCCAAACACCTCAAACGACTTGTTTCGAAATCCCCGAGCGGCGTTTGCCATTCTTTGCCCCGAAGCCAGCAGCGCCAAGATTTCCGTGTATGGAAGTACAATATGGGTAGGCATGCGGCCTGCGCGGCTTGCGTATTCTTTGAGTGCCCTGTGTAAGAAATCTATCGGTTCTTCATTTCGCGTGAGACAATCCTCGTCGCCAGTATGGAGCAAACCCGTGATCTCGCTTCCGGTTCCATTGATTAGCTGGTCTTCGCAGGATGCAACTACGTTTCGGGGCACCACGTAATTGAGGATGAAATCTTGATAGCTCTCCTCTCCCGTCCGTTGTCCTATGACTACCGCCGCCACAACATTTTTCCAGGCCATGGTTGCCTGGACTTCGTTAGGGGTGTAGAGCTCTGGCTGTGCTAGTGGCTTGTTCGAGAAGCCTGGCTTCCCCGAAGTATAGGGTTGAACGACCTTCGCTCTATTGCCAGTTTCCCTTAGGACCAAGCCAAGCAACAAATCTCCACCAGATTTGTTTTCATTGGCAATTTTGAAAAAATCCCAAAGACCGCCCTCAGACTGGACGTCCTTTCTTTGAGATATGTTCCCTGGCTGATTAGGCCATAGCAACTCGTTTACGTTATACATGGCAGATTTTCCTTACATAGAGGGGAACGCGTGTTCAGAGACTTATATAAGCGCTTAAATGGCGAACACAACCCCCTAGCCCCTTGCCGTTTTCCTAGCCCGTATCAGGGGCCATAGGGGCTGTCCAGCTCCTACCAGAGCATAGAACAATAACCGCATGCCCGCACCTTGCGCCGTCGCCACCCCTATTCCACCCAAGCCTGGATTGCACACAGTTTGGAGTCAGCAAAGCCGGCGCTAGTGTTCTAGTGTCTTTCTTATTTGTTTGAGACCCTCCCACGCTCAAGGCGTGAGCACAGGAGCTCGCTTATGGAAGGGTGTGTGGAGAACTAGCCCGTCGCTTTGCTGCTATCTTCATCAAAGCTTTTTCTTGCGCTCCAAGTTAAGTTTTGCGACGGCCTTCGGATGCTTGATCAATAGCCCCATCGTGAAACTAAGAATGATTGCCGAATCATTAGCAGGAAGCCCTTTGCCTTTATGTCCAAAGTCCCACTTTAGACCAGGATACGAAGGCAAAATAATGTCATCAACCGCGAGGATCAACCCACTATCCTCCGGAAGAGCATCTGATACTATAATCGGTATTCCAAACAGCTTGAGGGGAAAGCCCCGTGCAGCTTTTCCAAGGCAGATATTAACATTCTCTTGTTGCTCCATATGCAACAGCAATACCTCCCTGAATGGAAGTACGATGTGGGTAGGTGTGCGTTTTGCATCACTTGCGTATTTCTTAAGCGCCCGGCAGTAGAAAGCTATCCGCCCTTTGTCGTCTGCGTTTGCTTCTATAGATTCCTTGCCGCAAAAAGAGAGCAATCCTATGATTTTTTCATCACATCCATTGATCAACTGATCTTCACAGTATGCAACTACGTTTCGGACTACATCTTTAGTAATGATATGACGCTTATAACTCTCATCCCGTGCTTGTTCGTTGATGATAAGCGCAGCAGCAACATCGTGTGATGCTATGGTTGCCTGAGGATGCTGTGGGTTAAATCCATCTAGCTTCCCATCCGAAAAGCCCGGCTCCCTAGAGGCAGAGTCCTCAACAGCCCATTTTAGTTTGGCGTCCGGCTTCATACTGCACGGGAATTGCTGGACTAGGTCAAGCAATAGAGTTCGGCCGGGCATGTTCGTCCGCCGGGCGCCAATGAAATTCTGAATGCTGCCAGGAGTCGCGATTTCTGCCCCTTTAGACACATCATCTGGTAAATTAAGCCCCAGGAGTTGTAGGAGGGGGAGGCCGTTCAAGATTTCGCTCATGGTTGATTTGTCCTAGTTTCTGTCGTTTGTTAGAGGGATGGTGCATTTTAAGGCGATCTGGATATTAAGAAGCCCATAGCCAATTGTCGCTTGCCCGACCCTTATCAGGCCCATAGGAGCTGTTTAGCCCCTCCGAGGGCATAGATCAATCACCACCTGCCCCCGTACTTGCGTCGTCGTAATATCGGGCTTGCTGTTAGATCCCCGGCTTTGCCCCTAGTTCTCGTCTGGTACAGCTAGCATGGGCAAAAGCGCACCCTGTTCAAGGGTGCACATAGCCTTTGATAAGCGGTTTGTAACTTCAAACTAGCTTTTATCAACAAATGAGGCGCAGGCCCATGAAGCACAGAAAAGCCCCCATGCTAGGACCATGTATAGCCTGGGCGGCATCAATGGCCCGCCACACTGGAAAGAAGCCTCCTTATGGATTTTCTCAGGAGCGGCATAGAAGTCCGCGGCTCTAGCGCGCGGCACCTCAGTGACAATCAAATCGACTGTCCCGGTGTCCATCCCTCTGAGAGTTTCCAAGTCATCGCATTGGAACACAGTGCGGCTGGCCCAATTGGGCTTGCGCTTTCTCTGATCGCTAGATTTCTTGGAAGGCTTCCGCGGCATGGCCTGTCATTGTTAACGGCATCGTCTGTTAGGGGACAGAGATATTTATGCCTTGGCAAAGGATGCGGATATCCCCTGGGCTAATCCGGTCGTTTCTACCAGGCGCCACTCCTGCTTATTGCTTCCGAAGGTGACTATGTCATCTTCCTTAAGCTCCAGCTCCTGGTAGTCTGGGGCTCGAAGATGATGTCGAACAGCGGATCCCCTTCCTTGAAAGGAACTTTCTCGAGAAGAGTAGGGTCTCCTGCAAGAAGGAAGTTTGGCCCTACATATTTGTTGTCCACATCGAGGTGAAAAATCTCTGCTCGCCCTTCTTTGGTCAGCTTGTCAAGGTCAATATTTCTAGCCATGATGATTAGCCTCTTGAAGCAAGAGAGTCTGTTCAGATTTCATGATATGTGGTGGATCGGGGCAGTTCCAGTACTGTCCGGAAACAGTTTTCAGATGAAGGATGCCCGGCAAAACCCAGGGATAATGGGCTCAGGCAGCCTTCTTTGACCAGTCCAGCTGTGCAATAGTCCCCGGGCGCTTGATCAATAGGCCCATCCTGAAATGAAGAAAGATTGCTGACAATTCGCTTGACGTGTTTTGGCCATCGCACCATCCGAATCTCCATTTCAGACCAGGGGATGTGCACAGAATGATGTCATCAACTGCGATGATCAACCCTTGTCCCTCCGGTATCGCATCTGATACTATAACAGGGACTCCAAACAGTTTGTTGGAGAATTCCTGCGAGGCGCATCCCATTGTTGGCTCATCAAAAAGCTCAAATATCTCTGTGCTTGGAAGTAAGATATGGGTTGGCGAGCGGCCTGCGCTACTTGCGTATTTCTTGAGTGCTTGGCGGTAGAACTCCATTCGGGTTTTCTCGTCTTTTCTTGCTATAGTGGTGGCACCGCAAATATTTAGCAATCCTATGATTTTTTCCTTATTCCCATTGATTAACCGGTCTTCACAGCATGCAATTACGTTTTGGACCACGTCTTCATGAATGATGCGACGTATATAGTCCTTATCCCCTGCCTGCTCTTTGATGACTATTGCCGCAACAACTTCTTGCCAGTCCAAGATTGCCGGGGCCTGTGGTGTAAAGGTATATACTGACGGTTCGTTCGAGAACCCCGGCTTCCTTGAGATATGAGGCTCAGAGATGCTTATCGATTTGACCGCCTCCGCTTTGCAGAGAAGTTTTTGGACGATGTCGAGCAATAGGACGCGATCGGGCACGTGCGTCCGAGGAGCGCTAATGAAATCCAGAAGACTGACCCGAGTCCCGGCCTTCTCTTCTGGATAAACATCCTTTAGTAGGGCAGTCACTAGTTGCTGAGTGATGGTTTTGAAGAAGCCTTTGATTTTTTCGCTCATGATTGATTTACCTGCCATAGTGATTGGTGTAGCCCCGTTCGTTGCCAGCACTTATTACTCGCTAATCAGCTCCGGGATCTTGCCTCTGCCCCTTTTCCTTGTCCGCCCCCGCCGAGGGCGAAGAAAGTGTCGGGTCTTCCTCGCCCTTCCAGGTAAGTTTTGCGACTGTCCCCGGGCGCTTGACCAATAGCCCCATAGTGAAGCTAAGCAGGATTGCCATCCCGCCGCACCCGAGGTTGCCGTACCCACGTATAAATTCCCATTTCAGACCAGGGGATGAAGCCAAAACGATGTCATCGACCGCGAGGATCAATCCGTGCTCCCCCGAAAGGGCATCTGATGATATAACGGGTATTCCAAATAGCTTGTTAGAGAATCCTTGTTCAGTTCTTTCAATGCAGACACAAGCGCCGTCTTGTTGATCCACATGAAACTGCAATATTTCCTTGAACGGAAGTACGATGTGAGTGGGTGTACGCCCCGCGTTACTCACATATTCCTTAAGTGCTCGGCAGTAGAATTCTTTTCGGGTTTCTTTTTCTTCTCTTTTTGTAGATAGGGTACCGCAAACATTGAGCAAACCTTTGATTTTGTCCTCGCATCCATTGATTAGTTTGTCTTCACAGTATGCAACTATGTTTCGGACTATATCTTCGGCAATGATATGACGCTGGTAGTTTTCATCCTGTTCATATTTTTTGATAACTAGCGCAGCAATAACTTCTTGCAAGCCCATGGTTTCTTGGGAGGTGCAGGCAAAGTTACCCGGTGATTTATTCGAGAAGCCCGGCATTCTCGAAGCAGAGTCTTTAATGACTAACTGCAGATCGTCGCCCGGCTCCATGCGGCAGGGGAATTGCTGGACTAGATCGAGCAATAAGGCCCTTCCGGGCATGTACGTATGGTGAGCATTAATGAAATCCTGAAGACTGCCTTGGGTTTCAATCTCCGCCACTTGAGATTCATCTTCTAGCAGCCCAAGCCCTATTTTCATGTGGGAGGAGCAGAAATCTTTGAAGTTTTCAATCATGGTTGATGTGTCTGCAGTAGCGATTGGAGAAAGGCTGGGGGTATTTTAGAACGATTCAGCGATCAAGGCAAGCCCCATCCCTGTGCCGCTTTCCCGGCCCTTGCCAGGGGCCATAGGAGCAGCGCAGCCCTTCCAATGCATAAATCAATCATCGCCTGCCCGTACTTGATGCTAGCTCGTTAATCAGCTTCGGGCCTTCCACGCTACTTATCCCCCTCACAAAAAGCGCGAAGGTGGTTGGTCTTTCTAGTCCTCCAAGACAAGCTGTGCGATTTCCTCCGGGCGCTTTATCATCAAACCTACTGTATATTTAACAATGATTTCTGACCAATCGCGAGCCCTGAGCTCATCATTGCTTCTTCCGAACACCCATTCAAGGCCAGGAGATGAGAATAGAGTGATGTCATCAGCTTTGAGAAGCAACCCACGCTTCTCGGAAAGATCATCTGATTCTACAAGTGGAATACCAAACAGACTAATTGGGTGCCCCTTGGGGGATAGAACCAAGGGGCCAGGATTTTGGTGTTCCACAAGCAACTGCTGCATCTCTTCGCGCCGAAGAACAAGTACGGTATCGGCGGATGGTCCATGAGAACTTCCCATGTATTCTCCAATCGCATCGCCGCAGGAATCCACCAGGCTTGGCTTGCCCTTTCTTATAATTGTGTTGCTGCTATCAGGGGGCAGTTTCCGTATTCTCTCTTTGATGCCATTGAATAGCAGCTGCTCGCAGTCTAGGAGCACGCTACTGACAACATCGTCGTTAATGGCACGACGGTTGCAGCCCTCGTCCTTTGCTTGCTCGTTAATGATTGTCGCCGCAGCAACCACTCGCTCGGTCATGACCGCACTGGCTTTTTCCGCAACAAGAAGTTTGAACGGCTTGTTCTGCCTGTTCGAGTCGCCTGGCTTGCCTGGAGCATAGGGATCAACGAGCTCCGTTACCACGCAGCCTGCCTTCTTCCCGCACAAGCAGTGCTGAACTAGGTCGAGCAACAAAAATCGAACGAGTTTAGGTGCCCGGGGGACTTGGATGAAATCCTGAAGACTGCCCTTGGATGTGAGGGGCGCTTCTTGAGAGAAATCCTCCGGGATTGCAAGCCCTAGCTTGCGAATGAGGAAATCGAAGAAATCACTGAAGGTTTCGTTCATGATTGGTTTGCCTGCAATATTGAGGGGGCGGGGTACCGCGATCCTACACGATCAAACGATTAAACCAGTACTGGCTCCTTTGCTGCTTGCCCGACCCTTGTTAGGGTCCATAGGAGCTGCCCAGCCCTCCGAGGGCATAGAATCAATCACCGCCTGCCCGTACCTTGCGCCGTCGCCATCTCCAGCTTGCCGTCAGCACCCCCGGCTCTGTCCCTGGATTCCGCCTGATGCAGCCGCCATGGGCATAGAGCGCACCCTGATCAAGGACGCCCGGGTCGTAGGGGCGGAGGGCGTCATCGAGGCGGATGTGCTGCTCGAGGACGGCTGGATCGCCAAGATCGGGCCCGGCCAGGCCGCAGCCGCCGGGGTCGAGGAGGTCGTGGCGGCGGGCAAGCACCTGTTCCCGGGGCTGATCGACGACCAGGTCCACTTCCGCGAGCCGGGCATGACCCACAAGGGCTGCATCGCCTCCGAGAGCCGCGCCGCCGTCCGCGGCGGCATCACCTCCTACCTGGAGATGCCCAACACCGTCCCGCCCGCCGCCGACGGGGCGGGGCTGGCGGCCAAATACGCGATCGCCGCCCGGGATTCGCTCGCCAACTACGGCTTCTACCTCGGCGCCACCGGCACCAACGGCGCCGAGCTGCGCCGCGCCGTCGAATACGGCGCCTGCGGGGTCAAGGTCTTCCTGGCCGCCAGCACCGGCCCGCTGCTGGTCGCCGAGCCCGAGGCCCTCGAGGAGGTCTTCGCCGCTGTCCCGCCGGGCATGGTGCTGGCGGCCCACTGCGAGGACCAGGCGGCGCTGGAGGCCAGCCGGCGGCACTACGCCGCCGAATACGGCCGCCTGGCGCCCATGGCCCTGCATCCGGGCCTGCGGGACGAGGACGCCTGCCTGGCGGCCACCCGCCGCGCCATGGAGCTGGCGCGGCGGCACGGGACCCGGCTGCACGTCCTGCATCTGACCACGGCGAAGGAGCTGGAGCTGTTCGAGCCCGGCGGGGTGGGGGCCAAGCAGATCACGGCCGAGGTCTGCGTCCATCATTTGTGGTTCAGCGACCGGGACTACGCCGCCTTGGGGGGACGCATCAAGTGCAATCCGGCGATCAAGGCCCCGGCGGACCGCGCCGCCCTGCGGGCGGCGGTCCGCGACGGGCGCATCGACGCCATCGCCACCGACCACGCCCCGCACGTCCTGGCGGAGAAGGAGGGCCGGGTTTACGGGTCGGTGGCGGCCGGGCTGCCGCTGGTCCAGCACAGCCTGCAGCTGCTGCTGGGGCTGGCCCGGCGGGGCGAGCTGCGGCTGGAGGACATCGCCCGGCTGGGTGCCCAGCAGCCGGCGGAGCTGTTCGGGATCGAGGGCCGCGGGGCGGTACGGGAGGGCTGGCGGGCCGACCTGGCGCTGGCGGACCTGGATCAGGGGGAGACGGTGAGCCGGGACAGCCTGGCGTACCGGGCGGGCTGGAGCCCGCTGGAGGGGGTAGCCTTCAGCGCCAGCGTCCAGGACGTCTGGGTCGGCGGGGTCCGCAAGCTGCGCGGCGGGGCGCTGGTGGAGGCGGGCCCGGGGGAGCGGCTGGCCTGCCGTCCCCGAGGGGCTTGAGGGGCCTGCTGGCGTGTTACAAAAAACAACATAAAAAGGGGCTGGCAGCCCCGGTCGCAGGTATTTATGCTAGAATATGGCAAAATATCACCAAGTTTTCTAACTCTTGCTAAGGAGCGGAACAATGAACAAACAAAGTATTCTGGCCTGCGCCGTTGCGACCGTCCTCGCGGTCCCGGCCTACGCGGCCATCGACGGCGACGGCATGGCCTACGTGTCGGCGTCCGAGGGGCTGAGCGGCACGATCCTGGTGAACGTGTTCAAGGACACGGACGAAGAGGGCACCGACGCCTCCACCGGCCTGCATGAGATGATCATCCAGTACAACGGCAGCTCGGACCTGGGCGGCGGCATGAAGTCGCTGTACAACCTCAAGCTGCTCAACGCCGACGGCACGGGTGCCGAGGGAACCTTCAAGGTTGACCAGTACTTCCTGGGCGTATCGGCTCCGTTCGGCACGGTCTGGGCGGGCAAGGTCGCTGGCGTGACCGATGCCAACGTCCCGGGCGGCTCGCTGGACAGCGTGGCTGGATCGGGCGACTTCGGCCTGACTGGCAGCAAGGAAGGCCAGTTGCGCTACGAGAGCCCGCGGATCAACGGCTTGAAACTGGGCATCTCCGGCGTACTGAACGGTTCGACTGCTAGCACGACCGCTGGCAACGACAATCCCGCTGGTTCGCTGGACGAGATGAACATCATGGCTCACTACGAGCTGCCGATTGGCCTGGTCATGGCGCTGGGCTACGAGACCAAGGACCGTGTGCCGACGACGGCGGCAAATACCGCAGCACATGCTGCGGTTTCCGACAAATCCTCGGGCTTCCGCTTCGGCGCCACCTACTCCCAGGATAACTGGACGGTTGCGTACAACTACCGGAAGTACAATGAGAACCCCGGTGGTTGGGCCCCCGCGGAGCTCGATGTAGCTGGTAACACGGAACTGGATCGTCGCAACAGCACGACCGAGTACCAAGGACACCGGATGGCTGCCAAGTTCGTCGTGGATCGGGTAACCATGTCGGCCAACTACTCGACGGAGACCGTATCCACGGACATCCCCGCTGGTGTTGGTCCCGTACGCAGCGCCGAAGTCTCTCGGACGACCCTGGGCGTGGACGCCAAGTACACGCTGGGCGCCAAGAGCTTTATGGCTCTGGGCCACCAAAACCAGGACACGGAAAAGTACGAGGCTCAAATCGCCGCGGGCGTCACTCCTGTGTCCACCAAGGTTGGGACCACGACCTTGCGCTACGGCGTCAACTTCTAGTCTCAGTTAGAACAACCCAAAGGGGGCCGCAAGGCCCCCTTTTTTTATTAAACGCACGTCCTCTTGTTCCAGATGGAGGCAAAGCTCTCCCGGCTTGATCGGCCATAGCCGGCGGGCGGCAATCAGGGAGCGCTAGCGCCATCGACAGGGCTGCACATTCCCTGCTAGCCTTCGAGGGGTACCTGACAGCTAGGTGCTGCCATATAGGCTGAATGCTGCCTCAATCAGCCAACTACTACAGCGAGTGATTGGAGATAATCGTTGAGTACAACGGCAGCTCGGACCTGGGCGGCGGCATGAAATCGCTGTACAACATAAAGTTGCTTAACAGCGACAAACCCGCTGCCGGAACGTCTTTCAAGGTTGACCAGTACTTCCTGGGCGTGGCGGCTCCGTTCGGCACGGTCTGGGCGGGCAAGGTCGCTGGCGTGACCGACGCCAACGTCCCGGGCGGCTCGCTGGACAGCGTGGCCGGATCGAGCGATGTTGGACTGACGGGTAGCCGCGACGGGCAGATTCGCTACGAAAGCCCGCGCATCAACGGCCTGAAGCTGGGCATCTCTGGCGTGCTGAACGGCTCGAAGGCTGTTGCCGTTGCTGACATTCCTGCGGCTAGCGGTTCGGCTAGGGACGCCGCCCTCTACAATCCCGCCGGTTCGCTAGACGAGTTGAACCTGATGGCTCACTATGAGTTGCCGATTGGCCTGGTGATGGCGCTGGGCTACGAGAGCAAGGATCGGACAGCCATTGAAAATTCAACGTCAACTCATGCCTCTGTTTCCGACAAGTCTTCGGGCTTCCGTTTCGGTGCCACCTACTCCCAGGACAACTGGACGGTTGCATACAACTACCGGAAGTACAACGAGCATGAAGGTTTCGCCTCCGAAATTCTCGCATTAGATGGCGGCACTAATCTAAATCGTCGCAACAGCACCACCGAGTACCAAGGCCATCGGATGGCTGCTCGGTTCGTGGTGGACCGGGTGACCATGTCGGCCAACTACTCGACGGAGACCGTATCCACGGACATCCCTAGTGACGCTTTTACTAATGCTACTAATCGTGTGGCTAGCGCCGAAGTCTCGCGGACTACCCTGGGTGTGGATGCCAAGTATGCGCTGGGCGCCAAGAGCTGGATGGCTCTGGGCCACAAGAATGTGGACAAGGAAGAATACCCGGCTGCTGGTGTTAAGACAGGCGTCAATCCTGTATCCAACAAGATTGGGGAGACGACTCTGCGCTACGGCGTCAGCTTCTAGTCTCAGTTAGAACAACCCAAAGGGGGCCGCAAGGCCCCCTTTTTTTATTAAACGCACGGCCTCCTGTTCCAGATGGAGGCAAGGGCTCTCCCGGCTTGATCAGCCATATCCCGGCGGACCGCAATCAGGGAGCGCTGGCGCCATCGTCAGGGCACCCGTACGTTGAACTGCGCATTCCCTGCTAGCCTTCGAGGGGCACCTGGCAGCTGGGGGCCGCCATATAGGCGAATAATGTCTCGACCGCTCCAGCTGATATAGCGAGCGATTGGGAGGGGCTAGCGCGACTAACCGCCAACTAGATGCAGGCGCACCTCATTCCAGCCGCTAGGCAAGCTGAAAGATTTGAACAGCCAGTTTCCCATCCATTTGAACTTGTTGCCCAGCATTAAATAAAAAAGGAGGCCTTGCGGCCCCCTTTGGGTTGTTCTAACTGAGACTAGAAGTTGACGCCGTAGCGCAGGGTCGTGGTCCCAATCTTGGTGGATGTAGGAGTGTCACCAGTTTCAATCAAAGCGTTTCCGTACGATTCCATGTCCACATTCTTGTGGCCCAGGGCCATCCAACTCTTGGCGCCCAGTGCGTACTTGGCGTCCACTCCCAGGGTCGTCCGGGATACTTCGACGTTGCGCACATCTCCGTACGAAGTTGCAGAACCACCAGTAGGAGTGTGGGATTCAGGGACGTCTGTAGAGACAGTTTCCGTCGAATAGTTAGCCGACATAGTTACTCGATCCACGACGAACTTGGCAGCCATCCGATGGCCTTGGTACTCGGTGGAACTGTTGCGAAGATCGAACTGAACACCAGAGCCGGTTCCTACTCGGATAAATGGATAGTCATCATCGGGGTTGTTAGGAGTCCCTGGATCTGTGTTGACAAAACCGTTGTGCTCGTTGTACTTCCGGTAGTTGTACGCAACCGTCCAGTTGTCCTGGGAGTAGGTGGCGCCGAAACGGAAGCCCGAGGACTTGTCGGAAACAGTATTTGCAGGCGTATCCCCACCGGCAACGCGATCCTTGGTCTCGTAGCCCAGAGCCATCACCAAGCCAATCGGCAGTTCATAGTGAGCCATGATGTTCATCTCGTCCAGCGAACCGGCCGGATTGTCAGTGCCAGGTGCGGCACCAGCGGCATTCGCACCGTTCAGCACGCCAGAGATGCCCAGCTTCAGGCCGTTGATGCGCGGGCTTTCGTAGCGAATCTGCCCGTCGCGGCTACCCGTCAGTCCAACATCGCTCGATCCGGCCACGCTGTCCAGCGAGCCGCCCGGGACGTTGGCGTCGGTCACGCCAGCGACCTTGCCCGCCCAGACCGTGCCGAACGGAGCCGCCACGCCCAGGAAGTACTGGTCAACCTTGAAAGACGTTCCGGCAGCGGGTTTGTCGCTGTTAAGCAACTTTATGTTGTACAGCGATTTCATGCCGCCGCCCAGGTCCGAGCTGCCGTTGTACTCAACGATCATCTCGTGCAGCTGCGAGGAAGCGTCGGTGCCTTCGACGTCCGTGTCGGTGAACACGTTGATCAGAAGAGCGCCGCTCAGCCCCTCGGACGCCGACACGTAGGCCATGCCGTCGCCGTCGATGGCCGCGTAGGCCGGGACCGCGAGGACGGTCGCAACGGCGCAGGCCAGAATACTTTGTTTGTTCATTGTTCCGCTCCTTAGCAAGGGGAGGCCTGAGCGCATGACGGCTATTTCTAGGGATAGGTGTTAGAACAGCACAAACCCAATATATAGCGTTCATTTGGAATTCCAATCAAAATATGCTACAATATCAGCCCCCCTCAGGAGGATTTGCATGTACAATCACAACGATGAAGAAAAGGAATCAATTCCTTCCAACGACCAGCCGCGCCCCGGAAACCCCCTGGAAGACATCCAGAACGACAGGGGGAGACCCGTCGACGTCCCTGGCGGTGGGGGAAAACATCCCGGACAGAAACCTTGGAGCGATCCCAATCCGAAGAAGCCGGTCAAATAGGCGAGCTAGCAAGACTACTGTCCTGGCTATCTCCCGCCTTTTCACCAGACTTGGCGGGAGGGCAGGCATCGCCCTCTCAGCCAATCCGGCCGGAGATGTAGTCCTCGGTCTGTTTGTGCTGCGGGGCGGAGAAGACCGCGTCGGTCAGACCGTGTTCGAGCAGCACCCGCAGGTGGAAGAAGGCCGTCCGGGCCGAAGTACGGGCCACCTGCTGCATCGAATGGGCAACGATGGTGTAGTCGCGGCACAGGTTGAGCTCGGCGGGCCTCAGCACCGGATTTGGATGCTTCAATCGCAGGCCCTTGTTTTTGACAATCAGAGGCACTATATGTAGGACATAGCCACTTTGGAGGATCATATGCCTAAACGAAACTACGAAGACAAGGAAGCAATTCCCGCCAACGACCAGCAGTCCGGCGCGCCCTCGAAAAATTTCCAGGTCGACAAGGACAGGGCGCTAATCGTAAGGGAAACCGACATGATCCCTGCTCCGACTGCCGTTTCCCAAATCTCCGTCGAAAAGTTGGTTTTGGGCGTTGCCAGCGCCGTGATGGGAGGATTGATAGTACGGCGGCTCCTGCGCAAATGACGCTTCCCCACTTGCCAGGCGTTTTCCCGTCCCTGCGGGGCAGCAAAGAAGCCGCTACCGCCTGCCGGACAGGCGGGCGCCCTGGTCATCGAGCTTGTTCTTGGCCTGTCCCACAGCCCGGCCCGGTGCGGGCTGCGCTCGTCGATGGCGTCGAGAGCTCGGCGTGCGCCTAAGCGCTGGATTGGGATGATTCAATCACAGGCCCTTGTGTTGAACAACTAAAGGTGCTACAATAACCCCACCACCTTATAGGATTTATATGTACAATCACAACGACGAAGAGAAGGAATCTATTCCTGGCAACGACCTGCCGCCCCTCCCCCGGAACCCTCGGGAAGATATCCAGAACGACAGGGGGAGACCCGTCGACGTCCCCGATATAGTGAAGCCCGGGCCTCAACCCGGGACCATTCCCGATCCGAAGAAGCCGGCCGAATAGGGCAAGCTAGCAAGGCTACTGCCTGGGCTACCTCCCTCCGCCAGCCTGGCAGAAAGGCGGGGGATGTAGCCCAGGAGGATTGCTAGTAGGAGCGAGCTCAGGACAAGATTTCCCCTTCAGTCGCTCCAGCCGGAAATGTAGTCCTCGGTCTGCTTGTGCTGCAGGGAGGAGAAGATTGCGTCGGTCGGGCCGTGCTCGATCAGCATCCTCAAAATGGAAGAATGTCATCCGGGCTGAAGTGCGGGGCGCCTGCTGCATCGAATGGGTATAGTCGCGGCGCAGCTCGTACATCAGTTCCCTGATGCGGGCGGTCGCGGTCAGATTCAGCGCGGAGTAGGGATTGCCCATCAGGATGATTTCCAGGTTGATCGCGATGGCGTTCACGACGCACAGCCGCCGCCGCTGCCCGTCGCACTTGTCCTTGATCTCCGTCCCACAGCTCTGCATGAGCTCAAGCGCTGGATTTGAATGCTTCAATAGCAAGCCCTTGTTTTTGCCAATCAGAGGTACTATATTACGAATACTCCCACCTACTTTTTGGAGGATTTATATGTACAACCACAACGACGAAGAAAAGGAATCCATTCCTGGCAACGACCATCCGCCCCGTCCCCGGCACCCTATGGAAGACATCCAGAACGACAAGGGGAAGCCTGTCGACATCCCCCGTGGCGGTGGAGCGAAACATCCCGGGCAGCAACCCTGGACGGATCGCGATCCGAAGAAGCCGGTCAAGTAAGGCGAATCAGCAAGGCCTCTATTTGAGCCAACCCCATCCAGTTTTTATAAGGCTGGATGGGGGGGCAGTGCAGGAGGGTTGCTAGGCAGGGCTCATCCATCAGGATGACCTCCGGTTGCCGGCGATTGCGCGGGCGATGCACAGCTGTTGCTGTCCACGGACAGGCGGGTGCCCTGGTCGTCGAGCTCAGCGCGCTCCCAAGCACTGGATTAGGGTGCTTCAATCGCAGCCCCTTGTTTTTGCCAATCAGAGGTGTTATATATAGGACACCACCACTTTGGAGGAGCATATGTCCAAACACGACGACAAAGACAAGGGATCAATTCCCACCTACGACCAGCCGCGCCTCGCAGCTCCTCCGAAAAACTTCCGGGTCCCCAAGGGCCAGGAGCTAATCGTCAGGCCAACCGGCATGCTCCCTGCCTTGAAGGCCAAGGCTCCAATCCCGGTCGAGAGGCTGATTTGGGAGTTGCTAGCGACGAGGACGAAGAATTGGCAGTGTACGCGCCTGACGCCTCTTTTCCGCTGACGGGGCGTCTCCCTGTCCCTGCGGGGGCAGGAAGAGCAGCAGCGCGGTTCTAGCCAATCCGCCCGGAGATGTAGTCCTCGGTCTGCTTGTGCTGCGGGGCGGAGAAGATCGCGTCCGTGGGCCCGTGCTCGATCAGCACCCCCAGATGGAAGAAGGCCGTCCGCGCCGAGGTGCGGGCCGCCTGCTGCATCGAATGGGTCACGATCACGATGGTGTAGTCGCGGCGCAGCTCGTACATCAGCTCCTCGATGCGGGCGGTCGCGATCGGATCCAGCGCTGAACAGGGCTCGTCCATCAAAATGACCTCCGGGTTGACCGCGATGGCGCGCGCGATGCACAGCCGCTGCTGCTGCCCGCCGGACAGGCGGGTGCCCTGGTCGTCGAGCTTGTCCTTGACCTCGTCCCACAGCCCGGCGCGCCGCAAACTGCGCTCGACGATGGCGTCGAGCTCGGCGCGCGCGCGGATCCCATGGATGCGCGGGCCGTAGGCGACGTTCTCCCACACCGTCTTGGGGAAGGGATTGGGCTTTTGGAAGACCATGCCGACGCGGTGCCGCAAATCCACCACGTCGAAGCCGCTGCCGTAGATGTCCGTCCCATCCAGCTCAATCCGCCCGGAAACCCGGCAGCCGTCGATGAGGTCGTTCATGCGGTTGAGGCACCGCAAAAAGGAGGACTTGCCGCAGCCCGACGGGCCGATCAGGGCCGTGATCTCCCGCCGGGTGATCCCCAGGGTCACGTCCCTCACCGCCTGGAAGTCCCCGTAGTGGACGCAGACGCATTCGCAGTCGAAGGTGAGCTGCTGCTCCCGCTCTTGTCCCGCGCTCATGCCTTGACCTCAAACCTATGCCGCAGCCAGATGGCGACGGCGTTCATGCACAGCAGGAAGACCAGCAGCACCCAGATCGCCAGGGCCGTGCGCTCGACGAAGCCGCGCTCGGCGCTGTCGGACCACAAAAAGACCTGTACCGGCAAGGCCGTGGCCACCTCTGTGAACGACCCCGGTATCGCCACCACAAAGGCCACCATGCCCACCATCAGCAGGGGAGCCGTCTCACCCAGGGCGCCGGCCATGCCGATGATGGTACCCGTCATGATCCCCGGCATCGCGGCCGGCAGCACCTGGTGGAAGATCCCCTGCTGCCGGGTCGCGCCCAAGGACAGGGCGCCGTGCAGCAGCGAGGCCGGTACCGCTTTCAGTGCCGCCCGCGCCGCGATGATGATGGTAGGCAAAGTCAGGAAACTGAGCACCAATCCACCCACCAGCGGGGTCGAGCGCGGCACCCCGAAGAACCCTATCAGCACCGCCAGGCCCAGCAGGCCCATGATGATCGAGGGCACCGCCGCCAGGTTGTTGATGTTGACCTCCACCAAATCGAAGAAGCGGTTGCGCGGCGCCAGCAGCTCGAGATAGATCGCCGCGCCCACCGCCAGCGGGAAGGTGATCGCGAACGTCAGCAGCAGCGTCAGCAGCGAGCCCACCAGTGCCCCGCCGATGCCGGCCGCTTCCGGATCGCGGGAATCCCCGGCCGTGAAGAACCGCCCGTTGAAGCGCAGGGCCGTGCGGCCCTCCTCCCGCAGGAAGTCGAGTACTTCCACCTGCCGCTCGCTGAGATTGAGCCCTCGTCCCGCCGAGCCCGGCAGGGACTCGAGCGCCTTGAGATGCAGCTCGGCCACCGAGGCGGCTGGCAGCCACAGCTGCGGGGTAGTACCCAGCAGGGCGGGGTCCGCCTGGACCGCGTCCCGCAGCTGCAAGGCGGCGGTGAAGCTCAGCAGCTGCGCCAATTCCCGCCTCCCTTTGCGGCTGGAAGCCTGCTCGGGGAACTCCGCCCGCACCGCCTGCTTCAGCAGCCGGGCGTAGGCGAGGGCGTCGCCGCTGCCGTCGGCCCCGACGGCGGCGGGGTCGATGAGGACCGGCAGCTGGATTTCCGCCCGCAGCAGCGCCCGCCAGCCGTTGACCGCCACATTGCCCAACAGCCCCAGCAGGAACAGCATGGCGAGGACGATCGCCGCCTGGCCAGCGCGCCGCAGCAGGTACTCCTGCCGGTAGCGCCGTCGCAGGCGGGCGGCTGCGGCGGGATTAGTCATAGCGCTCGTGGTACTTGCGGACCGCATGCAAGGCGAGTACGTTCAGCAGCAGGGTGAAGGCGAACAGCGTCAACCCCAGGGCGAAGGCCGCCAGGGTCTTGGGATCGTCGAACTCCTGGTCCCCGATCAGCAGGGTTACGATCTGGGTGGTGATGGTGGTGACCGACTCCAGGGGATTGGCCGTCATGTTGGCCGCCAATCCAGCAGCCATGACGACGATCATGGTCTCGCCCACCGCACGGGAGAACGCCAGCAGGAAGCCAGCGAAGATCCCCGGCAGGGCGGCGGGGATCGCGACCCGCAGGGCGGTCTCGCCCAGGGTCGCGCCCAGCGACAGCGAGCCGTTGCGCAGGTCCTGGGGGATGGCGTACAGGGCGTCCTCGGCCAGCGAGGCGACAAACGGGATGGTCATGACCCCGATGACGCAGCCGGCTGCCAGGGCGCTCTCCGAGGAGATCGTCAGGCCCAGCCCGGTACCGAGGTCGCGCAGCATGGGACCGAGGGTGACCACGGCGAAAAAGCCGTAGACCACCGTCGGGATGCCCGCGAGGAACTCCAGCACCGGCTTGACCCGGGCGCGCACTCCCGCCGGGGCGAATTCAGCCTGGTAGATCGCCGACAGCAGTCCCAGCGGAACCGCCACCAGCATGGCGATGGCAGCGATCAGCATGGTACCCGCCAGCAGGGGCACAAAGCCGAACTTGCCACTCGAGCCCGCCTGGTCCTTCCGAATGGCGATCTGCGGGCTCCATTCGAGCCCGAACAGGAACTCCAGCGGCGAGATGAGGGTGAAGAAGCGCACCGCCTCACCCAGCACTGAGAAGACAATCCCCACGGTCACCAAGATGGCGGCTGCGGCGCACAGCCACAGCAGATAGTAGAAGATGCGCTCGTAGCCGTGTCTTGCCTTGCGGCTCGAGCGCAGCATGCGCTTTACATGGACATAGCCCAGCACTCCGCACCCAACCCCCAGCAGCAGGGTGAGCCACAGCGGAGCTGGCGCTCCCGCAAAGCCAGCTACGGCGAGGATTGCCGCTACCGCGACCATCCCCAGCAGCGCCATCAAGCCGGCGCAGCCGGCCCAGGCGAGGCGGTGCCGCGCCAGGGCGGGGTCTGAAGCTGTTAAGCTGCCAAGGCTGTGCCAGGTCCCGCTGATGGTGAACAGCGGGACCAGCAGTACGGCCAGCAGTTGAGTCACCGCATCGGAGAGAGCGGGGCTATTTTAACTGGGCGGATACGGCGGCGCGCACTGCTGCGATCTCAGCGGCCGGCAAGGGGACCAGGCCGCGGTCGAGCAAAAAGCCGTCTTCGCCCAGGGAGTCGTCGCTGATGTAGAACTCGACGAAGTCGCGCAAACTGGGCTTGGCCGCGACGTGCTCGGACTTGACGTAGATGAACAGCGGCCGCGCCAGCGGGTACTGCTCGGCCTCGATGGCTTCGAAGCTCGGTACGACGCCATCGACGGCGATGCCCTTGACCATGTCGCTGTTCTCCTCGAGGAAGGAATAGCCGAAGATGCCCAGGGTATCCGGATTGGCGACCAAACGCTGGATGATCAGGTTGTCGTTCTCACCCGCTTCGATGAAGGCGCCGTCCTCGCGGATGGCGGTGCAGGCGACGTCGTGGTCCTCCTTGGCGACCTGGTCGATGTGATCGACGCCCTCGCAGCCTTCTTCCATGGCGAGTTCAACGAACGCGTCGCGGGTACCGGAGGTCGGCGGCGGGCCGTATACCCGGATGGGCTTGGCGGGCAGGTCGGCGCGGATGTCGCTCCAGCTAGCATGCGGATTGGGCTGCAAGGAGCCGTCGGCGGCGGGCAGGGAGCGCGCCAGGGCGCGGAACAGTTCGGTGCGGCTCAGTTCCAGGTCCGGATTGGCTTGGCTGTGGGCAACGACGATGCCGTCATAGCCGATCTTGACCTCGACGGGCTCCGTGAGGCCGTTGCTAGCGCACAGCTCGATCTCCGAGGACTTGATCGCCCGGGAGGCGTTGGCGATGTCCGGGTGTCCGGCGCCAGCGCCAGCGCACAGCAGCTTCATGCCGCCGCCGGTACCGGTGGACTCGACCTTCGGCGTCGTGGCCCCGCTGACCTGGCTGAAGCGTTCGGCGGCGACGGTGGTGAAGGGATAGACCGTGGAGGATCCGACGACCTCGATCTGCTCCGCGGCTGCTGGAGCAGCGAAGGCGAGGAGGCAGAGGGGCGCGGTAGCTCTAATCAGGCGTTTCATGGCAGGGTTCCGAGGTGCGGATGCCGAGAATTCTAAACACGGATTCGGGCGTTTTTATGTTTCACTTTGTAATACCCCGTGAATACTTGGCTTACGGCGACAGGTAGGCCCTGTGACTACGTGTCCTCGTGCCGCAGCGGTATTTGCTTGAGCTCCTAGGCGGCGGAGCAAGGCTAAAAACTTTGTAGTACCCGTTCTGCCTTGAGCCCAACCTTAAATAGATTATTTCTTGCTAGTCTTTTTCTTCCTAAGTTCCTTGTAAAAAGGCGCCGTACTCACATCCCAGAAAATCGTTTCCTTATCCTTAAATATCTTCTTATACTCATTTGCTATTTTCATTCTTTCGCCATCACTTTTGCCATAACACGAGATCAATAGCCTTGTTATTTCCTTATTTTCATTGATGCAGGCAATCAGGTGGTCGTCACACTTTTGGCAGCTCCATCCCACGATGCAGAGATCATCCTTTATCTCCCTCAATCTTTGCTGGCAATGCTCTAGATATCTATTGCCCTTTATCTGCTTCATTTTGCCCTTACTACCTGCTGCAAAAACACACATTGGCTTTCCCGATATAGCAAGGATTTTAATGAATCTATTTCTTCTGTCAGAGACCATCTTTTTAATAGTTTCTTTTTGCTTATAAAAGAACGTACTCCCATGCAGATAAAACAAATTAGAATACTTCAACTCTTCCGCTAGCAAAGGACTCCACTCCAGGTCGCCTCCCTGAGATTCTCCAGAAACAAAGCCATCACGAATATGAATGAATGGTTCTTTCCTGATATGCCTTATTATTCTCAAAATATGGTCCCTTTGCTTCGGAACATAATTTTCTTTTATTGCGTAAGTCGAAATGTCACGAAGGAGGATGTTAGAACCTTCGTCCAAAGGCGTGTCCTCATCCTCTCCCTCCGGCTGCACTGAGCCGTCGTGAATTTGTTGTATTTTGTCATACAAGGCGTCTTGTTCGGGCTCTTCGCCTTCCATGCTTAAAAGCAATAAGTACAGCAAGGGATCATAGTTTGTGGTGAAAAACTGCTCAAAATGATACAGGAACTCGGCCACCGCCTTTCGTTTGTATTTACCTCCGGCCTGATACAGAATCTTGTCATAAAAGATTTCTTTAACGAAGGCGCAGTGATATTTGTCTTTTCTACCAATGCGGCTAATAATCCCTTCTGTTTTTCCAGCGTTAGCTTTTATCTTTTTATGTAGTTCTGGATACCGATTGGCAAAGAGCTTTCCAACCGTGTCATGGTCCAACAAAGCATCCCTCAAGTAAGCATAGCTAGTGTCAACACCCATTGCAAGATTGAAGCCATTGCCAAGGAATAAATTCTTTTTCCTGGAAGGAGCATCTGTGAGTTTTGCTATCATCTCTTCATGCGAGAGAACAGCATGTCCTGCCCAGCCGCTTGAATTTTTTGTGAGAACGTCCAGCAATGCTCTGGGGGCAGGCGAATGAGTCTGTTCCTTGTTCTTGTCGGGTGATTGTTGTTTGTTTGTCTTGCTCATTTCTACAAATATGCCATCAGCATAAGAGGCGAGTTTATTTGCGCGGACTCCGACGCTCGATAATGCCGCCCACAATCAAGCCGAAGACCAACCTGGCCAGCAGAGAACTGCTGCTAGGTACCTTTTCTGGCTGATTTTGCCGTGGTGGCTTAATTGTTTTGGCCATATGCTGTTGCGGCTTGGCATCGGTAGGCTTTCGTTGCAATTTTACCACAAAAAATCTGGATCCACAAGGCCCCTGGGCCTGGGTTTCATACAATTTCAAGGCTTAGCCAGCACTCATACCCCATGCCGGACCCGCAACACCTCATCCTCGATAACCGGAATCAGGACCTGGGCCCGCATCTGCGGCGTCTCCTCGAGGACGCCTCGCTGTTCCGGTTTGTCACCGCTTATTTCTCGATCAAAGGCTTCGAGCTCCTCAAATATGCCCTGCAACAGGATAATCTGGAGGCCCGTCTCCTATATGGCAAGCCTCACGGTCTCGGGAACGAAAAAGAGCGCCTGACCTTCCTCTACACGGAAGAGGGCCTGGACATCAGTAGCAACGGCACCTTGGCGCTGCCGCAGCTGGCGCAAGAGTGCGCCGATTGGATCAAGCGGGACAATGTCGCGGTGCGCACCATGGCGCAGCGCTTCATGCACGGCAAGATGTACCTGGCCGAGGGGCGCCGCGGGCTGGAAGCGGTCGTCGGCAGCTCCAACTTCACCCGGCCCGGCCTGGGCGAGCCCCGCAAGACCAACATCGAGCTCAACGTGGGCATCCAGGACCCGGACACCCGCCAGGAGCTGCTGGCATGGTTCGACCATTTGTGGGAGGACGAGGAACTCACCCGCGACGCCAAGCCCGAGCTGCTCGAGGAGCTCGAGCGCTACTACAAGGAGTATGCGCCCGCGCACATTTACTACAAGACCCTCTACGAGTTGTTCCGCGACGAGCTCGACAAGCGCCGCGAGCTGCTCGACAGCTACCAGGTCCACCGGCTGGAGGACACCACCATCTGGCATGACCTGTATGACTTCCAGCGCGACGGCGTCCGCAGCGCCCTGGCCAAGATCAAGGCCCACAACGGCTGCATCCTGGCCGATGGCGTGGGCCTGGGCAAGACCTACTCGGCGCTCGCCGTCATCAAGTACTTCGAGCTCAACGCCAAGTCGGTGCTGGTGCTGTGCCCCAAGCGGCTGCAGCCGATTTGGTCCAGCTTCCTGCCGCAGAGCAAAAGCAACAGCCGGTACAAGAGCGACCGATTCCAGTTCGATCTCCTGGCGCACACCGACTTGAGCAGGAAGCGTGGCAATTTCAAGAACATCATCAATGTGGATGACTTCGACTGGGGGTGCTACGATCTAATCGTGGTGGATGAATCGCACAACTTCCGCAACGAGTCCAAGAAGCTAGTGAAAGTAGATGGCGAGTGGGTGCGGAAAGGCCGCCATGAAAAGCTCCTGCAGGCCATCAAAAGCAGCGGCCGGACCAAGGTGCTGCTGCTGTCGGCCACGCCGGTCAACACCTCCCTCAAGGACCTGGGCAATCAAATCAGCCTGATCACCGAGAGGAGGCAAGACGCCTTCCGGGAATCGCTGGGCGTGGCGGATGTCAGGCACGTCATCCATGAGGACCAGAAGAAATTCCTGGCCTGGAGTCTGAACAAAGACCGCAAGAAACAGGACCTGTTGGACGTGGTCCTGAGCAGCGATTTCCTCAAGCTGCTCAATGGCCTGACCATCGCGCGATCGCGCAAGCAGATCAGCGATTTCTATCTCAAGGACATGGAAGCCATCCAGGGCTTTCCCAAGCGCAGCCCGCCGCAGAACGAGGTCGGTGAGATCGACCTGCAGGCGGCGGTGTCATTCGCGGACATCTTGGCCAAGATGGAAAAGATCGAGTTCCACCTGTACCGTCCCAGCCAGTATTTGATTGACCCTTCCGCCTACGATCGGGCGGGCAGGGAGGAAGAGGCGCTGGTTGGCTTGATGCGCACCAATTTGCTCAAGCGGCTGGAGAGCTCGGTGGACTCGCTGCGGATTACGCTGGGCAAGGTCGCAGCCAAGATTGACGAGCAAATCAAGCAAATCGAAGACTACAGCGAATTCTCGGAAGACAGGCACATCGACGGCAGCGAGGTGGTGTTCGATGAGGATGGCGATGATGACAGCGACCTGGTTGTCTCCCGCAAGGGCAAGAACAAGTTCCGCATCAGCGAGCTCAGGTATGACGAATGGCGCAAAGACCTGCAGGACGACCTCGCGCTGATCCGCCGGCTCGAGGCCATGGTCCAGGATGTGGACGAGCGGCGCGACGCCAAGCTGGCCAAGCTCTTCGACATCATCAAGCGCAAGACCTACGGGCGCAACCGCAAGCTGCTTGTCTTCACCGTCTACGCCGACACCGCCAACTACCTCTATGAGGCCCTGGTGCGGCGCCAGGGCAAGCTAGGTGTCGAGATTGGCAAGGTGACCGGCACCAGCGCGGCTTTCACCAAGGCGGGGGATGAGGAATTCAACAACATTCTGGACCATTTCGCGCCGTATGCTAGAAATCGCCGGGAAAAGATCGACGCGGACGATGAGATTGACTTGCTCATCGCCACCGACTGCCTCGCTGAGGGACAGAACCTGCATGACTGCGATATGATCGTCAATTTCGACATCCACTGGAACCCAGTCCGGCTGATTCAGCGGCTGGGACGGATTGACCGCATCGGCAGCAAGAACAATGAGATCGGCATGCTCAGCTTCTGGCCCTTGGAGGATCTGAACCAATACCTGCAGCTGGAACGGCGGGTGAAGACGCGCATGGCACTGGCAAGCGCCGTGGGCTCGGAAGAGGACTTGCTGACGCCTATGACCGAGGCGGACCAGGCTTTGACGCGCAAGATCAGGGAGGGCGGCGAGCTAGCCGACCTGGAGGAGGGCAACGAGGCCCTGAGCATCAGCGACCTGACCATGGACTATTTCCTCGTCCAGCTGCTGCGCTACATCGACAAGCACAAGGAGGAGCTCGAGGCCACGCCGCTAGGAGCTTATGCCGTTACCGATGGGCAGGGCCATGAGTTCACTAAGGACGCGAAGAGCGCCAGCGCCATCTTCCTCCTGCGCAGCTTGGAAGAGCCGGAGCAGCAGGTCAAGGCGGGTCTGTACCCGTTCCACCTGGTACTGGTCGACGCAAGAGGGGTGCGCACCACGTCGGCGCGCCACATCCTGCAGATCTACGAGCAGCTGTGCTCGAGCAAGGACAAGCCTCTGACCGCGTTGTGCGACGCGTTCACCAAGATGGTCACCGACAGCTCAACGCCCTCGCCGTACCATCAGCTGCTGGAGATGGCCGTGGGGCATGTCCTGCGAGAACAGCGCCCGGCAAAAGGTTGGGGCAGCGCCGTGGAGGAGATCAAGCTCCGGGTCAAGGACGCCCTGGAGCTGGTTACCTGGCTAGTTATCCCTAAGCCCTAGCAGGAGCTAGTCGTCCCAGCGTTCTTCTTCGGCCGCTTCTTCGCGGTCGTAGATGAGCGTATGCATCATCCAGTGCCCAGCCTGGAAATCTTCTTCGGTGACCGAGACGGTGTACTCCTGGTCGGGATGCTCATCGAAGGTGACGATGGCGTCCACCTGCGCTTCCCGCAGCTCCCGCGGAATCCACAAAGTGTCCTCGTCGTTGAACGAGAAGCGTAGCGAGATTCGCATCGGCGGTTCCGACGGCGCGTCGGGGTTGATTTGCAAGCTCTCGACTTTCTTGACCTTCACGCCGCGGGCGCGCAGTTCCTTGAGCTTGATTTCCATGGCTGGATTGCAATTCTACGAGGTTGGCTTGCCGGCATCTAGAATCATCTTCAATGTACATCAGCATCAAGGACCTGCGCGCCCTCGGGGTCAAAGTCAGCAAGGACATGGGCCTGCAGCAGGGCGACGAGGACGACGAGTATCCGCCGCCGCCCGTCGTCATCTCGCTGCGCTTCGACTTCGACGAGGCCGACCGCCTGTGGATCCCGCG
Organism: Candidatus Amphirhobacter sp.; assembly: GCA_965222035.1. Classification (GTDB taxonomy): domain Bacteria; phylum Pseudomonadota; class Gammaproteobacteria; order Tethybacterales; family Tethybacteraceae; genus Amphirhobacter. The sequence goes on along the minus strand of OZ244940.1, from coordinate 1,137,362 downwards.
CGACCTGCGGGAACTGCCGCTCGGGACCGCTGTGACCTTCGACGAGCACATCGGCCACGAGTATAAAGTGTGGCATCACGACGAGCAGATCGCCGCCGGCTACTGGGTCTTCGAGGCGCTGATCGACTCCGGCCTCGGCGTTGGCGCCGGGGACGAGTAACGCCCCGTCAGCCCCTCCTGCTGTATAATTGCTATCCCAATCATGAGCTTCGTACCCGCCCATCACACCAATCCGACCTTCAACGACGCCCTCGCGAGCGTCGGCGTCCAGCTGCATGAGATGGCCGGCCTGTGCATGAAAGCGCTCGAGGAAGCCTGCGCCGCGCTCGCCTCCGGCGACCGCGACCAGGCCCGGCAGATTTACCGCGAGGACGGCCACATCAACAAGCTCGAGGAAGAGGTCACCGCCAACGTCGCCTCCATCCTGGCGCGCCACAACCCGGTCGCCCACGACCTGCACGCCCTCATGGGCTCGATCAAGACCGCCCAGGAGCTCGAGCGCCTCGCCGACCACGCCAAGAACATCGGCCGGCGCATCGCCCGCCTCGCCGAGCATGACGTCGAGGTCGCATGCAAGCAGGAGATCATCGACCTCGGCAGCCGCACCCGCGAGATGCTCACGACCTTCATCGCCGCCATCGAGAACGACGACCTCGAGCAGGCCGCCCGCGCCTGGTCGATGGACAAGGGCGTCAACGACGTCTACCACCGCGTCATGGCCCGGACCCTCGAGGACAAGGACGGCGACCCGCGGGTGCTGGTGAACACCGCCTTCATCGCCAAGAACTTCGAGCGCATCGGCGACAAGGTCAAGAACCTCGCCGAGATCGCCCACTATCAAAAGACCGGCGAGATCGTCGACCTCGACGACGGCGGCGACGACGAGGACAGCGGCAGCTAAGTCCGCCGCAGCTGTGCCCGCCTACGACCCGGACAACGTCTTCGCCCGCATCCTGCGGGGCGAGATTCCCTGCGACAAGGTGCTCGAGACCGACCACGCCCTGGCCTTCCGCGACCTCAGCCCCCAGGCGCCGGTACATGTGCTGGTGATACCCAAGGGGCCGTATGCCACCCTGGACGCCTTCGCCGCCGAGGCCTCGCCGGAGGAGCAGCAGGGCCTGCTCGCGGCGGTGGCGGCAGTGGTGGAAAAGCTGGACCTGGCGGCCGGCGGCTATCGCATCCTCGCGAACAACGGAGCCAATGCCCATCAAGAGGTCCCGCACCTGCACTGGCACATCCTGGCGGGCGAGCCGCTGGGCCCGCTGCGCGCCCGCGGCTAGCGCCGCCGTCGCCGATGCGCTTGGGACTGATAGGAGCCGGGCGCATGGGGCTGCGCCATGCCCGCAACATCCTCGCCGCCGGCCACGAGCTGGCGGTGGTCCACGATGAGGACGCCAAGGCCGCCGCTGCGGTGGGCAGGCTCACCGGCGCGCGGCGGGGCACCCTGGCGGCGGTGCTGCGGGACGGCGCGGCCGAAGGAGTGGTGATCGCCTCGCCGGCGTCCGTACATGCTGCCCACATCAGCGCCTGCGTCCGGGCCGGGCGGCCGTTTTTGTGTGAGAAGCCCCTGGCGACCGATCTCACCCGCGCGCGGCAGGCGGTCAAGCAGATGAAAGCGCAGAAGGCCTGGGGGATGCTGGGCCTCAACCGCCGCTACGACGCGCAGTTCAAGTCGCTGCGCGCGCAGATCAAGCGCGGCGCGATCGGCGAGGTGCAGATCGTCAAGCTGGTCTCGCGATCGGCGCAGACGCCGCCGCTAGCGTACCTGCGGGATGCCGGCGGGCTGCTGCGGGACAAGGGCGCGCACTATTTCGATTTAGCCTGCTGGCTGACGCGTCAGTTGCCGGCGGCGGTCCAGGCGGTCGGCAAGAGGTTGTTCAGTCCTGAGTTGGAAGAGGCCGGCGACTACGACACCGCCATGGTGACGCTGGAGCTAGCCAGCGGCGCTTTGTGCCACTTCGACTTCAGCCGGCGAGCGCCGTACGGACAGGACGAGCGCATTGAGGTGATGGGATCGAAGGGCATGCTGCAGTGCTCGTTTCCCGCGGCGGACACCTGCGTGCGCACGCGCGCTGATGGCGTCGCCGAGAGCGCGGGCTTGCACAGTACCTGGCAGGAGCATTACGCGCACACCTACCAGGCGGAGCTGGAGGCCTTTATCACCTGCCTGCGCCGCGGGCGGCCGTCGCCGATTCCGGTTACGGCGGGACTGCTGGCGGAGCAGGTTGCGGCGGCGGCGGCCAAGTCGATCGCGACCGGCCGGCGCATGGAAGTGGACACCACTGGTGTCGACGCCGCCTGCGTCGCTACATAGAGGGACGGGCGCGTGGCGAAGGCCAAGAAGCGGGCCAAGCAGCGGGCATTATTGGCGCTGGATCTGGACGGGACGTTGCACGCCGGGGACATGGCGCAGCTGGCGGTCCGGGAGCTGCTGGGGCGCAACTGGCTGTGGGGCTTCGCTATGCTGTGGTGGCTGCGTCGCGGGCGCACGCATCTGAAGCACCGCCTGGCGGAGCATGCCCCGCTGGACATGGCGCGGCTGGCCTGGAACGAGGAGGTGATCGCCTATGCCCGGGAGCGCAGCGACTGCCTGCTGGTACTGGCCTCGGGCTCGACCGCGGCGCATGCTGCTGCTGCGCTCGCCTATCTGGAAGACCAGCGCGGGCTGCGCTTTGACGCATTGCTGGCGTCGTCGGCGGAAGTCAACCTGATCGGGCGCCGCAAGGCGGAGGCCCTGCAGGCGCTCGCGCAGGAACGGGGGCTGGAGTTTGAATACATTGGCGATTCGCCGCGGCAGGATCCGGTGGTGTTCGAGCATGCGCGGGTGAGCCACTTCGTCAATCCGACCATGGCGTTGCTGGACGCCTACGGCTCGGCGGCGAGCAAGATTTTTGCTATGCCCGGCAGAGGCGGCGCGCTGCGCCGGTTGCTGGGCTTGCTGCAGGAGCGTGGTTGAGCCTAGCTTAGGGCAACTGCGGGAACAAGTAAAATCTAGGCATGGCTATACCGTTGCCCAAAGGCATTCCATTTGCGCCTGGTACCGGCACGTCTCCCTTGCATGTGGCGGGCCGCAGGGAAGAATTGAGTCTGATTGACCAGACCCTGAACAAGATAGCCAAGCCACTTGACCAGGGAAGGCTCCGGCAGTCGCCAATGTCGCCAATCATCATCGTAGGACCGCCTGGCGTCGGCAAGACGACGCTGCTTAACTATGCGGCGGACAGGGCCTGCGAGCGTGAGATAGTGGTCGTTCGCTGCCCGCATCTGCGGGGCGAGGACAAGCAGGCTGTCATGCGCGGCTTTGTCGAGAGGATGTTAAGCGCATACAAAGAATGCCTCAACATCTCGGATGAGGCGGACTTGCCAGACAATCTCGCAGTTGGCTATGACACCAATCTGCTACCGAGCACGAACTACATCAGAGTGCTGGGAACGATGCTGCTGGAAAAGCCAGTGGCGCTTCTGCTGGATGAGGTCATGCATTACGACGTGGAATTGCTGGAGATGATGCTTCTGGAGAATAAGCACCTAATTGCCCAGCAGCGGCCGCTGGCGATGATCATGGCGGGAACGCCGGCGCTGGACGCGCGTTTGCGCCAGACCAAAGTGATGCTTGCCTGCCGTTTCCAGGACCTGCGTTTCAACCTGCTGGACGCCCAGGATGCATGTGATGCCTTGAAGAAGCCCCTGCAGCAGTGTGGCGTCAAGGCTTCGGATGAGGCAATAAATCTGCTGGTGGATGAGACGGACTACTATCCGTACTTCACCCAACTAGCGGGGGCGGCGGCCTGGAACGCCAAGGGAAAGGCGACCGAAATTGATTTGGAGACGGCTAAAAAAGCACAGGAAGTCATGCAAGAGAGTCGCGAAGAATACTACTATGAAATTTACGAGGACATCAGGGAAGTGGACCTGCTGCATCCTGCCAGTCAAGTGATTGCGATAGTCGAGGCGGCGGCGGAGCCGCTCACGCCCGAACAAGTGGCCGCTCGACTAGCGAAAGCCAGTCAGGGCATTCCCCTGGGAGAGGCCAATAAGATTTTCGACAAGCTGACGGATTTAGGCTTGGTGTGGTTTGATGCAGAGGCGGAGGTCAAGCCGGCGCTTCCTTCGTTCTTTGCTTTTTTCAAGAAACAGTACCGGCCGGTTGACTAGCGGTTAATATAGTCGAGATTTAACATGAGCGACGACAAATTCGAACTACTCCGCAGCGCGCTGCTTGAGACCGTCCGCATCACGCAGGTGCTGACGATGGATTACTACAACCGCAGCAACAAGTCCGCCCAGGTCGAAAAACTGGTACAAGAGACTGAGGATCTGGTGGCCAAACTCGAGCAAGCTGCTCCGCACGGCGCGCCGGATGCGGAGTAAAACTCAAGCAGAGGCTAGCATATGGTGATGGGCGACATATTGCATGTCATCTTCTTGTCGTTGGTTTGTTATTCCAACTATTCACGTCTAGGCGATCGGCCATTCCCGTATTGTCAAAACCCTCGCCGACTTTCCCGCCAAGATACAAAATTATGCCTGAGAAAGAACTGAGATCGCGATAAGGGTTTTCACGGTGATCTTCGATACGATTGACACGGTAGGTTCCTTTCTCACCATTTGGAAGCACCACAGTGTAGATTTTGTCCCTCTCTGCTCCTATATTCCATTCCTCCCCTAAGCCAAGAGGAATCTCAATCCTAAGATTCTGGCTGTTGGCAGCCTCACCCGATCGTATATAGCGAGTGACATCCAACAAACTAGGCTCTTCTTCCATCCCCTCTATCATCCGTTGCTGCTTATCCCGCGCCTTCTTGATATCTTCTCTTTGCTGGGCTTCGTCTACGCTCATTTTTTCTAGAAAGCTGAGGAATGAGGGAATGCCAAGGCTAAGATACCCTTTTGCGCCAGGGCATAGAAAACCTCGGTCTTGAAAGGACTTGACAATATCCGCGGCTGGCTTCAGAAGATTCTTGCTTGTTCTCTCCAATTCCTCTTCAAGCACTGCCCTTGAAATGGGTTGATTGCCATTGAGCTTGATAATTTCTGCGACCTGCTGGGCGTAAATCCGAAGTTTGTCATCATGCATCTCTTGGTAAATTTTGCTGTAAAACTCGTCACGCTTTTCATCCATGTGTCTACGAGCCTTCTCTACCAGTTGCAGATCGACTGTTTTTCCCTTCTTCTTTTCCTTTCGCATGGTAGTCCAGACTGCATGCCCGACAGTCTGGACGAAATAAGGGTATCTATCAGTCAAGGATTGCATTTTTTGCAAAGCGTCTTCTTCCACCTCAATCCCTCGGTCATCGAATGGCTGCTTAAGCCCTCTCCTTGCTTCCTTATCTTCTAGCAAGTTAATGTAGATTGTTTCGCTTCTAATCATGAACGAGGTCTTGGTCTTCATTAGATGGCTGTTCAAGTCCGGCGTCCCCGCCAGAACTACTAGCAGAGGATGATTTGAGTTGATTAATTCTTGTACTGTCGTCAGAATCAGGCCCAAATAGCTAGCTTGATAATGCTGTACCTCATCCAGCAAGAAAACCATCGATTTGTCCGCTAGCTTGCTCTTGAGTATTTCTTTGAACCCAGCCAACGCCTTCCGATGGAATTCAATTCCTACTCCGGCATCCTCCACTGTCAGATTCACTCCCTTGAACCTTTCCCAGAGCGTTTCCCCCTCGTCGCCGGCTATGGCCTGGACCAGCCGGGCCATCATGTCTCCTTTGGCGACATCCGCCGCTTGAGAAATACGTACTGGATGCGCCTTCATTTTCTTGGCTTCTCGCTCCAACAAGCCAAGCAGCAATGTCTTGCCCACTCCCCGCGGGCCAGTCAATATGATGGGGGACGGTGCGGTGTGCGGCAGAAGCCCGTCTTTTTGTCGGTTCTCAACTATGTCCTGCAGGTACTCTTCCAGCAACTGGCGCTCTTCCTGACGGCCAACCACACGATCGGGGATAGTGCCGGAACCGGGAGTAAAGGGGTTCGAGCGCTTGGAGACAGGTTTTGCCTTCATAGCTTTGCTCAGACGTCGCCGGACAGGTCGAGGTTGGCGGATGCGATGTACTGGTGGAAACTCTCGCACCAGATCGTAAGCGCTTTGGCGTCCTTGACGGCGGCGGCGGGGACCTCATAGACCTGGGAGCCCTGGAAACTCTTGATCTTGGTCAGCCGCGCGCGCTGGGCATCGGCCTGGAAGCCGTCCTCATCGTCGATGTCGGGCTGGGAGTTCAGGTAGAGCCAGAAGTTCGGGCCGGGGCCGACCTCGAAGTTGGCCTGGAACTCAATGACGTACTTGTCCTGGGTGCGCTGGTAGATCTTGATGTCGCCGCGGCCCCAGTGGGCGGCGTCATGGCCGGCGACGTTCTGGCGGAAGGAGGTCGAGCCCAGCAGGATGGGCTGGATGTCGTACTGCTCGGCGACGGTCTCGTTCACCATCGGCGGCGGGAACAGGAAGGGGAACGCCCCGAGCATGAGCAGGGCGCCGACGACCACGCCGCCGATGCCGCCGAGGATCAAGCCGAGGAAAAAGCGCATGCCAATGGATTTTAAGCCTTGCAGCGGGAATCAGCCCGCGGCGGTCGCCTGCTCGAGCTCGGTGCAGAAGTCATCGGCCGCCCGCAGCTTGGCGTAGGCGTCGCCCGCGACCTTGAGCTGCAGGGCCGAGGCCGCGAAGCGGCAGTCGGGCCGGCTGCCGGCGAGCGCAAGCAGCTGATCGGCGCAGGGCGGCTCAGCGATGAACTCCAGCCGCAGGCCAGCGGCGTTCGCCGCGATGCGGACCATGCCGAGCGGGGCGGCGCGCAGCCGCAGATGGTGGCAGTCGAGCAGCAGCCGCGCCTCGCGCGGCAGCGGCCCAAAGCGGTCGGCCAGCTTGTGGTGCATGTCCTCGAGCCGCTCGGGCGCCGTCGCGGCCGCCAAGGTGCGGTATACCCGCATGCGCTCGACCGCGCTGCTGCAGTATGCCGCCGGCAGTCGCGCGTGGCCGCCGAAGTCGACCTCGCAGTCCGCCGCCGCCGCGGGCGCGCCCGCGAGCTGCCGCTGCGCAGCCGCGAGCATGCGCCGGAAGGCATCGACGCCGACATCGACCACTGCGCCGGACTGCGCCGCGCCGAGGATCTCGCCGGCGCCGCGGATCTCCATGTCGCGCACCGCGATGTAGTGCCCGCCGCCGAGCTGGTCGGAGGCCTGCAGGGTCTCGAGCCGGCTGCGCGCCTTGCGCGCCTCAGCGGCCTCGCGCCCGGGTACCAGGAAATAGGCGTAGCCCTGCCGCGCCGCGCGCCCGACGCGGCCACGCAGTTGGTGCAGCTGCGCGAGCCCGAACATCTCCGCCCGCGGGATGATCAGGGTGTTGGCGTTGGGCACGTCGAGGCCGCTCTCGACGATGCTGGTGCACACCAGCACATCGACCTCGCCGCGGTAGAAGCGTCGCATGACGGTTTCGAGCTCGGCATGCGGGAGCTGACCGTGCGCGACCGCCACCTGCGCCTGCGGGACTAGCTCCGCGACCCGCTCGCGGGCGACGTGGATGGTCTGGACCCGGTGGCTGACATAGAAGGCCTGGCCCCCGCGCGCGAGCTCGCGCGCGAGCGCTTCTTGGACCAGGGCGTCGCTGTCGGTGGCGGCGAAGCTGCGCACCGGCAGCCGGCCCGACGGCGGGACCGCGATCAGGGAGATGTCGCGCAGGCCCTCGAGCGCCATCGACAGCGTCCGCGGAATTGGCGTGGCGCTGAGCGCGAGGATGTTGGTCGCGGCGCGGAACTCCTTGAGCCTTTCTTTCTGCCGCACGCCGAAGCGGTGCTCCTCATCGATGATCGCCAGGCCTAGCTGGGGCAGCTGGACGCGGGCGCCGAGCAGGGCGTGGGTCCCGACGACGATGGCGGGTTCGCCGCGCGCGAGCGTGGCGAGGGTGCGGTTGTTGGCGCTGGTGTGCTGCAGCGAGGACAGCTGGAGGATGGGCGCGCCCACGGCGGCGAAGCGCTCGGCGCAGATGCGGTGCAGCTGGTCGCACAGCAAGGTGGTGGGCGCGATGAAGGCGACTTGCATGCCGTTGCGCCAGGCGAGCCAGGCGGCGCGCAGGGCGATCTCGGTCTTGCCGAAGCCGACGTCGCCGCATAGCAGCCGGTCCATCGGCGCGGCCGCGCACAAATCGGCGATGACCTCGGCGCCGGCGCGGACCTGGTCGGCGGTCTCGGCATGGGGAAAGCCGGCGCAGAAGGCGGCGTATTCATCCTCATCGAGCGCATAGCCGCTGGCGTCGCGCGCGGCGGCCGCGCGCTGGGCCTGCAGCTCGAGCAGCCATGCGGCGGTGTCCCGCGCCGCACGCCGCGCCTTGGCCTGGACTCGCTGCCAGCGCTTGCCGCCGATGGCGTGCAGGCGGATGGGTTCGTCCGGCTCCGGGCGCCGCAGGCGGGTGATCAGGTGGCAGTGGACCACGGCGACATAGAGGGTGACGTCCTTGTCGAACAGCAGCTTGACGAACTCTTCCTCGAAGCCGCCGACTTCCATGGAGGCCAGGCCCAGGTAGCGGGCGACGCCGTGCTCCTGGTGGACGACGAGGTCGCCGACGGAGTATTCGTCCAGTTCCGCGGCCGCGGTCCCGCCGCCGCGCCGCGCCGCACGCGGCGGCGGCAGCCAGTCGTGCAGCTCGGCCTCGGTGATGAGCGCGGTCTTGGCCTTGGCGCAGGCGAAGCCGTGGGCGAGGTCGCTGTCGAGCAGCTGCACGCCGGGCGCGGCCTCATCCCAGGACTTGATGGCGGCGGGCGCGGCGACGCCGGCGGCGCGCAGGCTCGCGAGTACGGTCGCGCGCCGCGCGGGCGCGCTGCAGGCACAGATCATGCGCCAGCGCGGGCGCTCCTTGAGCCAGGCCCGCAGCCGGGCGGCGGGATCGGCTTGGCTGCGCGCGATCCCGAGCGGAGGCAGGGGCTCGGCCCCCATGTCGCGGGCGCTGGCGTCAGCGCCCGCATGCACTGCGACGGTGCGCATGCGCTTGAGCCGTCGCCGCAGGCCTTTGCCATCGAGGAAAAGCTCCGCCGGCGGGAGCACCTCGCGGCTGGCGGCGCGCGCTTGTTCATAACGCTCGGCGACCAAAGCGTCGCTGGCGGCGACCGCCTCCTCCCAGCCGGGACTGAGCCACAAAAGGTCCTCGTCATTGAGGTAATCGAGCAGGCAGGCGCGTTCGCCGTAGAACAGAGGCAGGAAGCACTCGGCACCCTCGGTCTCCTCGCTGCGGCTGACGCCGGCGTAGACCTCGCTGCGCGCCTGGGCCTCGAAGCGGTGGCGCCAGCGCTGCCGAAAGGCGAGCACGGATGCGTCGTCGAGGGGGTATTCGCGGGCGGGCAGCATGTCGATGGCCTCGACCTTGCCGGTGCTCAGCTGGGAGTCGAGGTTGAAGGTGCGGATCTGGGCGATGCGGTCGAAGTCGAGCACGATGCGATAGGGCTGGTCCGCGCCGCCGGGGTACAGGTCGAGCTGGCCGCCGTAGGCGGCGTACTCGCCGCCGGTCCGGACGCGGTCGACGCTGGCGCAGCCGGCGGCGTCGAGGTCGCGGGCCAAGGAGGCGAGGCTGACTTCATCGCCGACGCGCAGCTGCAGGGCCTGGGCTTGCAGCCGCGCGGGCGGCATGCACGGCAGGGTGGCGTCGGCCGCGGCGAGGACGAAGGCGCCGCGATGGGCGGCGAGCAGCTGCGCGAGCGCGGCGATACGGGCGCTGGCGATGGCCTTGGGCGGCGAGGTGTTGTCATAGGGCAGGACTTCCCAGCCGGGTAGGTGGGTGGAGCTGCATCCCGGCAGGCCGGCGAGCTGGTCGGCGCAGCGGACCGCCGCGGCTGGATCGCGCGCGAGTACGACGACGCGGCGGCTGCGCGCCTGTTCGGCGAGCGCGAGCATCTCGGCGGCGCCCGCCAGGCCGCGCAGATGCTTGGTACGGCCCGGCTGGTTGGGTTGGAAAGCGAACATTGGGAGAGTGTTGCGGGAGGGGCAAGCATGCATGGGGCCCGCGGCGTACCGGGCCAGCAGGGAGCGGCCTTGGCCGCTAGCTAGTTTCGGCGAGGCCCGTCCTCGTTGCTACATAATGAAACAATTGCATCAGCGGTAATTTTCGCATGAATCAAAACAGGGGTGAAAGCAGTGGTTTGCTTGATTGCCGGGGTGAGTTGACGTAGCGAAACGATGAGCGGGATAGGGGAAACGGGAGTATTGCTTCATGATTTATGGCATATAATGGCCTTCATAGATTTCGATCGGGCAGCGGGCGATAAGCTTAGCCAAACCTCTAGCCCGGTCCACGGGGGTTTGGTGGAATTGGTAGACACACCTGGTTCGGGGCCAGGCGGGGGCTTAGCCTCGTGCGGGTTCGAATCCCGCAACCCCCACCAACCTTGGTATCATGCGGGAAGCGGATATAACTAGCGGCGGGGCCTCGACCCTGTCGCGCTGAGTAGATAAGCCTCTCGGCCTAGATAAAGAGATGAGGCTTGGCGGAACCCTGATGGGAACGCCTGCTTTGGACACAGGTGAGAGGGGCTTAGATTTCCTCACGCGGGTTTAACCCGCCGCTTCCACCAGCCGAAGCCTCGCTTTAATTCTACACCATGGATGGGCAGCCATGTGATCTGCCGGGATGATGGTCCGCAGGGCCTGAATCCTAACGGTACCGAGTACTCGGCCCAAGTAAAAGGAGGCTTGGCGGAACCCTGATGGAAACGTCTGCTTTTAAACAGGTGAGGAGCTATACCTTCCTCAGTGCGGGTCTCACCCGCCGCTTCCACCAGCCGAAGCCTCGCTTTAATTCTATATCTTATGTGCGGGCGGCATGGCGCGCACCGCAGCGGAGTGTTAGTCAAAGGAGGCTTGGTGTAGAGACAGCGCGAAGCACTCCTGCCCTGGATTCGCTCTCGCCTCCGGGGCTTGCCGTCAGCACTTGATGGATACGTCTAGTAGTTGACCCGCAAGACCAGCGGTTCCGGCTGCTTGGTCGCCAGGCCCGTATGATAGCAAGCAATAATCGGGTAGCGCGCCCGTTCTCTGTCGATTTCCCATTCCACGTGGGAATTAACGAGCAGCTGGAAGTCTGAAGGGGCAAAAACCAACCCGTGTCTCTCCGATAAAAGCAAGAGAGCTCTTCCAGCTCCTGAATTTCCGGCGGGGCTGAAGAGGGCACTGCTTCCAACAATCAGGAAAAATGAAGCCTATTATACGAGATGCCTGATCTTGGCTTGCGGTAGAGAAAGGCTAGACAGGCTGAGCTGAGTGCACAGCTCGATGCTCTACACTGCTCGAGTCTGGTTTTCAGTACTGTGCGTCAATCTGGAGGCAATAGGTTGGGTTTGTATGAGAAAAGTCATATAATTACTGCACACATCCATTTCGGAGATGCAGCCTTGGCTAACGAAACTGAGGAATTCAACAGCGAAACCTTGGAGCAGCGGATTGACCGCCTTGAGAAGAAGTTGATCGCTCTTGAGAATCGCTCCAGATTCAACCAAGTCGCGGTGGTCAACGCCATTGACAGAATCAACCCCGATGCCCTCGAGAGGGGAAAAAGGGACGCCAAATTGATTACGGGGTGGGAGGAAACGCCGCAAAAATAGGCGCCTCGCCCCGTTCCAGCCCCCTAGCCCAGGGAAATCTGGTGGCGCGAGGACGGAAGGAGCGCCTAGCAGCTGCGCATCGAGCTTTAGCGGGCCTCTAGGCTAGAGGGCGAAGCCCGAGGAAGAATCCATATACGACGCTGAATGTGTCTAGTAGTTGACCCGCAATACCAGCGGTTCCGCTGCCTGGTCGCCATGCCCGCTTGGTAGCGAGCAAAAATCGGATAGCGCGGCCGCTCCTCGTCGATTTCCCATTCCACATGGGGATCAACGAGCAGCTGGAGGTCTGAAGGAGCAAAAATCAATCCATGCCCCTCCGGCAAGAAGTCCGAAGACAGAATGCGCAAGCCACCTAATTCTTTCTGGTCCGTAAGCTTTAGTTTTTCCTCGCGCGGCAATCACGTGCTCTGGCGTTCCATGCGAACCATCACCATGGCCATTGCTGCTGCTTTGACTCAGGTACTCTTTGATCGGCTTGCGTAGAATTGCAGCACGCCATGCCCATTGCTCTCGAGCGTAGTGGCATCCGAGTAGGAGAGAAGGCCTTGGAAGCAGCCGTTCTCCTCCTCGCCGTTGACAATTTGATTTTCCAAGTCGGAAATCACATTGTCAAGCGTGCTGCGGACAATAAGGTCGGCGAAGGAAGCCTCTTTTGAGAACTTGCGAGGAATGGTCGAAGGGACAGTCCGCTGGACAATCCTGTTGTTGGAGTCATTGAAGAATCCTGGTTGATGAGATGGGTTCATCGCGAGCTGCTGGATCACCAAGTCCCGATCCGGCAACTCCCTGCGCTGAAACCTCCCAAGATAGGAGGTCAAGCTCTCACAATTCTGTTGGAATGCCGCGGAGAGGGCGGCGGGGTTTAGAGGTTGGCCAAATCATTCTGGATAAATCGCCGGGCCAGGAGGGGTCTTGCAATTACGTTTATGAGAGACTTATACAAGCAATTATGGTAGATTGGGTTAGAATCACCACACAGGCGTAGAAGAACGATCATGACTAGCGCAGAGTACACGGCGATGCACCGCTCATACGAAGAGGCGGGAGCCCTGAGGGACCGTCTCCAGTGCTGCCGCTTGACTGCGCAAACCAGAGAGATGATTCGCAAGGCCTATGACCTGCGGCGAGGTAGCGACTATCAGGGAGCTGTGGAGATGTTCCAGCAGGTCCTCAACCATGGCGAGGCCTTCGCCGAGGGCTACGATATTCCTAGCATCAGGCCTAGCGATTGGCAGCCGCCGGAAGGCAGGATGACGGAGCTCTTCGCTCAGCCCCGGCCCATCGAAGAGATTCACTACCTGGAGCAGGAAATCGTCTATTGCGCAGGCAAAACCTTCCGCATCAAGAGCCACTCAGTCAAAACGAGGAAGGATGATCTCATGCTCTGCGTTTCTGGAGACAGGATTGTGTACCAGGCTAGCCTGCTTCCGGAAGCCGAGATGGGAGAGATTGTAGAGGCCCCTTGGAATAACCTAGATTGGCTGAAAGCGCGGAAGTTTTCAATCTACAGGCCTTTCCTGAGCTTGCCATCGAGATGGGTGTCTGAGGAGAACGCATATTCGCACAGCCTCTAGGGTTTGCATAGTTAGCGGCCCGGAGCCAATTCCTGCCTAATCCTGCCCTAAAGGGCTGTCCTCGCCGCGATTGTTGCGAAAGAAATCTTCATATTGCTGCATTGCGTCCGACAAGGCATCGCGGCCGCCTGTTTTTTGGATAATCCGCATCTTGGTAATATGATAGATAGCTCTTGAATGATTTTTATCTAGAGCCAGTTCGATGTCAGCCTGCGCTCCATATAAATTTCCTAGTTTTTCCCTGCCTAGCGCAGACATGTAGTATTCCTGACCCTCCAAGTTATTTTCAGGTATTTGTGCTAGCGCGTCAAGGGCCTCTTGATATTGTCCTGTGTGCAGCAAGGCGCTGCTCAAGAAACGATAGAAATCAACATCTAGATTGGACTGACCCGCTCCTCGCAGCTCCGCTTGGAAAAAGCGCGCGGCTTCTTCATAGCGGCCGTGAAAGAAATGATCCTTGCCTTTGCTGTAATCATCTCCGTTTCGCACTTGTTCGTTGCGATAATCCAGTAGATCATCCAATTTCTTTTCGAAGTCCTCATCCGGATCGGATGATTTCCTGCTAAGTTCAATAAAGTCAGCTTTGTTGGGGAACAGGTAATGTAGTTTAATAGGAGAGGGCTGTTGGGCTAAATACTTCCGAATCTCTTGCTTGTGCGCTGCAGGTATGCAGTAAATGTCTCCCTTTGCAAACTTGAGATGGCCGGATGGCTTGTGTACCATGACACTGCTCTGCCGAGCAGCTCGCTGGGCGTTGCTCGCCATGTGGAAATCCTGGAAGATTCCTATTATGTCGGCGCGGTGCAAATCATACAAAGAGGATAGGCTGTAGTCCCAAGGAGAAGAAAGCTCTCCTCTGTCAATAGGCAGGCAAAGCACCTGGCCTGGATCATTGTCATGTTCCAAGCAGGCGAAGAACAAGGCGATGCGGGGATCCCGGGTGAAATCGATGAAGTTGGTAAGGCCACGGAAATGGCGCAGGTCGGCCATGATTTCGATGCCCAGAGTATGCGGCGGGTAGAAGGAAACCGCACCGAGCAGGTTCTTCGCCTCCAAGGCCAACAAGCCATCACTCCGTTCCGCGGACAGGATGCGAGCCAAGGTGGAGGAGGCGCTAGGGTAGATCATCGGCTGCCCCCGGTATAGGTACTGGCCGACGGGGTGGGTCTCCTCCAATCCCTGGATTATCTGTTCGGCCGATGAAGGCATTGATTCCGACAAAGCGAAGCATATTATACGAGACGCCTAAGAGGCGGGGTCGGGGCTAGGCCAGATGTCGCTAAGTATGCGCAGATGGCTTCTTTATCTCTTTGATGTATAGGAGTGGCGGATTTATGGAGGAAGGTTGTATAATTACTGCACACATCTATTGCGGAGGTGTTGCCATGACTGACGAAACTAAGGAATTCAGCCCCGAGGCCTTGAAGCAACACATTGCTCGCCTTGAGAAGCGGCTGACCATTCTTGAGAACCGCACCAAGTTCAACGATATCGCGTTGATCAACGCTGTTGACAGAATTGACCACGAAACCCTGCAGAAAGGGATAAAGGACGCCAAATTGATTACGGGGTGGGAGGAAGAAATACCGCAAGAGTAGGCGTCGTCGCCAGCTCTGGGTAGTCCCTAGCCCAGGGAAATCTGGTGGCACGACAGGGCGGAAGGGGCGCCTAGCAGCTACGCATTGAGCTGCAGCGAGCCTTTGGGGCTAGAGGGCAAAGCCCAAGGAATGCTTGAATTCGTCTAGTAGTTGACCCGCAAGACCAGCGGTTCCGGCTGCCTGGTCGCCATGCCCGCTTGATAGCGAACAATAACTGGATAGCGCGGCCGCTCCTCGTCGATTTCCCATTCCAAATGTAGATCAACGAGCAGCTGGAAGTCTGAAGGAGCAAAAATCAATCCGTGCCCCTCCGGCAAGAAGTCGGAAGACAGAATGCGCAAGCCACCTAATTCTTTTTGGTCCGCAAGCTTTAGTTTTTCCTCGCGCGGCAGCATGATCACGTGCTCTGGCGTTCCATGCGAACCATCACCATGGCCATTGCTGCTGCTTTGACTCAGGTACTCTTTGATCGCGCTTGCGCAGAATTGCAGCACGCCATGCCCATTTCTCTCGAGCGTAGTGGCATCTGAGTAGGAGAGAAGGCCTCGGAAGCAGCCATTTTCCTCCTCGCCGTTGACAATTTGATTTTCCAAGTCGGAAATCACATTGTCAAGCGTGCTGCGGACAATAAGGTCTGCGAAGGAAGCCTCTTTTGAGAACTTGCGAGGAATGGTCGAAGGGACAGCCCGCTGGACAATCCTGTTGTTGGAGTCATTGAAGAATCCTGGTTGATGAGATGAGCTCATCTCGAGCTGCTGGATCACCAAGTCCCGATCCGGCAACTCCTAGCGCTGAAACCTCCCAAGATAGGAGGTCAAGCTCTCACAATTCTGTTGGAATGCCGCGGAGAGGGCGGCGGGGTCCAGAGCTTGGCTAGATCTCTCAGTCATGGTTGCCTTGCTAGTCTATATTGTATGCCAGCTCGAACAAAAACCCCAAGCCCTTTTCACCTATAAATCATTGTTTTTATCGCATTATTATTGTTGCTAGGTGCTATCATTGCATAGTAAAGGCCTATGCGCCCTGCCGGAGGCGATCGCCAACGGCGAGGACTTGTGCTCTGCTGTGCTAGGAAGGCAGCATGCGAAGCTTAGAGGAACCTCTTGTCCTAGTAAAAAGGAAGCTCGTTAGGATACCTGGAAGAGGCGCCTGTGTTGCACACAGGTGAGGAGCTAACCCTCCTCGCGCGGGTTCATCCGCGGCTTCCACCAGCCGAGCCTCGCTCTGATTCTACATCATGTGCGGGCACAAGTACTCTGCCCGGGGATAGCTAGCAGCGGGCTCTAGACCCTGTCGTAGCTAGGATGGCAGCAAGGCGCGTACCGCGGCGAGGCGCTCCTCGACGCCGGCGAGACGTGTCCGCTGCGCGTCCACCACCGCGGCGGGTGCGTTGGCGACGAAGTCGCGCAGCTCAAGACGCTGCCGCATCCGATCCGCGTCCCGCTCGAGCTGCGTCGCCTTGTCCCGCAGTACTTCCTGCCAGCCGCGCCCGGCTGCGCCGAGGTGCAGCTGCAGGCGGGTGGAGCCGGCGGAAACCACTGGTTCGGACGCATCCATCTCGGTAACAGCCTCGAGCTCTGCGAACCGTCCCAGCCGGGCGAGCAGGGGGAGGTTGGCGCTGTAGATGCCGGCCGCTAGCCGCTAGCCGCAATGGGGCTATCAGCTTCATGCCTTATAATGGTGGCAATTTATGTCCGCTCCCCAAGACCTCCTAAGGACGCCGCCGTGAGCGAAGCGAGCGCCGCCAGCATTCCTAGCGTCTCAACCAATTATCATTGATGCAACAACACCTGTGGCGGCCATACGATAGGCAGGGAAAATAATTTAAGCAAAGGGAAGATTACATACACCTTCAGCCAAAACCTCCATAGTGATCTCGAAAAGCTTGGAGATATGTGGTTCTTTAGACTTTGGCTAATGCATATAATCCCCCAAATAAATGTTTCCAGCAGCGCAGGGAACAGGCGTTTGAGATTTCTTAGGAGTCATTAGATTCTTACTAGATTGCGGCAGTCGACACCCGGGCAAGTACTCCAGGGAGCCGCATTATAATGTCTCCGAGGTTCTCGGCGGGTTGCCTGCCTAATCCTTAGAGAAGGGCGGTTTGCCAACGGCAGCCCGTTTATCCAGCACAAATCTGCGCCGGCGCTGAAAAGAAGGTCGGGGGCCGTAGCTCAGTGGTAGAGCGGCCGATCCAGACTCGGCAGGTCGCGGGTTCGAATCCCGTCGGCTCCATCCCCACGCAACCAACCTCTCTCGGTGGCCCCCTGGCCTAAATCTATTTTAGCATATTTCGCCGCGGCCGTACGGCTTTGCCCCTTCCAGGCGGAAACGACCCCCCCCTGGCTAGGCAAGATATAACCCGCAACACATAGGTATAAAGGGCAATCTAGAGGTTTCCCGCTGCAGCACCTCTGCGATGGCTCGGAAACGATCTTCTCCCGCAGGCCCTCTGCACCAATAGCGCCGAGGATGTGTTGCGGTCGGATGTATGTATTGAGATTTAGACAACCGAGACCCTGAGGGTCTCATACCAGCGCAAGAGAGAAAGACCCGCGCTTGTTGCGGGGCTGTTAGTTTAGGTTTTCGGGGGCGTGTAGCTCAACTGGTAGAGCGTCCGAGTGAGGCCCGGAAGGCTGAGGGTTCGAGTCCCTTCACGTCCACTTAGTGTCCTAGAAAAGCCCGAACAAACTCCTTCGCAGGATTTTCCACCAGCAAGCTCCGCACGCCCCCTACTAACCAAGGGTATCCTACGGATAGCCTAGGCTTGATTTTACACGAAAGCCGCGCCCTTAGCTTGCCTGCTATGCAGCGGGCAGCAGAGCGCGTACCGCGGCGAGGCGCTCCTCGACGCCGGCGAGACGTGTCCGCTGCGCGTCCACCACCGCGGCGGGTGCGTTGGCGACGAAGTCGCGCAGCTCAAGACGCTGCCGCAGCCGATCCGCGTCCCGCTCGAGCTGCGTCGCCTTGTCCCGCAGTACTTCCTGCCAGCCGCGCCCGGCTGCGCCGAGGCGCAGCTGCAGGCGGGTGGAGCCGGCGGAAACCACTGGTTCGGACGCATCCATCTCGGTAACAGCTTCGAGCTCTGCGAACCGTCCCAGCCGGGTGAGCAGGGGGAGGTTGGCGCTGAGGATGTCGTCTGCGGTCGCGATCCTGCCGGGGATGCGCTTGCCGGGATCGAAGCCCAGCGCCGCCCGCAGGCTGCGGCAGCCCCGGACCAGCTCCTGGAACCGCTCCATGGCTGCGACCGCCTCGGTATCCGCCGCCGCCGCCACGGGTACGGGATAGGGCGCCGTCATCAGCTCCGCCGGCATGTCTGGGTCCAGCAGCGGCTGAAAGCGGGTCCACAGCTCAGCGGTGATGAAGGGGATCACCGGATGCGCCAGGCGCAGGATGGTCCCGAAGCCGTCGACCAGGGTGCGCAGGCATGCGTCCCGGGATGCCGGATCCGCGAGGGCGTGCTTGGCGATCTCGATGTACCAGTCGCAGAAATCGTCCCGCAGCAGGGCGGTGAGGGTCTCGACCAGCAGGTCGAGGCGAAAGCCCTCGAAGTGCCGCTGCGCCTCGGATGCCGCCGCATCCAGCCGCGCTCGCATCCAGCGGTCGCCGAAGCTGGCTGCGCCGGCGTCACCGCCGGCGGGCATGCCGTCGGCGCAGTGTCCCAGGATGAAGCGCGCCGCCTGCCACAGCTTGTTGCACAGCCGGCGGTGCCCGTCGATGCGCTGGATGTCGAAGTTGATGTCCCGGCCGTGGGAGGCGAGCGAGGCGAAGCTCAGGCGCAGGGCGTCGGCCCCGAAGGCGGGGATGCCGTCGGCGAACTCCGCCCGGGTGCGCTGCTCGATTGACTTGGCCTGCTCGGGACTGAGGTCCGGCGCCGCCCGCTTGGCGAGCAGCGCTTCGAGGCTGATGCCGTCGACCAGGTCGATGGGATCGATCACGTTGCCGCGGGACTTGCTCATCTTGTCCCCGTTGCGGTCGCGCACCAGGCCGTGCATGTACACCTGCCGGAAGGGCGTCTCGCCGACGAGGTGCTCGGCCATCATGACCATGCGCGCGACCCAGAAGAAGATGATGTCGTTGCCGGTCACCAGCACCGAGGTGGGGAAGTAGGCCTGGAAGTGGGGGTTGGCGGTGTCCGGCCAGCCCAGCGTCGACAGCGGCCACAGCGCCGAGGAGAACCATGTGTCCAGCACGTCGGTCACCGGGCGCAGCGGGCGTGCGTCGCCCGCTGCTGCCCGGGCGTCCGCCTCGTTGGCGGCGACGAAGCACTCGCCGGCCTCGTCCTGCCAGGCGGGGATGGGATGGCCCCAGTCGATCTGCCGCGACACGCACCAGTCCTGGATGTTTTCGAGCCAGCGGTCGTAGACGCCGCCCCAGTGGTCGGGGACGAACCGCAGCCGGCCTTCTCGCCGGGCGCGCAGGGCGCGCTCGGCGAGAGGCCGCGTGCGCAGGAACCACTGGTCGCTGAGCATAGGCTCGACCACTGCGCCGGAGCGCTCGCCGCGGGGGAGCTTGTAGCGGTGGGACTCGCGCTTGACCAGCAGGCCGGCTGCGTCCAGGTCGGCGACGATGCGCTCGCGGGCGGCGTAGCGGTCGAGGCCGCGGTACGCCGGCGGTGCGTTGTCGTTGAGCGCCGCCGCCGGCGTCATGAGCTCGATGACGGGAATCTCGGGGTGGCGCTGGGCGACCTGATAGTCGTTGAAGTCGTGGGCCGGCGTGATCTTGACGCAGCCGGAGCCGAAGCTGGCGTCGACGTGCTCGTCGGCGATGACCGGGATGGTCCGGTCGGTGCACGGCACCCGCACCATGCGCCCGAGCAGGGGGCGGTGGCGCTCGTCATCGGGGGCGATCGCCACGGCGCCGTCGACCAGGATGGTCTCGGGCCGGGTGGTGGCGATGACGACGCCGGAGCCATCGTCGCGATCGGCGAAGGGATAGCGCACGTGGTACATGACGCCTTCTTCCTCGGCGCTGGAGACCTCGAGGTCGGCGAGGGCGGTCAGCAGCTTGGGGTCCCAGTTGATGATGCGCTTGCCGCGGTAGATCAGCCCTTCTTCATACAGGCGCACGAAGACGTCGCGGACCACGGCCGAGGGCCCGGCGTCGAGGGTGAAGCAGTCGCGCTCCCAGTCGCATGAGGCCCCGAGGCGCCGCATCTGGTTCCCGATGGTGGAAGCCGATTCCTCCTTCCAGGCCCGCACCCGGTCGAGGAACTCCTCGCGCCCGAGGCTGGCGGGGTCCACGCCTTGCTGCCGCAGGGCGCGGGAGACGATGATGTGGGTGCCGACGCCGGCGTGGTCAGTGCCGGGCTGCCACAGCACGTCGCGGCCGGCCATGCGCTGGTGGCGGGACAGGGCGTCCATGACGGCGTGCTGGAAGGCGTGTCCCATATGCAGGCTGCCGGTGACGTTCGGGGGCGGCAGCAGGATGCAGAAGCCGTCGCAGCCGGGACGGGGCTGCGAGGCGAAGCAGCCGGCTTGTTCCCAGCGCGCATAGACCTGCCGTTCGATGGCGGCTGGATCATAGCGGGCGTCGAGGCCGGATTCGTCTGACATCGCAGGAAAACGGCTGATATTATAGGGGATAGGGCCGGTTGCTTGAAATTGGCGAGGCAGATGTAGTAGAATTGCCTCTTTGATTCCTAATATCAGAAGGGGGGGGGTGCGACGCATGATGGGCCGGACATTGGGTAAGCTGAGCGCGCTGTTGGCGCTGCTGGCGAGCACCATGGTCCTGCTGGCGGTACCCGAGCGGGCGCGGGCCTGCGAGCTCTTCGAAGGTTTGTACTTGGCGGGCGAGGACACCGGCTGCTCGTTCCCGGACTACCGCTGGAGAGGCTGGACTAGTGTGATTATTGCCAAGCACAAGGACAATAATAGTCTTCAGACGCTAACGCTATCAGCAGCGTCGGTGACCGTGGTCCTAGGCGTGCTTGAGACCATCACGCAACCTACCAATCCCGGCGAAAACAGGACCGGCTCGGTTACTTTCACACCCAAATGGTTCCAGTTCAATAAGGAGTCGCTCGGCGGCCTGGCGGCGCCCTCTCCGGTGCGTACGCTGGTGGTGGATCCCGGCACCAAGCTCAGCGCCCTCACGATTCATGCCAGCCCGTTGCTGAATCTTCCTTACAATCCAAATAGTCCCAATAAGTTCACGCTGATTCTCAGCGTCAATCTGCAAGGGCTGCCAACACTTCCCCAAGGCTATTTGCATAATGGCATAACAGTACATCCGTATTGGATCATTGCCCGCACACTCACGGTCTACAGGGCAGACATGAATGCGGGATGTCCCGATATCATCTTAGCGAGAGAGACAGCGTCCAACACTCCTATCTGCTCGTTCAGCTACAGCAAAGTAACTAGGGATGGCGTGACGCAGTCGAGCGCCTTGACTAATTTCACCGTTTTGATAGACACGAAGGAGCGCATCGACTTGACGCTGCTCCGCGCTGGCGACAGCAACAACTTCACGCTGGCATACCAGCAGGGCGCGACCATCACCATGGGCGCGCGCACGGTCACCATTTACAGCGGCCTGGGCGAAGACGGCCTGTTGATCAAAGAAACCGTGGTTACGCTCACGGCGGCCCAGGCAATCCATAGCGGCGGGAGCGGCCTTTGTTTATTCCGGGAGTTCAACCCGGGCGAGAAGACAATATCCTTTATCCAAAACAACGCGACTGTCACAATCGTCAACTCCTACGCCACTGATTGCAAGGGCACGGTCCAGCTAGCTATTGACGAGGGGCCAACGAGCTATGTCACCGTAGCCTGGCCCGCGGGCTTGACGCTGCGCTCCCGCATGGCGGGTGCCTTCCGCCTCTCGGAGGAAGACAACACGCTGCACAAGGACCTGGACGTCACGGATCACAGCTTCACGGTGGTGATCAACCACCAAGCGCACCTCAATGCCCAGAGCAAGCCTCTGCATACGGTGGCCATGCCCTTGTCAGTGCACAAGGTGATCGGGAGCGGCAACAACCGCAGCACGCTCTTCAACAACCCGGGCTACATCTCTTTGACGGTCTCGCTAGCGAACCGCATACCGGCGCCCGCTCGGTTCCCGCTCGGGATTTTCCAAGCCATCAACGCCCGGGATTTCGTGATGAACATCCCCAAGTTCTGGTTCAACGATGCGCAGGAGACGAGCCTGACTTACACTGCGACCGTCCACGCAGGCCCGAGCTCTGACGCCAACGTCAACGGCTGGCTCAACAGAGGCGGCGATCATCTAGCGGGCACGCCCGTCCAGACGGGCAGGTACGTATATCACGTGCGGGCCAGCGACGGCGGCTCCCAGACCGTGGTACGGAGCGGGTCGACTGTCATCCTCACCATCTCCGACCCGCTCACGGTAACCATTGACGTCGTAGCCAGCGGCCAGCAGCGACCATTCAGCAATATCTTGGTCGGCAGCCAATCGATTGTCCTCGCCGAGAACGACAGCCTCACTATTCCTGACCTAACTAAGCGTGGTCAAGCAACAAGAGGCTATTGGGACTTAGGTTGCCCAGCTGGGAACACTAGCCAAAGCGGATGCGTCAGGAGAAATTATGTAACAGTTTCATTGGCCAAGGAAGGCAACGCCAACCATGCGAACCGCCCGGTCGGCTTCACGTTCCGCCAGAGGGCTGAGATCATCAACGGCGACAGCACGCCGTTCACCATCAGGCAGAATCGAGATCCAAGAGGAGCGCCATCTGGCACTGAAAGCCACTACATAATGTATGTGCGGGGCCAAGACAGCGGCCAATGCACCGAGCGTGGGTTTAATGCGCCATATGTGAGATTCGGGAACACCATATACAATGGAGGCTATGGCCAGAAAACCTGCTCCCTGCCGTCGGGAGAGTTTGCCAACGAAGGCATCACGGTCACCGTCGACTACGAGGCCAAGAGCGCGTACACGCTGACAATCAAGACTTACGAGTCCAACGCCAGGACCTTCGAATCCCTCGGCACCATCACCGTGACGGTCGCCAACCTCAACGACCATCCCCACACCCTGTCCATCGGCGGCGGGGCGCTGCCGATCAACGAGGGCACGCTGTTTGCGGGCCAGACCGTGTTCACTGGTTACCGGATGCGGATCATCGACAGGGACGGCGCTGCGTTCGTGCACAGCGTATCCTTCAACCAGCCCGGCTTCCAGTTGCGGGGCGATCGGGTTGAGGTGGTCGGTCCGGTTACGCTCGATTACGAGCGCGGCGACAGCTTGCTGCGCGTCAACGTCACCGACGCGGCTGCCTATGACTATAATGGCAACAGGCGCAGTACCGTAGCGGTGCTTACCCTGAACTTGCGCGATGTGCGCGAGAACGAGCCGGTTGTGGCGGTTGGCTATCAGGCCGCGGCTGTACATGTCAATCAGCTTTTCGCGCTTGATTTGAACCGGGCCTTCATCGCCGGCAGTGACGATCTTGAGTTCTCCTCCACTTCGAATCCGGCGCTGAGCGGCATAGCGGTGGCGAACGGGATAATGTCAGTTACGCCGTCGGCAGTGGGCAGTTATGTGATTTCGGTCGTAGCTAGAGCCACTGCCGCCCCGCCGAGCAGAGCCACAATGTCTTTCACTCTCCATGTCAGGGCCGCGACAGTTTCCTTGGCAGGCCAGGTACCTAGTGTCAGCATCGGTTCGCTCACAGGCTTAATCGCGCCTTCGGTAACCTACGCCGAGGCCAATTACCTGCATGCGCCGGATAATGTCAAGTACACCAATCTCAGCCGCATTCGCGACAATTTCACCCCTGTTCCAATCACCTTGTCCAGGCGGGAAAGAGTAGTCGAAATCAGGGATGAGGGCTCACTAAGAACCGTGACTACCACCGTCACCAAGGTGACTGTGGTGGAAATCAGCGGCCTTGAGTACAACCGGCAGCTAGTCCAGGTCCTCGACAGCCGTCTCGACATTGATTTCAGCAATCTGCGCACGGGTGGGCCCGACCAATGGATCCGGGGCTTCTTCATCAAGCCGGGCTCGAGCTTCGCCCTGAGCGAATTCACCAGCGTGAATGTGGGCGGATCCACCCCTCAGCAGAAGAAGCTAATCACCATCGCCCTCAACTCCACTGTTGAATACTCGGTGATTAAGAACCGGACTCTGCAGAGCCTGCTAGCGGCTGGTTTTCGGGCCGAGACGGCCGGGGTCCAGTCGCGCCGCGCCTATGCGGTCTTAACGCTCAATACCCAGCCGGGCATCGATCTTGAGGGCGAGCAGGTGGCGCTTTCCTATCCGGGCAGCGGCGTGGTGGACACCGGGCTGACGCTGGTCGCGGCGGCGCCGGCCGGAAACGTTGTCTTCAGCGTCAACATCGATGAGATCAAACTCACCTCCACCGTTGCTTCGACCCTGCGGCGCCAGGCTGTCCGGCTGGACTTGCGTGCTAACGTGCTCGCGACCAGTCAGTTTTCGACCACTCCTTGCGGCGGTTACATCCTGCCCGTGACCGCAAGGGTCGAGACTGGCGGCAACCCGTCCACATCCTCCAACCTGCTGGCCTTCACCCTGCGCTTCAACCACAACCTGGCGGACGGCAAGCCCAACCTGGTGGGCCAGGGCGCTGCTGTGGTTGCGACCAATTCGGTACCGAAAGACTTCGACACAGGCTATGAATTCAATTGCGCGGCCCCTGGCTTTGAGGCCGTCACGTTCAATCCCGATCTGTTTGAGCTCGCCGCCGGTACTTCCCAGCGCCGCGCCATCATGCTCAAGCGGAGCTCTGACATCAGCGGCTACCTGGGCGGCGGCCTGACGGCCACCGTCACCTACAGGCAGGCGTCCGACAAGAGCACCTACACTTCCGTCTTGGAGATGCCAGTGGTCGCCGCGCCGGCGCCGCCGACGCTGCGGGCTTGGACTTACAGCCCGCCGCACATGGAAGTGGGTGAGAAATTGATAGTTGAGCTGAGCCGGCTGTTCACCGGTGGCGGGGACAACATCACTTACTCCAGTACCTTCAGGCCATGGAGCAATACCAATTCACAGACCACCCGCCCGTCCCTTGGCTCGGCCCTCAGCAACCCGCCGGCGACGTTCGCCAACGGCCTGTTCACTTACACGCCGACCGCATCTGGCTATTACCAAGTAGCCATCGTCGCGAGAGCGGGCAATGCCAGGGCGACGTCCACCTTCACTTTGCAGGTATCGCCGACCAGCGCCTCGAACGCGGAGCGGCAGACGAAGCGGCCGTCGCTCGACGTCAAGAAGGCCCTGCGTCTGGTGCTGGATCAAGGCGTGACGACTACCACCGGCATCTACGCCCACCAACCCGAAGACTTGGAATATGTCAATGCAGGGACGTTCCTGCGGAAGAGCCATTTCGAAGTGACGATGACCAGCGCGTTTTGGGCCAGCCGTTTGTCCTACAAAGCTCAGGGTACGATCCTATACATACCCAAGGAGCGGTACAACGAGCAGGTCGTACGAGTGTTTGACAATCGCTTCGGGGTTGACTCCTCCTCGGCCAGTTTTACTCAAGGCGGCAATCAGATCATCCGCGGTCTTTACGCCAAGCCTGGCGCTGTCTTCAATTCATCCTCGGCTGTCGTGACCATGCAAATCAACCGGGGCGTCAATATCGACACGCTGCTTGATCCGAACATACAGAGACTGGTCCGGCAAGGTTATACGATCTACGGGGCGGACACCGGAGCATCGGGCGCGTATCTCAACAACATCAACTTCGGCTACGCTACCGTAACCATGGCGGTGGCCGGCGCGCCATCCGTAGGCATAACGGGCACCCAGACATCAATCAATTACCAGAGCACGGGCGATGTCGATTCTGGCTTTAACGTTGTGGCCAGAACTGATTTAGGGGATGACGCGTCGTTGTCCTATACGCTCACACCCGACGTCTTCAAGATAGCCGCCCTCACGACGACCGTGAAAAACAATGATTTGCTGGTCGACATGGCCAAGCTGGGCCAGGCCACGCTTACGCCGGTGTTGGGCCCTTGCGGCAATTACCAACTGAATGGCAGCGTCTATGTGGAAGACGATGACGACATCAGCTCGCCCACAGTGGCCTTCTCCATCACCGTTCGTGACGTTTCCCGCATTGTCAACACTGATCCGACCTTCTCCAACACTCCAAACCCCCTGTCTGAGGGCAGCATCGCGGGCAGGACCCTCCCCCAGACCAATACCGGCATGTTCTTCAACTGCGCGGGCGGCAACTTCAACGACAACATTACTTTCAGCAACAGCGTCGCCTTCGACATCATCGCCGGCTCAACTGCGGACCAGCGCCTCATCGTTCTCAAGCAGGGCACCAGGGTGAACTACATACACGGCACAGCTAATGTAATCACCTCGCGGGTAACCTATGGCAACAGCAGCGCCAAGCTCTTCACGACGACCGTCTCCATTGTGATAACCGAGACGCCGCCGACGCTTAGGACCACCGACCACACGCTGGATGTTTCCCTGGTGCTCAACGCCCCGGCCACCATCGACCTGGCGCCGTTCTTCACCGGCGGCTACAACGGCATCGAAGGCAATATGCGTACTTATGCCGCTGCCGTCGCTCCTGCCGTGGCTTCGCTGGCGGTCAATGGCGCTAACTTGACGTTCACGCCCACGGTGGTCCTTACACACAGCTTCACTGTCGTCGCCACTGAGCGCATCGGTACGGCAACGGCGACCTTTGCCCTCGATGTGCGGGGCGAAGTGGCGCTGGTCGAGAAAATAGCCGCCGATGTGGCGATGGAAGTGGCGCGGTCCTCCAGCGGCTACCTGCTGCGCGGCATCGCTTCCCGCGCGGACCGCGGCCCGCGCGGCGGCAACGCCTTCGCGCCGGATGTCGATCCGAGCGCGGTCGAGCAGTTCGGCCAGATGCTGCTGAACAAGCGCAGCGAGCTCGAAGAGGGCGATATCGACCTGCGTGAATTCCTCGCCGGCCAGTCCTTCTCCATGCCGCTGGCGGCACGGGGCGAGGGCTTCGGCTCGGGCCTGGGCGTCTGGGGCCAGGCCAACGCGTTCCAGATCAAGCGGGAATCGACCGATTACGCCTACGATGGACCGCTGTTCAGCGGCATGCTGGGCTTCGACATGACGACCGGCGATGCGCTGTACGGCATTGCGCTCGGCTATCACAGCGGTGAGATCGAGGAGACCAAACGAGGCGACGAGAAGGCCCACATCTTCGAGAACCGCATCAACACCGTCGCGCCGTATCTCGCGCTCGGCTTCGGCAACAGCTCGCTGCTGGGCATGGCCGGCGCCGGGGTGGGCAGCATTAAGATCAAGGATCAGGCCGGCGACCAGGAGGTCCTCCAGGAGTCCGATACCCAGCTGGTGTTCTACTCCCTGGGCTACAGCTACTACCTCGGCGACGACCGCTGGGGCGTCAAGTTCAAGAGCGCCGTCATCGGCAACGAGCTGGTGGCCAAGGGCGATGTGGCCACCGCGTACCCCGAAAGCGAGACCAAGAACCTGCAGCTGCGGCTGGCGCTGGAGATGGTGGGCCACATCGATATGGGCACCGGCCGCCTGAGCCCGTCGCTCGAGCTCGCTGGCCTGTCCGACAGCTATGAGGTCTTCGTCGATGATGGCTATCCCAACGCCGATCTCGAATACATCGTCGATGACCGCCACAACGGCTACGAAGCCATCGTCAAGCTGGAATATGACAGCGGCAACCGCCTGCGCCTGGCCCTCGACGCCAGCATCCTGGGCGTACCGAGCAACGACTACACCAGCTACGGCGGCGGCCTCGGCCTGATCTTCGCCGCGGCGCCCGGCAGCCTGGGCCTGGGCTTTGACATCGCCCCGCAATACGGCAACCTGTCCTCGGGCGCGATCTATGAGATGGAGTCCCTGCGCGACTTCAGCCGGCAGGACCGCGATTACAGCCTCAGCGCGACCAGCAGCGTGGGCTACGGCTTCGCCCTGCCCGGCCGGGTGCTGCAGCCCTACCTGAGCCACCAGCTGCAAGGCGATCGCAGCGAGCACATCCTGGGCGTGCGGCTGCTCGACCGCGGCCAGCGGCGCTGGCAGCTGCAATACCTGCCGTCCAAAGACGACGCCCTGATGCTGGAATACCGCCTGGGCGACTAAAAAGCCCCGGTTGGTAAAATAGCGGGCAAGGAGCCCAGCCCGTCATCAGCACCCCTGCTACCACCACCTCGCACCCGCCGGCGCTCGCCGCGACCGCGGCGACCGCGACGGCGCTCGCCCTGCTGATGTTCCTGTTCGGCTATGCGCTGGTCCCGCTGTACTACCGCTTCTGCGAGGCCCTGGGGATTGAAACCGCCTCGCCGACAGTGCTCGAGGAGCTGCGCACCGTCGTGAGCGTACCCGCCCGCGAGCTGCGGGTGGAGTTCGACGCCAATTCCCACAACGACATCGTCGCCATGCGCCCGGCCGAGCGCGCCATCGCCCTGGCGACCGGCTCAGCCTACAAGATCACCTATCGGATCACCAACCTGACCGACGATCCGGTCACCGGCCGGGCAGTGCCCGCCTACAGCCCGCAGCGCGCGGGCCAATGGGTCAACAAGGTCTACTGCTTCTGCTTCGAAGAGCTGCGCCTGGAGCCGGGCGCGACCATGGAGGCGCCCGTGGTCTTCGTCATCGACCGCGAGCTCCCGCAAGAGATCCCGGCGGTGGCGCTGTCCTATACTTTCTATCCCGACGCTCCCCGCCATACCAGTCACTAGTACGCCCATGTCCCGCGAGATCGATCCCACCATCCTGACCTACGGCCATCAGGACGAGTACTTCGTCCCGCGTCCGTCCATGTGGCCGTTGCTGACCTCCCTGTCCGCGGCGACCCTGGTAACGGGGATGTTCCTGCTGTTCAACGGCGTCGCCGGCGCCATGATCGTGCTGCTGCTGGGCCTGTGCTGGCAATTGGCCAACATGTTCGGCTGGTGGCGCGATGTGGTCCACGAGAGCGAGGCCGGCAGCTACAAGACCTGGGAGGATGTCTCCTTCCGCTGGGGCATGGCGTGGTTCATCTTCTCCGAGGTGATGTTCTTCGCTGGTTTCTTCGCGGCGCTGTTCTACGCGCGCGGCATCACCATCCCCGACCTGGCTTCAGACACCGCCCGGACCATCTGGCCCGGCTTTCAGGCGACCTGGCCGACTATGGGTCCGTACCGCCAGGTTGACTTCGAGACCATCCCCGCCTTCGGCATCCCCCTGATCAACACCGCGATCCTGCTGCTGTCGGGCGCTACCATCACGGCGGCGCACTGGGAGCTCAAGCGCGATCGCCGCGGACCCTTGATCCTGTGGCTGGCTGCGACCATCATCCTGGGAGTGATCTTCCTGTTCCTGCAGGCCTATGAATACGTCCACGCCTACCAGGACCTGAACCTGCGGCTGGACTCAGGGATTTACGGCTCGACCTTCTTCATGCTGACCGGCTTCCACGGCTTGCACGTCACCATCGGGGCGCTGTCGCTGATCGTGATCCTGGTGCGCTGCATGCTGGGTCACTTCACGCCCAACCGCCATTTCGGCTTCGAAGCCGTGGCCTGGTACTGGCACTTCGTCGATGTGGTCTGGCTGGGCCTGTTCATCGTCGTCTACTGGTTCTAGCTACCCGGCGGCTCTCCGGCCGCCAATTCACCCAAGACATAGGTGGCGGCGACGATGCTGGCGTCGCCGAGCATGGCGATGGCGAACATCCGTTCCTCCACCGTCTTGCTCTGCTGCAGCCGCTGCGCCAGGACCGGCTGGCGCTGCGGCTGCAGCAGTACAAAGTCGGCCTCATAGCCGGGTTGCAGGCAGCCGATGCGGTCGTCCCAGCCCAAAGCCTTGGCGCCCGCTAAGGTCGCGAGGTACCACAGCTTGAGGGCCGGCAGCTCCGTCTGGCGCATGCGCGCGACCTTATAGGCCTCATCCATAACGCGCAGCAGCAGCAGCGAGGTCCCGCCGCCGACGTCGCTGCCGAGGGCGTAGTCGATGCCCAGGGCTTCGGCGCGGGCGGCGTCGAACAGCCCGCTGCCGAGAAACAGGTTGGAGCAGGGACAGTGAGCGAGCTTCGCCTTCGCAGCGGCTACCGCCTCCCACTCATCATCCTCCAGATGCAGGGCGTGGGCGAACACCGACCGGTCCGTCACCAGTCCGGCGCGGCCATAGGCGTCGACGTAGGAGGAGGCGTAGTCGTGCAGTTCCCGCACGGCGGCGATCTCCTTGTGGTTCTCGCTGAGATGGGTGTGCAGCAGCACGCCCGGATGGCGCGCCAGCAGCTGCCCGGCGGCTTGCAGCTGTTCGCGGGAGGATGTCGCGGCGAAGCGCGGGGTGACCGCATAGGCGAGGCGGTCCTTGCCGTGCCAGCGCTCGATCAGCGCGGCGGACTCCCGCAGCGCTGCGGCCGGGCTGTCGCGCAGGCCCTCGGGTACGTTGAGGTCTGAGAGCACCTTGCCGGTCGCCAGGCGCAAGCGCCGCCGCGCGGCGGCAGTGAACAGCGCTTCGGCGGCAACCGCATGGGTGGTGGCGAACACCAGCGCTGAGGTGGTACCCGCTCCCAGCATGGCATCGAGAAAGCGCTCGGCCTCGGCAGCGGCGTATGCTGCGTCGGCGAAGCGCTCTTCATGCGGGAAGGTGTAGCGCTCGAGCCATTCAAGCAGGCCCGAAGCGGGGGCTGCCATGACCCCGAGCTGCGGATAGTGGACGTGGGCGTCGATAAAGCCGGGGACGATCAGGCCCTCGAGCCCGATGGCACCCGCAGCGTGGGGGGAGCTAGCTGCGTCCTCACAGGCGACAATCAGCCCGTCCTTGATTGCCAGTATCCCGTCGGGGTGGTAGTGGCAGCATGCGCTGGCGGGCTGCTGCTGCGGATCCCCGCTGAGATGGAAGATCGCAGCGCGGTAGGCGCGGTCGATGGCGGGTGCGGCCATGCTGGAGATTCTAGGCAATATCCCCGAGCTGGCGCGCTAAAATGCCCGTTATTGGATTTGGAGGGAAGGTGCGGCACTGGTGGGGCAGAAGCAGAGGCGGTTCATCGACCTGTTCGCTGGCATCGGCGGCTTTCACGTCGGCTTGGCGCGGCAGGGCCTGGCTTGCGTGTTCGCAAGCGAGATCGACGCTGCTGCGGCAGCAGCCTACCAGGCGAACTTCCGCATGGCTCCCGCCGGCGACATCAGCACCATTGAAGCCCGGGATATACCCGCCCATGACGTCCTCTGCGCCGGTTTCCCGTGTCAGCCCTTCAGCAGGGCGGGCAAGCGCCAGGGCCTGGAAGATGATCGCGGCCAGCTCTTCCACGAGATCGTACGCATCGCCAAGCACCATCAGCCGGAATTATTGCTGCTGGAGAATGTCCCGACCATCCTCACCATCGATGGCGGGGCAGCGCAGCGGGAAATCTACGCCCGGCTCGATGAAATCGGCTATCGGCTTCAGCATGTGGTACTCAACGCCGGCGATTACGGCCTGCCGCAGCGGCGCCAGCGCGTGTACTTCGTCGGTATCCGCAGGGATGCTGACATGACCTTCCGCGCCCCCCCCCATCCGCTCCTGACGCTGCCCGCTATGTAAAGGACATTCTGCTCCCGGGTCGGGCAGACCGGGAACTCGTCGTCAAGCGCGACGACATCGTCTTCGACAAACCCAAGCAGCAGCGCCCGGCCAGACGCCCGCTGCGCATCGGCCACCTGAACAAGGGCGGCCAGGGCGAGCGCATCTACAGCACCCAAGGACATGCCATCACGTTGTCCGCCAACAGCGGCGGCGTGGGGCACCGCACCGGGCTGTATTACATCCGCCAGCAGGTACGGCGCCTGCATCTCGATGAGGCTAAGCAGGTGATGGGCTTTGCCACCAGCCATCAGGTGAGCGAGGGCATTGCCGGCTATCGGCAGCTGGGCAATGCGGTGATTCCGGGCATGGTCGCTTTGATCTATGACGGCGTGAGGAGGGCGGCATGAACGCAGATAACAACAATCCTAAAAGCGGCAAATGCGCGGAAGAGATGCTGGCGCGCAACATCCTCCATCAGCCAGCTTGGGAGGAACTGCTCAAGATCCTGGGCTATACGAGATCCAGGGCTACGACTCCGCAAGTCGTTGGCGACAGGCACAGAAAAGTAGATGTGGAGATTGGTTTCACCACCAAACATTCTCCGCTGCGCTTCAACATCAAGTCGTTCAAGGAGCCCAGCCCAGGCAATCATCTTGAGCGCCGCAAACTGCTCAAATATTGCGAGCGCAACCAGATTACGGCCGAGGATTATGGCTTCCTTAAGCGCCGATGGGAGCACAAGGAGAGAAACCCCCGGGGGCGTCTTTTCCAGACTGCCGATCATCAACGACGCGCTGTCGAGATTTTCAGAGCTTTTGAGCCTGGCCTATCGGCCCTGTGTGGCCAAGATCATCCTCAAGTGCTGGCGTTGTACCACAGGCAACTTCAGCGCTGGCACCTATACAACATGAATAAAAAGGTTGAGCCTCGTGTGCGCGGCTCGCAGATCACATTTACGCCGCAAGGAGGAAACATCCGCATAGGCGACTACATCATTATCCAACGCAAAGGGTCCGATGGTCCAGGGCGTCCGAATCGCGCCAATGACATCCAAGTCAAGATGCGAGCGTCCCAGTTCTACCACGATGTAGAGCCATGCGTTGCTTTCACCTGCCGCACCGCGGACTGCTCTTGCAATCAAAAGATTTGACAACACGAGGGAGCGACATGGATAATCGAAAGAACAACACCAAGAGCAACAAGCAGGCTATCAAGCTGTTTATCAGCAGGATTCTGGATGACCCAGCCTGGCCTAAGTTGCTCAGGGCCTTGCGAGGCTATGATGAGAAAGCCGTCCCTCAGAGGCCTCCCATAGAGGTCAAAAGCAACAAGGAGAAGGCGAGCGTGAAGATTGAATTCGACACCCATCACAAACCTCTCCGCGTCAAGATCAAGACATTCAAGGGCGACTATGCGGACAATCATCTCGAGCGTTGCAAACATCGAGAGTTCTGCCGTCGCAATAATTTATTGGACAGCCACAAGTTTCTCAAAGCATTGTGGCTTTACAAAGCTGTCAACCCTAGGGGGCGGGATATTGTTAGGCCGGACAATCTCCAGCGTATTGCCCGGCTGTTTGTCCCCATCAATTTAGGAGAAACAGCACTATGTGGAAAAGACCAACCGCAGATCCTGGCGTTGTACAATGGCCTGGAAAACCACTGGCATCTATATGATATAAATAGAGATGTGCTGCCCCTAGTGTCGAAGCAGCCAATTAATCGTACAAAACTTGGCAATATCCAGATAGGCGAATATGTCTCTATTCAACGTAGGGGGAGAGAAGGAGAGTTAGGAACATCATACACGGACATAGATCATCCTTCGAATAGCGTTCAAGTGAAATTAAATGTGAAGAAGTTTTACAACGAGGTGCAACCAACAGTAAAAACCGCCCTGGTTGCCCGGCGTTGACTTTATGCTCACCTTTGTTTGCGATGCTGGCAACATCGCTTATCCAGCAAACGACGTCCAGGCTCAAATAATGGAATCATTCCTTCAGCTTCTTGAACTCAGCCCAGACGGGCTAGCTGCCTGAAAAAACTCAGTGTTGAGGCGCTGGGCTTTGAGAGCCAGGGAGGTCGCGGATCCCGTCCGGCCAGCCCCTAAAATTGTAGGAATAGCCCCTTTTCTTTGCAATCAATGCGCAGAGGGATTAAAATATGGCCATGACAGAAGAACAGTCCCCTAACAATCCATTCTGTCCAGGCACGGGCTCGGTGCCTGATCATCTGGTTGGGCGGGAGCCGGAGCAGGCTTTGCTGCGGAAAGCGCTGCGAGCGATCACCGGACCGCGGAAAGGGGATTATGGCCCTCTGCACGGCAGGGCTCCCCAGCCCTTGAAAATCGTCGGACCGCGCGGGGTAGGCAAGACGGCGCTGCTGGCCTGGACCAAGAGCGTGGTCGATCCCGAGAAGGCTGACGTCGTGAGCCTGGCCGATCTCCCGCATTCTGATTCGGGAGAGGAATTCTCTGAATTCCTGCGCGAGCTGGCCAACATTCCGGGCTTTGACCTGAAGAAGCATGGCGAATCCCAGGCACATAAGTATATCCAGATGGCGCTGAACTGGCGGCCGGGCCAGCCGTCCGTCCTGGGTTTCCGCCAGATTTTGCAGGAGCGCTTGCAGGTCCGTCCGCTGCTGCTGCTGCTGGACGAGGTCATGCATTACGATGCGGGTATGCTGGGCAAGCTGCTGCGGCATAGCCAGATGTTGATGAGCGATAGATGGCCGCTGGCAATAGTGCTGGCGGGGACGCCGGCGCTGAACGTGCACTTGCAAGAGGTGGACGCGACCTTCATCAACCGCGCCAAGAACATCCGCATCAACAGCCTGGATCCTGCCGCGACGCGCGATGCTCTTATCAAGCCGTTCGCGGACCACGGCGTCTCGGTGACTGACGAGGCGCTGGAGCTGATGGTCAGCTGGACCGACGACTATCCTTATTTCACCCAGATTGTGGGCAGTGCAGTCTGGGAAGCCCATGAGGACGCTGGCTGCGCGGAGGTGGATGTGGCCTTGGTGCAGAGCACTAAACAAGCCGTGCAAAAAGAACGCGAAGATTTTTACGAATCAATCTACCAAATTATCAGCAAGGCCAAATTGCTGGAGCATGCGCGCAAGGCGGTGACCGCCATCGAGGCTGCGCCTGAGCCTCTGGATCCTGAAGAAGTGACTGCCTGCCTGGAGGAAGGGACCGACTTGAAAGGCAAAGACCCTTCTGATATTTACGAACAGCTGCTGGATGCCGGCCTGTTCTGGGAATTCAAGGCCCGCAGGGTGAGCGCGGCGATTCCGTCATTCTTCAATTACTTCAAGGCAGAATACGATCGAAGACGCACGTAGTGCGCGCCAAGCCAAGCCCGTGAAACTGAAGGAATAGCTCTCATTTTTTTTATTGCGGCGTTGTCAGCGCGCTAATCCAGCAAACGACACCCAGGCCAAAATAAGAGGAGTTATTTCTTCAATTTCTTGAATTCATCCCAGACGGGCTAGCTGCCTGGAAAACTCAGTGTTGGGGCGTTAGGCTTTGCGAGCCGCGGGGGCCGCGAATCCCGCCCGGTCAACCCCTAAAATTGTAGGAATAGCCCCTTTTCTTTGTAATTAATGCGCAGCGGGCTTAAAATACAGCCATGGCGGAAGAACAGTTCTCGGGCAATCCATTCCGCCCAGGCACAGGCTTTCTGCCCGAGTGCTTAGCTGGGCGGGAGCAGGAGCAGGACTTGCTGCGGGAAGCTCTGAAAGATATCACCGGACCGCGGGAATGGTACTATGGACCTTTGCGCGGCTGGGCGCCGCAGCCTTTGAAGATCGTAGGCCCGCGCGGGGTGGGCAAGACGGCGCTGCTGGCCTGGGCGACGCGCGAGGCCAAGCCCTTGAAGGCTGACGTCGTACGCCTGGCCTTTCTGCCTGGCGCTGATACCAAGGATGTGCTTGACGCCTTCATGTGCGAGCTGGCCGCCATCCCGGGCTTCAACTTCAAGAGGGTTGAAGCCCAGGCATACAAGTATTTTCAGATGGTGATGAACTGGAAATTCCGCCAGCCGTCGATTGAGGATTTTGGAGCGGTCCTGGCGGCGCGCCTGCGGTTCCGTCCACTGATGTTGCTGCTGGACGAGGTCATGCATCACGATCCGAAGATGCTGAGCCAGATCCTGCAGCAGAGCCAGCACCTAGCTAGCGACGGATGGCCACTGGCGCTGGTGCTGGCGGGTACGCCGGGGCTGGAAGTTCATTTGGAGGCTGTGGACGCAACCTTCATTCATCGTGCCGACGACGTGTACATCAACCGCCTGAAGCCTGAGGCGACGCGCGAGGCCTTGAGCAAGCCGTTTGCGGCTCGCGGCGTCAAGGTATCGGACGAGGCGCTGGACCTGATGGTGAGCTGGACCGACGACTATCCCTATTTCATTCAAACCGTGGGCAGCCAAGTATGGAAGGCCAAGGAGAAAGCCAAACAAATGGAAGTGGATTTGGCCTTGGTGCAGAGCGTTGCTCAAATAGTCCAGGACAAACGCGAGCCTCTTTACAACAAGATCTATCGCCTGATCGACAAAGCCGATTTGCTTGAGCATGCGATGAAGGCGGTAGCTGCCATTGAGGTTGAGACTCAGTTCCTGGAGCCCAGGCAAGTACGCAACTGCATGGCGGAAGGCACTGATTTGACACACGAAGGCGCTCTTAAAATCTACAACCAACTGCTGAATGCGGGCTTGTTTTGGGAGCGTGAGAACGGCGGGGTGCGCGCGGCGATCCCGTCGTTCTTCACTTATTTCAAGAAAAGATACAAGCAGGTACGCACATAGCGCTTGCCAAGCTAAGCCCGTGAACCTGAAGGCATAGTTCCCATTTTTTGTGTTGCCGTAATTGCTAATCTAACAAACGGCACTCAAGCTAAAATAAGTTGGCCGATTACCGCAAGAAAGTCAACCTCCAATAACTATGACCAAGCAACTAGAAGAACTGCACAACTTCTGGTTCCAGGGAGCAGGGGAGGGCTGGCCTTCCGAGGAGCAGCTCAAGACCTGGTTTCGAGGGTCAGAAGAGTTCGACCAGCGCATCCGCGTTGATTACGCCGGACTGCCCGCGGAGCTCAAGCAGCAGCAGGATCAGTTCGATGCCTGGCTCGCCACGCCGGCGACCGCCACTGCACTGATTATCTGCTTTGACCAGCTGCCGCGCAACATCTTCCGCAAGAGCGGCGAGGCCTTCGCCTTCGATGGCCTGGCGATGGAGTTGGCTGAGAAACTCAGCGGCAGCGACCTGTTTGCGCAACTGTCACCCAGCCAGCAGCTCTTCGCGCTGATGCCGTACCAGCATACCGAGCAGCTCCAGCTGCAGGAGAAATCGCTGCGGCTGTTCGACGCCCTGGTGGAGAGAGCGCCGGCTGAGCGCCGGGAGTTCGCTCAGGGCATGGCCGACTACGCCCGCAAGCACCACGAGCTCATCGCCCGCTTCGGGCGCTTCCCACATCGCAACGAAGCGCTCGGGCGCACGCCCACGCCGGAGGAAGGGGCCTACCTGGCGGCGGACGGCGAGCGCTTTGGACAATAATAATAAGGTTCACGCCCTAGGCTGCTGAGTCCCTGTGCGACTAGGGCTCTCAGCCGCGCACGTACCTTCCCAAGATCTTGCGGGCGGCGCACGCCACTTTCTTGCTGTGCTGAGCCGGACAGCACAGCAGGTCGCGCTCCATGAAGTCCTGCAGTCTGTCGCCTTCCTGCTTGATGTCTAGGATGCTGCCCAGCTCGATGGGCCTGCCGTCCTTCATGATGAGCATCTTGTGGGCTTCCCAGTATTTGATGGGCGGGATGGGATCCAACGCCACCCACTGCGGCGCTAGTCTCGCCTGCGCGGCGATAGCATCGCTGATGCTCTGGCTGCTCCGGCTGATGCGTTTGCGCGTCTTGGCAAATCCAGCGCCGCCGCTGAACTCGACCGCCTGCTTGAACAAATCCCGCGCGCGCAGCCGCAGCAGTAGGTCGGCCGCCCGGCCCTTGGCGACCACCCCAGGCGTCAGCAGCATCTCATCATCCAGCTCCAAGAAGGCGAAGTCCGTCCGCAGCGGCGCGCCGTTGACCGCCGTACGGTCCTCCTGTATGCATCGCATCGCGTTCAGCAGCATCGCCTTGAAGATGCGCGAGACCTTGTGATGGTAGACCACCGCGAACATATGCTGCCGGTGGCGCGCGAGCTGGATCAGGGCGGCCGCCGCCCGCTGCGTGCCCGCCAGGCGCTGCCGGCCCGCGCGATCGCGGAACGTGGTCAGGGAACGATAGATTTGGCTCGTGTCCAGCTGGATGGGCATCCCGCAATACAAACCATCCCGCATCAGATAATCGATCTTGTCGGCGTCGAACGGGCCATGGATGATCTCGCCCAGGTACCGCTGGCTCGCCGGCAGCTCGCCCGTGATCGCGCGAGCGACGAACTGCGGGTCGATGTCCGCTCCCAGCTGCGCGCAGAAGTCGCCGAACGGCCGCGAGCGCACGATGAGGGCTGAGATCTGCTCCGCGGCCCCCTTGACCTGCCGGAAACTCGCCAAGCTCTCGAAGATGGTCTCGGCATAGTGCGAGAAGGGCCCATGGCCGAGATCGTGACACAGCGCCGCGACGCGCAGGTTGGGCAGGTGGCGGTCGATGGCCGCCCGGTGCTTGTTCTGCCGCAAGCCCTTGCACATCCGGTCGGTCTGCTCCAGCACTCCCAGGCTGTGCTCAAAGCGCGTGTGCGTCGCTCCTGGGAACACCAGATGCGCGGAACCCAGCTGCTTGATGCGCCGCAGCCGCTGCAACAGCGGCGTGTTCAGCAAGGCGACTTCGTGCCGGTGGACTTCGATGCTGCCCCAGATCGAATCCTGGATGTGCGTGGCCTTCGCCCGTACCGGCCGGCGCGGCAGCAGTCGCGCGACCGCTTCTTCCAGCTGGGCGGTCTGCTGCGCGTTGAGCTTGAGCATCAGCCGCAAGGACCCGGCCGGATGGTAAGCGCCGGCAGCTGCAGCCCTTCGGTAGCCGTACTGCGGAAGTCCGCTTCCCCGGTGATGTTGAACACAATCTCCTGCGCCCGGGTGACCGTCGGGCAGTTGTCGACCGCCACCCCGGTGATGCGCAGCCGGCCCAGCGCCGGCGGGATGCGCGGCTGTACTTCCCGCGCTAGAAAGCCCTCGATGCGCGGCTTCAGCGCGCTGCTGTCCGCCGCCAGCCGCTCGAACAGGATCCCCGCGCGCTCGGTAACCAGCTCTTCGACCAGATTGGCCAGGTAATCGCCCCGGCCGAATTCATTGAACCACGCCGCCCGGGTGTCGTCTGACAGCCGTACCTCGACGCTGCGGGAGTCCAGGTTCAAAATCCATTCCGGGCTGAAGCTGACCGCGGTGAACACCGCCGCCACCGTACCCTCGAACGGCAGCTGTACGCCGCTGCCCGGCTGCTCCTCATCCCGCTGGTAGTCCTGCCGCGGCCGGATGTAGAACTCGCCCGCCACATCGGCCTCGATCGCCACCCGGTCGTCGGTCGCCGTCAGTCGCACCGGTCCGCGCCGGAATTCCAGCCGGCCCAGCAAAGAGGCGATGCTGGGGCTGTCGACCTCGCCCGCCAGGATGCTGTAGGAACGGGTCGGCAGCAATTCGCCCAGCTCGACCGCGTCCAGCGCCAGGCGCGCGTCAGCAGCGAAGGCCATTTGCGTCGGCTGCAGCCGGGCCGACAGCTCCAAGTCCACCGGTACGTGCCCGCCGATCTGCGCTGGCAGCGGGATTTCCAGCCGCTCGCGCAGGGTGATCAGGCTCGCGGCCAGATACAGGCCCACGCCCGCCGCCAGCGGTACTCCCGCCAGCAGGACCAGGGCCCACAGCAGGCGCTTAGCCCACATGCAGCCTGTCGGCCGAGACCAGCGTCCGCGCCGTCGCGGCGATCGCCGCTGGCGTCAGGCCGGCGAGTTCCAGCTGCTCCGCCGGCTTGCCGTGGTTGATGAAGCGGTCGGGCAAGCCCAGATGGCGGATGCGCGGCCGGCGCTTGAACTCCTGCAGGGCCTCGGCCACGCCGCTGCCCGCACCGCCCGCCACCACGTTCTCCTCCACGGTCAGGAAACAGCTGTGCGTCAGAGCCAGCTCCCGCAGCAGCTCGACGTCCAGCGGCTTGACGAAGCGCATGTTTACCAAGGTTGCGTTCAGCTCCGCCGCCGCTTGCTCCGCGGCCTGGACCATCGGTCCGAACGCCAGGATCGCCAGGTTCTCGCCGGTACGCCGCACTTCGCCCTTGCCGACTTCCAGCTGCTCCTTGACGTCCTCGGGGACGGCCGCCCCGGGACCGCTGCCTCGCGGATAACGCACCAGCGCCGGCGTATCCAGCTGCAGGCCGGTGCTCAGCATCAGCCAGCACTCGCGCTCGTCCGCTGGCGTCATCACGGTGAGATTGGGCACGCAGCGGGCGTAGCTGAGGTCGAAGGCGCCCTGGTGGGTGGCGCCGTCCGCGCCCACCAAGCCGGCGCGGTCGACCGCCAGCAGCACCGGCAGCTTCTGGATCGCCACGTCATGGATCAGCTGGTCGTAGCCGCGCTGCAAGAAGGTGGAGTAGATTGCCAGTACCGGCCGCTGCCCCGCGCAGGCCAGGCCGGCGCTGAAGGTGACAGCATGCTGCTCGGCGATGCCGCAGTCGAAATAGCGCTCGGGAAAGCGCTGCTCGAACTCAACCAGGCCGGAACCCTCGCGCATCGCCGGCGTAACCGCCAGGACCCGCTTGTCCGCCGCCGCCGCAGCGCAGATCCAGTTCCCGAAGACGGCGGAATAGGTCGGCCGTGGCGGTGCGGATTCGACCTTGCTCGGCGCCGGCGGGGGAGACACGCCGTGATGCTTGACCGGATCGCGCTCGGCGGCGGCGAAGCCCTTGCCTTTGACCGTCGCGACGTGCAGCAGCCGCGGGCCGCTGCGGTCCTTGAGCTGTGCCAGGGTCTCGGTCAGCGCATCGACGTCGTGTCCGTCGATCGGGCCGAAATAGCTGAAGCCCAGCTCTTCGAAGAAAGTCCCCGGCATCACCATGCCGCGCAGATGCTCTTCGGCCTTCGACAGGAACTCGCGAATGCCCGGCGGCATCACCTGGCCCGAGCCGCGCTTGACCCGGTTGTAGAAATTCGACGCCAGGATGCGCGCCAGGTTCTGCCGCAGGGCGCCGACCGCCGGCGAGATCGACATGTCGTTGTCATTGACCACCACCAGCAGGTCGATGTCCTGCCGGGCGCCGGCGTTGTTCAGGGCCTCGAAGGCCATGCCGCCGGACAGGGCGCCGTCGCCGACGATGGCGATCGCCTTGCCCGGGCAGCCGCCGGCCGCCATGCCGAAGGCGGCTGAGATCGAGGTCGAGGCGTGCGCGGTCCCGAAGGCGTCGTACTCGCTCTCATCGCGCTGCGGGAAGCCCGAGATGCCGTCGAGCTGGCGTACGCCCGACAGGCGCTCGCGCCGGCCGGTGAGCACTTTGTGGGCGTACGCCTGGTGCCCGACGTCCCAGACCAGGGCGTCGCGGGGGGTGTCGAAGACGTAGTGGAGTGCGATCGCCAGCTCGACGGTCCCCAGGTTGCTGGACAGGTGCCCGCCGTGCTTGGTTACCGTCGTGAGGATGTACTCCCGCAGCTCGGCCGCTAATTGCGGGAGCTGGTTAGCTGGCAGCTGCCGCAGGTCA
This sequence comes from Candidatus Amphirhobacter sp., assembly GCA_965222035.1. Taxonomy (GTDB): domain Bacteria; phylum Pseudomonadota; class Gammaproteobacteria; order Tethybacterales; family Tethybacteraceae; genus Amphirhobacter. The sequence goes on along the minus strand of OZ244940.1, from coordinate 1,096,471 downwards.
GCGGGCGAGTCGATGGTCTTGAGCAGTTCCATATGCGATGCGGCGGGGCAGGGCGGTGGAGCCAAGGGGATTCGAACCCCTCACCTTCTGATTGCAAACCAGATGCTCTACCAAATGAGCTATGGCCCCTCGATGTTGCCTCTGCGGGATTGATATTTTAAGGGACACGGGCATAATGCCTGAGACTGCTTTGCCGCCCGCCTGCTAGGGGCTTGAGGGAACTGCGCGAAGCCAGGCGCTACCTGGTCGAGGCTACGTTCTGCCAATGATCGCCGGGCGGAAAGTCCCCCACGCCATAAGCATTGAAATCGCTCCCGTACTGTGCGCCCAGGTGCAGGATATATCCTGAGAAATCGGCTTGCTCCAAGAGTGGATTTTGCCGGGTGTCCTCGATCCGATTGACCTGGAAAACCTTTCCTTCCGGCCCGGCAATGCAGCAATCCTTTCTTTCTATGACGATGCCACACTTTTCTTCGAGGGGAAGTTCAATCTTGACCTGCATACCCTCGTCGCCTATTTGCTCATAGGGGTGTCCGGTAAGATCATGGTAGTTGCTGCTCATCAGGCCCCTTGCCCCGGCATACGCATCCGCGTTTGCTTCCATATAGGTGTAAAACGAAGGTCTTCCAGGTCCCAGGGAATCCTTCTCATAAGCCCATAAGAAATCTTTGTGTTTTAGTTTTTGAACAATAATACGGGCTTGGTTCTTGCTAAGGCCGCTATTCTTGCTCATCAACTCCGCTTCAATCATTTCTTGCGTCGCTCGCTTGTTTGCGAACGAACCCATGAGGTCAAGTACTTGGCGCGCGTAGGGCGCTAGTTCGCGGCGTACTAGCTCCCTATATCCCTTGCCGTAAAAATGATCCCGCTCCTTGAGCATTTTCTTGCCAGCCGTTTCCACCAGAGCGACATCAACTCTCATTTGCTGCTTTTCTACCAGGGCGTCCCAGATCTCATCGCCTATCATTTGTACGAAGTAAGGGTAGTTGTCAGTCAAGGAAACCATCATCTCCAAAGCCGCGTCCTCGACCTCAATGCCGCAGTTGGCTAATGGCGTGCGCAGCGCATCGGCGGATTCATCATCTTTGAACTGGTTGAAGCGGAGATTTTCGCTCCTAACTAGGAATGATGCATCGGTATTCATCAAATGATCTTCCAAGTCAGGCGTTCCAGCCAAAATCGCTGCTAGCGGCAGCCTTTCCTCAATCATCATCTGGCTAATCTGCAACACTGATGCTAGTGATTTGATATCGTAGTGCATTACCTCATCCATCCAGAGCAACACCGGCTGCATCTGCAGTCGTTCTCGCAAGACCCGCTCCAAATTTTTTGCCCCGGACTTGTCTTCCAATCCCGTCTCGGCCGTTGCCTCCCTCACATTGCTAGTGCGATCTAGCCAACGCGGCACAAAGCGCCGCCATCCCATCCTTGGGGCATTCATCAGTCTCCAGACGATTCCTCTTAGGTCAGGCATCTGGACAATGGTTATCACCAAGACGTCTTGTTCCAACGCTTTCTTCTCGGCGAGGTCAAGCAGCGTCGTCTTGCCTACGCCGCGAGGCCCAATGATGGTGATGGGTGCCATTGGTGAGTTGGCAAGATTTCCTTCATTTGTGCGCTTGCTGGTAATCGCGGCTATGGCTTTGTCAATGGTTTGCCGCTCGGCTTTGCGGCCAGCCACATAGGCGGGGATAGTTCCGGCGCCGGGCGCAAAAGGGGTGCCTCCGCTGAAGTCAGGCGCTGCCATAATAGTATTTTACGCTTCTTTTCGCTTGTTTCCTGTCATTAAAACCGACCTAGCGCACACGATGTTTTGCGAATCAGCGCACCGCCGCGACATCCACTTTCATGTTTTCCTTCACATAGGTGAAGAACGAAGGGATGCCGGGCCCAAGCAGGCCTTTCTCATAAACCCACAGAAAGCCTTTCTGTTGCATCTTATCAACAATGAAATCAACTTGTTCCTCGCTCAGCCCTTCGTTTCTGCCTAGCAATTCTGCTTCAAGATTCTCTCGCGCAACACGCTTGTCTTTAGCCGATTCCACAGCTTCAATTATCTGATGTGCGTATGGCGATAACTTGAGTTTTTGGATCTCGTCATATCTATGATAGTAAAAATCGTCCCGATCATCCTGCATTTCTTTGCTGGCTGCCTTCACCAGGGCGGCATCAACTGTCGCCTGCTGCTTCTTTTCTAGGAGCGCCCAGACTTTCTGGCCTATCATTTGTATGAAGAAAGGGTAGTTGTCGGACAAAGCTACCATCATCTCCAAAGCCTCGGCCTCGACTTCTATGCCGCAGTTGGTTAATGGCGTACGCAGCGCATCGGCGGTTTCATCATCATTGAACAGGTTGATGCGGATATTTGTTTTCCTATCTATGAATGATGCTTTGGTGTCATTCAGATGGCCCACCAAATCAGGAGTTCCAGCCAAAAATACTGCCAGCGGCATTTTTCCTCCTATCATAATCTGGCTAACCTGCAGCACTGATGTCAGCGACTCGAGATCGTAGTGCATGACCTCGTCCATCAAGAGCAACACCGACTGCTCCTGCAATCGAGTCAGCAAGGCTTTTTTCAGGCTCTTTCCTGGTCCAGGTTCTTCTTTCAGCCCTATATTCAATCCTGTCCCTCCCGCTTGCGCACCGAAATCTCTGATTCGGCTCAGCCAGCGCGGTACGAATCGACGCCACCCTCTCCTTGGGGCATCCACCAGTTCCTGGATGATTTCCGTCAGGTCAGGCATCTCGGCGCTGTGTATCACCAAGACTTCCTTTTCCTCTGCTTTTTTCTTGGCGAGAGCAAGCAGCGTTGTCTTGCCTACGCCACGAGGTCCAATGATCGAGATGTGCGTCATTGGCGAGCTTTCAAGGGTGCCTTTCTTAGTACGCTCCTTGGTTATCGCTGCTATGGCTTCATCAATAATCTGCCGCTCGGCTTTGCGGCCAGCCACATAGTCGGGCATGGTCGCAGAGCCAGGTTTGAAAGGGTTGCCTCTGCTGAAGTCAGGCGCTGCCATAATAGTATTTTACGCTTCTTTTCGATTGTTCCTGCAATTAAAGCCGACTTAGCGCACGGGCGAAGTTTTGCGCATCAACGCACCGCCGCGCCGCTCGTCGCGTCGAAGATGTGAATCTGCTCTGCCGCCACTGCGAACCGCTGCCGCTCGCCCGCTGCGACCGGCTTCTCGGTACCGGTCTCAATCATGATGTGCTTGCCGTTGAGATCGGCGGTCAGGATCAGGCGCGAGCCGATGTATTCCGATACCAGGATGCCTACTTCCACGCCCTGGCCGCCATTGGCCGCGGCGAAGTCCGCCGGCCGGATGCCGATGTTGACCGCGCTGTCCTTGAGCTTGGCCAGCGCATCCCGGCGCGCATCGTCGACCGGCAGCTCGAAGCCGTCGCCCGCCAGGCTCAGCTGCCCGCCGCTGTCCTTGACCGTCGCATCGAGGAAGTTCATCGGCGGCGAGCCGAGAAAGCCGCCGACGAAGCGGTTCGCCGGCCGCTCATACAGCTCTTCGGGCGTCCCGACCTGCATGATCTTGCCCGCGTCCATGACGACGATGCGGTGCCCGAGGGTCATGGCCTCGACCTGGTCGTGGGTGACGTAGACCATGTTCTTGCCCAGGCGCTTGCTCATCAAGGCGAGCTCGATGCGCATCTGCACCCGCAGCTTGGCGTCCAGGTTGCTCAGCGGCTCGTCGAACAGGAACACCGCCGCGTCCCGCGTCAGGGCCCGGCCCATCGCCACGCGCTGGCGCTGGCCGCCCGACAGCTCGCTGGGCTTGCGGTGCAGGTAGGGCAGCAGCCCCAGGGATTCGGCCGCCGCCTTGACCCGCTTCTCGATCTCGTCCTTGGGCCGGCGCTCCAGCCGCAGGGCGAAGCTCATGTTGCGGGCGACGTCCATATGCGGGTACAGCGCGTAATCTTGGAACACCATGGCGACGTCGCGCGCGCGGGGCTCGAGATGGGTGACGTCGCGGTCGCCGATCATGATGCGGCCGGCCGAAACCGTCTCGAGCCCGGCGAGCATGCGCAGGGTCGTCGACTTGCCGCAGCCCGAGGCGCCGACAATGACGGTGAACTCCCCGTCCGGCATCTGCATGTTGAGGCCCTCGATGACGGTCTCAGGCCCGTAGTCCTTGCGCAGCTCCTGCAGCTCGATTATCGGCATGTGAACTCCTTTCCCTGCGGTGATTGTAGCATCGCGGCCGCTTTTCATATAGAATAGGGGCATGCGCATCTGCGCTTGGGAGAGCAACATAATGAAAATCAAGAACCACGGCAAGGCGCTCGCCGCCGCCGCCATCGCCGCGACGCTGGCCTTCCCGCAGGCCGCGCTCGCGAACCCCTACGAGCCCTACGAGGGGGACACCCTGGTGGTCAACTTCCCCTTCAGCCCGCACTACAACGCGGTGATGAAGGTGATTCCGCAGTTCACCGAGGAGACCGGCATCGAGGTCGAGGTCGACCAGCTGCAGTACCTCAAGATGCGCGAGCGCCAGACGCTCGAGCTGACCAAGGACCGCGGCGACTACGACCTGATCGGCTACGTCGTGTTCTCGAAGGCCGACTACGTCTACGCCGACCAGCTTGAGAACCTGGCGCGCTACTTCATGAACCCACGCCTGGCCGACCCGCGCTACAACCCGGACGACCTGATCGACGGCTACGTCTACAACATCGGCTTCGCCGGCGGCAACAAGGGCTACCTGGAGGGCAAGACCGGCTCGCTGTTCGGCGTGCCCTTCGGCTCGGAGACCTCGATCCTGGGCTATCGCCAGGACATCTTCGACAAGCACAACCTGAAAGTGCCCGAGACCTACGACGAGCTGCTCGACGTCGCCTGCCGCATTCCGCAGCTCGAGCCCGGCATGGGTGGGCTGTCCTCCCGCGCCGCGTCCGGCCACCACGCCAGCCACGCCTTCCTGCTGCATCTCGCCCCGCTCGGCGGCAAGATCTTCGATGACAGCTGGAAGCCGGTAGTCAACAACGCCGCCGGCGTCAAGGCCGCCCAGGCGCTCAAGACCATCGTCGACTGCGGCCCGGAAGGATCCGAGACCTTCGGCTTCGCCGAGGCGGGCTCCGCCTTCTTGCAGGGCCAGACCGCGATGTTCCTGGACTCGACGCAGTTCGCCGGCCAGGTCAACGATCCGGAGAAGTCCAAGGTCGTCGGCAAGGTGGGCTGGGCCATGCACCCCCGCGGCGTACGCCGCGGCTCGCAGACCGGCGGCTTCGGCATCGGCATCCCCAAGAACGCGCAGAACAAGGAAGCGGCCTTCCTGCTGCTGCAGTGGCTGACCTCGCCCCGCGTCGACAAGCTGATTGCGCTCGAAGGCGGCAACCCCTCGCGGTTCTCGACCCATGCCGACCGGGAAGTCAACGCCAAGTTCCCGCACATGGCGACCTTCGGCGAGGCGCTCAAGCACGCCGATCCCGACTGGCGCCCGATCATCCCGGTATGGGGCAAGATCAACGCCGACCTGGGCACAACGCTGTCGAAAGTGCTGACCGAGGACCTCGACATCCAGGAAGCCCTGGACGGCGTGGCCGAGCGCACCGAGGGTGTGATGCGCGAAGCCGGCTACTACAGCTGGGACTAGCGGCCGGCGTCGCGGACGCCAGACAATGAGCGGCTTGGCCGGCGCAAGCAGGGCCACTCCTTACCTGTTCCTCGCGCCGGCGGCCGTCGTCATGGCGGCGGCGCTGCTGTACCCGGTCGGGTACATGGTCTATGCGACCTTTCTCGACTGGAATCCGAGCCAGCGCATCGGCGCGGCGGAGTTCGTCGGCCTGCGCAACTACGAGTTCCTGCTGCAGGACGAGAGTTTCCGCGAGAGCCTGGCGGTAACGATCAAGTTCGCGGTGCTGGTCGTCGGGATCGAGATGGTCCTCGGCGTGGGCCTGGCGCTGCTGCTCGACCGGCAGATCCGCGGCATGTCCTTCTTCCGGACGGTGTTCATCCTGCCGATGATGATCGCGCCAATCGTGGTCGGCCTCATGTGGCGCTACATGTACCATCCGAGCGTCGGCGTGTTCAATCGCATGCTCAAGGCGCTGGGCTTCGAGGCGGTGCCCTGGCTGTCGGACGGGAGCTGGGCGTTCGCGAGCATCGTCATCGCCGACATCTGGCAGTGGACGCCGTTCATCTTCATCCTGGCGCTGGCGGGCCTGCAGTCGCTGCCGCGCTCGGCGCTGGAGGCCGCGCGCATGGACGGCGCCTCCGAGTGGCAGCAGGTCTGGCTGATCAAGCTGCCGTTGATGATGCCGGTGCTGGTGGTTACCATGCTGCTGCGCCTGATCGACGCTTTCAAGGTACTCGAGGTCATCTTGGTGCTCACCAATGGCGGGCCCGGCTTATCGACCGAGATTTTGTCGCTGCGCATCTCGCGTACGGCCTCTGAGTTCCGCGAGCTCGGCGTGGCCGCGGCCATGTCCAATCTCTTGCTGCTTCTCCTCCTCTTCCTGACCCTGGCGATGTTCGCCTACAGCAAGTGGATGGAGGGCAGGGCGCTGCGTCAGCGCCACCAGGCCGCGGCGGCGGCGCGGGCGGCATGAACGGGCGCTCCGGGCCGCTGTTCTACGCCTGGCTGGTGCTGCTGGCGGCCTTGGTGCTCGCGCCGGTGGTGCTGATGGTATTGACCTCGCTGCGGCTGAACGTCGACATCATGTCGGACACCGCCAGCTTGCTGTTCGTCCCGACCGTGCGCAACTACGAGCAGGCGCTGTGCGATTTCCTGTGGTACGACCTCGAGGGCTACTGCGACAAGACCTTCAGCCGCTCGCTGGTGAACTCGCTCATCATCGCCCTGGTATCGACCTTCATCACCCTGGTCGCCGGCTGCATGGCGGCTTACGCCCTGGCGCGGTTCCGCTTTCTCGGCCGCGACGCCATGTCGGTGACGACCTTGATGATGCGCATGGTCCCGCCGGCGGTCCTGCTGGTGCCGATGTTCGGCATCTGGACCTTCCAGTACGGCATCGACCGGACGCTGTTCGGCATTATCTTGGTGTACGTCGCCATGAACCTGCCCTTCGTGATCTGGATTCTGCAGAGCTTCATCGTCCAGGTCCCGCACCAGCTTGAGGAGGCCGCGCGCATGGACGGGGCCAATCCCCTGCAGGTCTTTTTCCTGGTAGTGCTGCCGCTGCTCAAGCCCGGCCTGGCGGCGGCCGCGATCTTCACTTTCCGCATCGCCTGGAACGAGTTTTTGCTCGCGAACGCCCTGTCCGACCGCGGCACGCGCACGGTCCCGGTCGCGATCGTCAATTCGATCACCGAGTACGACATCGACTGGGGCGTGATCATGGCCACCGGCACCTTGCTGGCGATTCCGCCGATGATCTTCGCTTTTGTCGCCAGCCGCCAGATCATCACCGGCATGACGGCGGGCGCGGTCAAGGGCTGACACCGAGTCCCATGCCGGCTCCGGCCCTGCTGCTGGCGACGCTCGAGACCAAGGCCGCGGAGCGCGAGTACCTGGCCGCGCGCCTGACGGCGCTGGGGGTGGAGCACGAAACCATCGATGTATCTTTGGGCTCGGGCGGGGCCGCATGGACGGCGGAGCGCAAGATGGCGGCGTTGGAGCAGGCGGTTGAAACAGCTGTAGCTGAGCTGCGCGCGCGGCCGGTCCCGCCGGTCGCCATCGGCATCGGCGGCGGTACCGGCGCGGCCATCATCCTGCGGGCGCTGCGGGCGCTGCCGGCCTTGGCGCCCAAGATCCTCATCTCACCCTTGCCCTTCGATCCGCGCCCGCATATCGCCGACAGCGCGGTGGTGCTGGTACCGACGCTCGAAGACGTCTGCGGCCTGACGCCGGGGCTGCGCGCGATCATTGAGCAGGTCGCGCACATGGCGGCCGGCGTGAGCGCCGCGCCCGCTGTCGCTCCGCCCGTCCGTCCGGCGGTGGCGGTTTCGCTGCTGGGCGTGACCGGCAAGGCGGGGGAACAGCTGCTCGCGCGACTGCATGAACGGGAAGTTCCGACCGCGGTCTATCACGCCAACGGCTATGGCGGCGCGGCCTTCGTACGCGGCGTAACTGAAGGCCGCATCGGCGCGGTGATCGACCTGACCGTGCATGAGCTCACGCGGGTGCTGCTCGGCGGCGACCATGCGCCCCAGCCCGAGCGCTTCAGCGCCGCCGGGCGCGCGGGCCTGCCGCAAGTCGTCCTGCCCGGCGGGCTGAACTTCATCGGGCTCAATGACTATGCGAGCGTGAGTGAGGAACATCGCGCTCGCCCGCATTACCGGCACTCGGATGTCGCGACCCATGTCGGCGTGACCAAAGCGGAGATGGAACAGCTGGCGCGCGCGCTGCTCGCGGATCTCAACCAGGCGCAGGCTCCGCTCACGCTTCTAATCCCCATGGGCGGCTTTTCCGCTGCGGACGCGCCCGGCGGCGCCTTGGAGAATGCTGGGTTGCGCGCGGTCTTCCGCGACATCGCGCAGGAAGAAGCTCAAGTTCATATCGATGTCATGACCGTACCGGAGCATATCAATGATGCTGCGGTGGCCGAACAGGCCATCGAACGGCTCGCATCCTATAATTGTTTGTGAACGCAGTCATGCTTGATCCCGACGACATTGCCACGCAGCAGGACCGCTTGATCGCCGCGGCGCGGCGCTGCTTTGAGCTGGGCCTGCAATCGAACGCCGGCGGCAACCTGTCCCTGCGGCTAGAAAAGGCCGAGGCGATCGTGATCAAGCCCTCGGGCGTAGGCTTCGCCGAATGCTACCGCGGCAATCTGCAGCTGGTCCATCTAAACGGCACCATCGAGCCCTCAGAGCACAAGCCGTCCAAGGACTTGCCCTTCCACCTGGAGATCTACAAGCGCCGGCCGGACATCCGCGGCATCGTCCATTGCCACAGCCCGTGGGCGACCGGCTACGCCAGCGCCGGCGTCGAGCTGCCCTGCCTGACGGTCCAGACCGTCGAGAAGCTCGGGCGCATCCCGCTGATTCCCCTCGCCGGCGGTGTCGGGGCCCAGACCGAGGAAGAGATCGGCGCGGTCTTCGTGGATAAGGACATCCGCGGCGCGCTGCTCGCCAATCACGGGACCATCGGCACCGGACCTACCATCGAAGCGGCCCAGCACATCGCCGAGCTCATCGAGGAGACCGCCCACATCGCCTGCGTGCGCGACAATCTGCTGCAGGCGCGCGGGCTGCCAGCGCCGGCTGAGCCGAAACTGGGCACGCCGGAGGAATCGCGCCGCCATGCGGCGCAGGCGAAAGAGTCCTAGGGCTGCTTCTTCGCCGCGCGCGCGGCGGACCCGGCGGGCATGTCGCCGAAGTAGAACTGATAGCCCTCGATGAATTCGCGCCGCTTGCGCAGCTGCATGCCGTCGTAGGGAAAGACCGGGCTGTCGCCGCAGACCGGATCGTGGCAGGCGAGGACGAAATCGGCGCGCTTGTCGATCTCCTCCACTGATTGCCAGCCGGCGACCGAATTGACGAAGCGGGCGGGTACCCAAAAGCGCCATTTCTCATCCTCGTTGGGCTCGAGGTTGCGGGTGTTGAAGATGGCGTCGCCAGCGATGACGATGTCGCCGGCGCTGGTGGCGACAGTCACCGCCATGTGCCCGACCGAGTGTCCCGGCGTGTGGAACATGGTGATGCCAGGAAAGATTTCGGTCTCGTTCTCGATCATCTCGAAGGCGCAGCCGGCGTAGGCGGGCTCGATGCCGAGCAGCGGGCTCTCATAGGTGCGGTAGTACAACGGCAGCGGGTTGTAGGCCATCTCGATCTCGGCGCGCGGCGCGATGTAGCGGGCGTTGGGGAACTCCTTCATGTTCTGGACGTGGTCCCAGTGCAGATGGGTGAAGATGACGGCCTCGATGCTGGCGGGATCGACATTGAGCTGCTCCTTGAGATGCAGGTGGACCTCGCTGCAGCCGCGCTTCTCGCACTTGTGGTGGTACTTGGTCGCGCGCGCCTCGTCGCACAGGCCGGTATCGACCAGCAGGCGGCGGCCGTCGGCCTCGATGTAATAGCAGTAGACCGGCTGCCAGATCTTCTTGCCCGCCGGGCCCTTCCAGTACACGTAGGTCCCGAGGTCGGCCTCGAGCCAGCCGGTGTTGATGGGATGGATCTTGATGTCGGGCGCGCTCATCAGCAAGCGGAATTCTAACCCGTTTAGAATCAACACAGCAGGCATGAACGACGCCGCCAAGCCCCTGGTGCTGCTGTGCGGCAAGCTGCATCCCGCCGGCATGCAGCTGCTGCGGGAGGACGAGCGCATCCGCCCGCGCTTCATCGACGACAGTACGGCCGCGCTGGCAGAGCATCTGCCGGAGGCCGCCGGCCTGGTGCTGCGCCTGACGCGCTTGACCGAGGCCATGCTCGAGAACGCGCCGCAGCTGAAGGTGGTCTCGCGCCACGGCGTCGGCTGCGACAACGTACCGGTCGGCTATCTCACCCGCCGCGGCATTCCGGTGCTGACCACCGGCGACGCCAATTCCCTGACGGTCGCCGAGCACGCGGTGCTGCTGATGCTGGCGGTCGCGCGACAGCTGCGTACGCTGGACGCCGCCGCCCGCGCCGGGAACTGGCAGGCGCGCTCGGCCACGCCGACCTTCGAGCTCGCCGGCCGCCGCCTGCTGGTCGTCGGCTGCGGGCGCATCGGGCGCTTGCTGGTGCCGAGGGCCCAGGCGCTGGGGATGCAGGTCTGCGTCTACGACCCGCATTTGCCCGTCGCTGAGTTCGAAGAGCTCGGCGTCACAAGGCAAGAGGACCTGGACGCCGCCTTGCCGCAGGCCGATGTCGTCAGTCTGCACCTGCCGAGCCTGGGTAAGCCGGTGCTCGGCGCGCAGCAGCTGGCGGCCCTGCCGGCAGGGGCGGTCGTCATCAACGTCGCGCGCGGCGATCTCATCGATGAGCAGGCGCTGCATGCGGCCCTCGCATCTGGCAAGCTGGCGGGCGCGGGGCTCGATGTCCTCGCGCAGGAGCCCTTCGATCCGCGGGACCCGCTGCTGCAGCTGGACAACGTCGTGGTCTCGCCGCACAGCGCGGCTCTCACCCGCGATTCGCTGCAGCGCATGGGCATCACCTGCGTGCGCAACGCGATCGAAGTCGCTTGCGGCGCGCGTCCCGACCCGGCCCTGGTCTTCAACCCCGGCTGGGACGCGGCGGCCTCCGCTTGAGCGCTGGATTCGCCGGCCGCGACCGGCAGGCGTTGGTCGGCATCGCCTTCATGACGCTGGCGATGCAGGTGGTCCCCCTCAACGACGCGGTCGCCAAGCTGCTGATCGCGAGCGTGCCGGTCCTGGCGGTCGTCTTCCTGCGCACTTGCATGCAGTGCTTGTTCCTGGCGCTGTTCAACCTGGCGCGCCTGCGGGCGCCGGTGGCGCGCGCCGCCGTGTTCAACCGGCACCAGGCGCTGCGCGGCATGCTGTGGTGGCTGGCGACCCTGTGCTTTTTCGTCGCGATCAAGGACCACAGCATCCCGGCGGCGCTGGCGCTGTTCTTCACCGGGCCGATCTTCATGGCGCTGGCCGCGCCGCTGCTGCTGCGCGAGCGCTTTGACTTCCGCATCCTGCTCGCCGCGCTCGCGAGCTTCGCCGGGGTGCTGTGCATTCTGCGGCCCGGCGCCGGTTCCTGGCAGCCCGGCATCCTGTGGTCGCTGCTCGCCGGCGTCTGCTACGGCCTGTATCTGATGGCCACCCGGCATGTCGCGCTGCAGGAGAGCAAGATCTCCGCCGGCGACATCGCGTTCGGGGCCGCGTTCTGGGCCTCGGTGTTCGGGCTGCCGCTGGCGCTGTACGCCTGGGACGGCCTGCCGCTGTCGCTGTGGTGGATGCTGGTGGTGATGGGCCTGTCCTCGGCCGCCGGCCACTTCCTGATCGCCGCCGCCTGCCAGCGCACCTCGGCCAGCAATCTCGCGCCGTACCACTACACGGAGATGGTCGGCGCGCTGGTCTTCAGCTACCTGCTGTTCGATTCGCTGCCGACCGCCGTGGTCTGGGCGGGCATCGCCCTGATCGTGGCCAGCAGCATCTGGGTCGCCGCGACCCGCCGGACCGAGCCGGGCGGCCCGGCCGATGCGATTGTATAGACTCATAGAACCATGCCCCCTGCATCATTGCCCGTCGGCTATCGCCGTTACCTATTAAGTACGTACCAGCCGAGCGCCGCGGTGTTCGTGTCTGGACGGGGAGCAACGCTGCGGGACCGCCGCGGGCGCGACTACATCGACTTCGGCAGCGGCGTCGCGGTCACCGCGCTGGGCCACGGCAACCGCCCGCTGGCGCGCGCGCTGGCGGACCAGGCGGCCAAGCTGATGCATCTGTCCAACCTGTTCCTCCACGACCAGACCATCGAAGGAGCCAAGCTGCTGACCGCCGCGACCGGCATGGAACGCGTTTTCTTCTGCAACTCAGGCGCCGAGGCCAATGAAGCCGCGCTCAAGATCGCGCGCAAGTACGGCCGCGCCTTGCGCCGCAGCAAGACGCGCGTCATATCCTTCAGCGGCAGTTTCCATGGCCGGCTCGGCTTCGCGCTCGCCGCATCCGGCCAGCCCAAGCTGTGGGAGGACTTCGGCCCGCTGGCGCCGGGCTTCGTGCATGTGCCCTTCAATGATCCGCAAGCGCTCAAGCGCGCGTTCACGCCCAGCGTCTGCGCGGCGATCGTCGAGCCGATCCAGGGCGAGGGCGGCATTCGCGCGCCCAAGCCGGCGGTGCTGCGTTTGCTGCGACGCTTGTGCCGCGAGCACAAGGCGCTGCTGATCGCCGATGAGATCCAGACCGGCATGGGACGTACCGGCCCGCTGCTCGCCGGCGCCGATCTCAAGCCCGATCTGCTCACGCTCGGCAAGGGCATCGGCAACGGCTTTCCGCTCGGGGCCGTGCTCGCGCGCGGGCGGGCCGCCGAAGTGCTGCAGCCCGGCGACCATGGCAGTACCTACGGCGGCAACGCCCTGGCGATGGCGGCGCTGCAAGCGACCGTCACCCAACTGCGCAAGCCGGCCATCAAGCGCAACGTCGCCAAGACCTCAGACGTCATCGCCGCTGCGGTCGCGAAGTTGCAGCAGCGCGGCGCGCCCATCCTGGAGCTGCGCGGCCGCGGCCTGCTGCTGGGGCTCGCACTCGATCCGGCGCGGCTGACCTGCGCTGAACTCGCTCAGCGCGCCTTCGCGGCCGGCTTGCTGACGATTCCGGCGGGCGACAACGTACTGCGTTTATTGCCCCCGCTCAACATCACCGCGCGCGAGACCAAGGAGGGTTTGCGCCGGCTGGCTGCGGCGCTGTTGGGGGAATAGGGCTAGTACAGCCCAGCGATGTATTCAGCCAGGGCGGCGATGTCCTCATCGCTGAGCCCGGCTGCGACCGCGGCCATCACTTCATGCGCGCGGATCTTGCCGCGGAACTCAGCCAGGGTCGTGGAGGTGTAGGCCGCATGCTGGCCGGACAGCCGCGGGTACAGCGGCGGGATGCCTTGTCCCGCCGGGCCGTGGCAGCCCGTGCAGTTGGGCACGCCCGCTTCGGGCAGGCCGTTGCGATAGATGTGCTCGCCCCGCAGCGCCAGCGCCTGGTCGGCCGCGCCGGACAGGCCGGCCTGCTGTTCCGCGAGGTAGGAGGCCAGGTTGTCGATGTCCGCGTCGCTCAAATCCTTGACGAACGGCCACATCGCGGCGTTCTCGCGCTCGCCCTCTCGGAACTGATGGATTTGCTCAGCGAGATATTCCGCATACTGGCCGGCGATTATCGGCTGCTCGGGCACCAGGCTGTTGCCGCCTTGGCCGTGGCAGGCCAGGCACTGGCTGGCGTACAGCTCCGCGCCTGCGGCGGCATCGCCTGCGATCAAGCGCGGATTGTCGGCGGTGGCGACCAGGGGGATTGCCAGCAGCAGCAGCGCCAGCAGCCAGTTGGGGCGCAGGATTGGAACGCTCAAGTTAGTGGAATGAAGCGAAGGTCGCGCTGGCGGTACCCGCGTTGTTCATAGGCAAAGAATTTTACCATTTACAGGGTGGTTGAGACCCCAAGAGCCGGCGTCGAGAGCAGGGCGCGCAAGCAGGCTGCAGGCGGCAAGAAACAGTAATTTCCTCCAGTCAAATACCGCAGCGGGATTAAAATACAGCCAAGGTTGCGCTAGTGTCACTCTCCCATCCATTTCTTCCAGGCACGGGTTTTGTGCCCGAGCAGCTGGCTGGACGGAAGCGGAACAGGAAGTGCTGAGGAACCGCAATTACCCTGGATAACGACGCGTCCTCGCCGCCGCCCGCCGCCGGCCTGCCGGATGCGGGCGCGGTGCGATTGGCGATCGGCCTCGGCAATCCCGACGCCGCCCATGCGCACACGCGCCACAACGCCGGCGTCGACTTGATCCAGCTGCTGCTGCAGCGCGAGGGCCTGGATGCGCCCGCGCCCTTGAAGGACCTGCCGCTGGCGGTGGCGGGTACCGCCGCCGGCGTCCGCTATGGGATTCCCTCCTGCTACATGAATGAAAGCGGAGTGGCGGTCGGGCCCGGTTGCCGCTATCTGCAGATCGAGCCGCGCAATCTGCTGGTGATCCATGATGAGGTCGATTTGCCGCCGGGTACGGCGCGCTTCAAGTTCGGCGGCGGGCACGCCGGACACAATGGCCTGCGCGACATCAACCGCGAGCTGGGCACGGGACAGTACTGGCGCCTGCGCCTGGGCGTCGGCAAGCCGGCCGAGCCGCGGCAGGAGATGAGCAGCTATGTGCTCGAGCGCGCGCCCGCAGAGGAGGTCGAGCTGCTGCGCCAGGCGTATGAGCGGGTGCTCGACGTCTGGGACCTGGTCAAGGCCGGGGACATGAGCGAGGCGATGCGCGCGCTGCATCGCAAGCAGCCCTGATGGCGCTGCGCTGCGGCATCGTGGGCTTGCCGAACGTCGGCAAGTCGAGCTTGTTCAACGCCCTGACCGCTGGCGAGGCGGCTGCGGACAACTTCGCATTCTGCACCATCGAGCCGAACGTCGGCGTGGTGCCCCTGGCGGACGAGCGCCTGGACCGCATCGCCGAGCTCGCGGGCTCGAGCAAGCGGATCCCGGCGCATCTGCATGTGGTCGACATCGCCGGCCTGGTCAAGGGCGCAGCCGAGGGCAGCGGGCTGGGGAACAAGTTCCTGTCGCACATCCGCGAGGTCGACGGCATCTTGCATGTGATCCGCTGCTTTGATGATGAGCATGTGGTGCATGTAGACGGCAAGGTCGATCCGGTCGCTGATGCGCAGGTGGTCGAGCTCGAGCTCATCCTGGCGGACCAGGCGGTTGCCGACCGCGCCTGCGAGCGTTTGCGCAAGCAGCTGCGCTCGGGCGACAAGGAGCGCCGCGCCGAGCTGGAGCTGCTCGAGCGCATCGGGAAAGTACTGGCGGACTGCCAGCCGCTGCGCGCCTGCGGCTTGAGTGATGAGGAGCGCGCGATGATCAAGTCCTATTGTTTCTTGACGCTCAAGCCGGTGCTGTACTGCGCCAATCTCGGCGAGGAGGATAAGCCGGACGCCAGCGCGCACTACGCCGCCTTGTCCGCGCACGCCGCGGCGACCGCCGCCGGCATCGTCCCGGCGAGCGCGCGCATCGAGGCGGAGCTGGCCGCGCTCGAAGAAGCGGAACAGGCGGAGATGCTGGCCGCGCTCGGCCAGGCGGACACCAGTTTGCTCCGCCTGGCGCGCGAGGCCTATGCGCTGCTGGGCCTGGGTACTTTCTACACCGCCGGCCCCAACGAGGCCCGCGCCTGGGAGTTCCGCCGCGGCATCGCGGCGCCGGAGGCCGCCGGCATCATCCACACCGACATGCAGCGCGGCTTCATCCGCGCCGAGACCATTTCCTACGACGACTACATCGCCTGCGGGGGCGAGGCCGGCAGCCGCGAGCGGGGCAAGCTGCGCCTCGAGGGCAAGGACTACTGCATCGCCGACGGCGACGTGGTCTTCTTCCGCTTCAACGTCTAGGCCTTGAGCGGCCGGCCCCAGGCGCCGGCGAAGAATTTCTTGTCCAGCTCCTGTCGCGCGCGCGGGGCTGTTTCCATCTCGCGCATCTTATCGACCTCGATGGCGTCGGCCGGGCCCTGGGTCCCGACCGCGATGGCGGCGATCGGGTCCCAGCCGTCGGGCACTTCGAACGTCTTGATCACTGCGGCGGGATCGAAGCCGCCCATCTGGTGCGCGCGCAGCCCGAGGGCCTCGGCCTGCAGTACCAGCGAGATGCTTGCTGCGCCGGTGTCATAGAGGTGCCAGCGGTTGGGCTTGTCGTTGTGCTCGAAATCCTTCCGTCCGAGGGCGAACAGCAGCAGGGGCGCGGACTTCACCCAGGCTTGGTTGGGCTCTGCGAGGCACGCCAGCCCCTTGTCCCATGCCTTCTGATTGGCGTGGCGGTCGCAGAAGATGTAGGACCAAGGCTCGGCGCCGTAGCAGGACGGCGCCCAGCGCGCGGCCTCGGCGAGCGCGAGCTGCTGCTCGGGGGTAACGGCGACGTCGGGCTTGAAGGAGCGGGGGCTCCAGCGCTGCGCGATCAGGTCGTGGATGGGTTGGCTGGCGGCGGCGGGTTTGTTCATGGGGTCGCGGTCCTTCATAAAATGCTTGACACTCCTGTGATTATAGGCTTATGACCGCTGATTTGCAACAGCAGCTGGCGACCGCTCTCGGGAACGCGGACTGCGTCAGCGCGGAGGAAGCGGTCTGCGTCGCGTACGCCGGGGACAACAGCCGGCGAATCGCCCAGCCCGACCTGGTCGTCTGGCCGCAGAGCGAGGAGCATGTGGCCGCGGCGCTGCGCGTGGCGAATTCCACCCGCACGCCGGTCGCGGTCCGCGGCCGCGGCACTGCCACCACGGGCGCGAGCCTGGCCCAGCGCGGCGGCATCGTCCTGTCGACCGAGCGTCTCGACCGCATCCTCAAGATCGACCCGGCCTCGCGCACGGCGACCGCCGAAGCGGGCGTGCTCAACGGCGCCTTGGACCAGGCTTTGGCGGAGTACGGTTTGTGCTGGCCGCCCGACCCTTCGAGTTCCAACTATTGCTCGCTGGGCGGGAACCTGGCAACGGCCGCGGCCGGCCCGCGCGGGCTGAAGTACGGCGGGACGCGCGAGAACGTCCTGGCGCTGCGGGCGGTCTCCGGCGGCGGCGTGCCGCTGGTGGCGGGCGCGCCGGTGCCCAAGGCGGTAGCGGGTTACGACCTGGCGCGGCTGCTGCTGGGATCGGAGGGCACCTTGGCGGTGATCACCGCGGCGACGCTCAAGCTCGCGCCGTTGCCGGCCGCGTCCCAGCGCGCGCTGGCCGTGTATGCGAGCGAGCGCGAGGCGCTGGCAGCGGTGGGCGCGTTGCTGCAGAGCCCGCTGGTGCTGGCGGCCATTGAATTCATCGACGCGGGCTGTCTCAATCTGGTGCGGGAGGCTGCGCCGGACTTGGATCCGGCGAGCAAGGCCCTGCTGCTGCTGGAGGTCGACGGCATGAACGATGAGGGCGTAACCGCCGGCGTCAAGCAGCTCGATGAGGTCCTGGCGTCGACGCCGGGTTTGCTGGCGTTTGATGCCAGCGCCACAGGCGCGGGGCTGTGGAGCTTGCGCAAGGTGCTCTCGCAAAAGCTGCGCGAGGTCGCGAGCTGCAAAATCAACGAGGACGTGGTGGTGCCGGTCAGCCGCCTGCCCGAATTGCTCGATCACATCCAGGCGGCGAGCAAGGAAGCGCAATTGCGCAACCTGAACTTCGGCCATGCGGGCCAGGGCAACCTGCATGTCAACATCCTGTTCGACGACGAGGGCGACAACCGCGCGCGCGCGGCCAAGCTGGTCGAGAGCATCATGGCCAAGGCGGTCGCGCTCGACGGCTGCATCTCGGGCGAGCACGGCGTGGGCCTGGCCAAGCAGGCTTTCCTGCCCATGCAGCTGCACGAGGGCGCCAACAAGCTCGGGCGCAGCCTCAAGGATGCCTTCGATCCGAACGACATACTCAACGGCCATTTGCTGCTGCCGGCATCATGATGCGCGCTCCGGTCAAGTAGAATACCCGTATGGTTGCCTTCGCGACCTTGAAATCTGGCAGCGCATGAGCACCATCCCCGTTTCCTTCCGCGGGACCGCCGGCTCCTACTTCAGGCTGTTCATCAGCAACCTGCTGCTGACCATCGTCACCCTTGGGATTTACAGCCCCTGGGCGCGGGTGCGCACCCGCCGGTATTTCATGGGGCACACCTATCTGGGCGAGCACAACATCGACTTCGACGCCAGTCCGCTGAGCATCCTGGTCGCGCGCATCATCATCGTCGTGGTGCTGGCCTCGCTGTCCTTCATCGAGGCCACGTTCGATCTGATCTGGTACGGCATCGGGTTTTCCCTGCTCGCGCTGCTGGTGCTGATGCCGATCGCGCTGGTGCGCGGCCGCGCCTTTGTCGCGCGCCACACCATCCATCGCACGGTCCGCTTCCAGTTCCGGCTGGAATACTTGCGCTCCTTGCTGCTGTTCGCGGGTTACGGCCTGACGATCCTGCCCCTGCTGTACTTCAGCTTTCTCGCGGAGGAGGCCGGCGGCGACGCTGCCTTTGAGTACCTGCCGCAGATCGGCCTGGCCTTCCTGCTAGCCTTGTTCCTGTTTCCGCTGCTCATCAGCATGGACCATCGCATCCAAATCGGCCAGCTGCAGTTCGGCAAGCTTGAGTTCAGGTATGAAGGCGGCTGGATGCGCTATTACGGCGCTTACATCAAGGCCGCGCTCTGGTTCATTCCATATACGCTGGGGTTCAACATCATCGCCGGCTTTTTTCTAGCCGGCCTCAGCATCGCCCTTGACCTTGCTGAAGAGACCCTCTTCGTAGCCTTCATCGCTGCTGGCTTCATCAATGGTCTGCTCTTCTTCGCGCTGCTGCGCGGAGGGATGACGGCTTTGTTCTGGGATTCCATCCGCATGGGCGAGGGCGGCCGCGTCGAATCCACGCTCATCTGGCGCAAGTATGCGAACATCCTGGTGGTCAATTACGCGCTGACCGTGCTCAGCATCGGGCTGCTGTATCCCTGGGCCAGGGTGCGCGCCTATCGTTATGTTGCCGAGCGCATCATGCTCGAGCCCGATCCGTCCACGGCGCAGATCATGGCGGCGGACGAGGACATCAGCCCGCTGGCGGGCGAGCTGAGCGACCTGGGCGGCTTCGACTTCGACTTCGGCGCGGTCTAGGACGTACATATGACACCTAGCCAGGGCGATTGGTTTCCTGAGGGTGAGATTGATTCCGTCCGCGTCACCGCCAGCGTTGAAGGCAGCCGGCTGCGCTTGGTTTTCCCTGACGGTACCGGCCGGTTCTTCGAGCTCAGCCGCCTGAGCGTCAAAGACTACATGAAAGGCATCCCGCTGAAAGCGGCGATCGCCGAAACAGGAATGCTGTCGCTGCCGGACGGGCCCCTGGCGGCGGAGATCGCGCGCCGCTGCCGCCCGGTGGGCGTGCACTTCGAGAACCGGATGATGGTGTGGGTCCCGGCGCTGTTCGGCATTGCCATCGTGGTGATGGCGCTGCTGATCTTCGTTGTCGTGCCCGGCATCGCCGAACGGGTGGCGCCGCGGCTGCCATTTCATATGGTCGATTCCATCGGCGACACCGTCGAAAAGCAGATCCAGCCCTGGATCGACACCGAGCTCGAGACCGAGGAGCATACTTTGGCGTTCCAGGAAATCAATCGCATGGGACGCGACTTGACCGAGCCGCTCGGCGAGCCCTACAACTTCCGTTTTCTGCTCGACGTGTCCGAGGGCCGCATCAACGCCTTCGCCTTGCCCAACGGCACCATCATCATGACCTATGACTTGTACCAGGAGCTGGACGCGGATGAAGTAGCCGGCGTCCTGGCGCATGAAATCGTACACGTCACCAAGCGCCACGGCACCGAGGCCTTCCTGGCCTCGTCAACCTGGTTCGTGCTGGCGGCTTTTCTCTTTCCGGATCCGACGCTGTTCTCTTACCTGCCGCTGCTGGCCGAACTGTCGTACTCGCGCGAGGCCGAGTATGAGGCCGACTGCGAGGCGGCGGAACTGCTGAGGGGCGCGGGCTATCCGCCGGTCGCGATTGGGGACGCGCTCGAGGAGCTGGGCGATGCCATCGCCGAGGCGTACGGTTTTGAGGAGGAGGAGGAAGAAGGATCGGAGAGCGTCATCCCCTGGGGGATCTTGAGCACTCACCCCGACTTCCCGGAGCGCATCGAGCGCGCCCGGCAGTGCGCGGGCCTGGAAGGCTAGCTGGCCTTGTCGCTGCCGGTCGCCGGGCCGCGCTTGTTCACGAGACCCTGGACCGCCGTCTGCAGATCAGCCGGCAGTACCACGAACTTGCCGTTGCTCGATCCGCCCATTTCCTTGAGCGCGTCGACATAGCGCTGTCCCAGCAGGAACTGCAGCGGCAGGCTGCGGTCGTCGGTGGTCTCGCTCACCAGCATGATGGCCTTCTTGGACGCGTCCGCCAGGGTAACCTCGGCCTCGGCGTCCCGCTTGGCCGATTCGAGCCGGCCCTCGGCCTCGAGGATCGCGGCCTGCTTGGCGCCCTCGGCGCGGGTTACCATCGCCTTGCGGTCGCGCTCGGCCGCGGCCTGCTGCTCCATGGCGCTTTGCATCGACTCCGACGGCTGGATGTCCTGGATCTCGACGCTCTTGAGGATGATCCCCCAGGCCTGCATTTCGGTGGAGACCATGTCGCGCAGCTGCGTCTTGATCTTCTCCCGCGACGACAGCGCCTGGTCCAGCAGCATCTCGCCGATGATCGACCGCAGCGCGGTCTGAACCAGGTTGCGGACCGCTTCGGTGTAGTCGACCACGCCGTAGGCGCAGGACGCCGGATCGGAGATCTTGATGAAGGCGACCGCATTCGCGCCGATGACCGCGTTGTCCGCGGTGATCACTTCCTGCCGGTCGATGTTGAGCACGATGTCCTTGGTGACCATGCGATAGGCCACCCGGTCGAACAGTGGCATGATCACCGACAGGCCGGGCTCGAGGATGCGATGGTACTTGCCGAAGCGCTCGACCACCCATTCCTCGCCCTGCGGCACCGTGCGGACGCCCATGGCGACCATCACGAACAGCAGGATGAACAGCATCAAGCTGAGAAAAAGTCCAGTCATAGTTGTTTCACTCCCCGGCTGTACCGTCGGGCGGATCCGCCCGCATCACGCCGTCTTCGCCCAGGCTCGCAATCACCACCGCATCGCCGGCCCTGAGCTGGCCGTCGCTGACGAAGTCCCACACAACCTTGCCGCCGAGCGGGCGCTGCAGCCGCAGCGAGCCCTTGCCTTCGCTGAAGCGGATGACCGAGGCCGCGCTGCCGGGAGCCTTCGCCCGGGCCCGGATGAAGCGCTTGCGGTCGTAAATGGGCTGGATCAGGCGCATCCAAACCGTCAGGAACGCGACCGAGGCCGCGCCGAAGATGCAGACCTGCCAGACCATGGGGAGATCGGGAAACACCGTCAGCACCAAGCCGGTGAACACCGCGCCGCAGCCGAACCACAGCACGTAGTAGATGTTGATGAAAAGAAGGTCGAGGAGCACCAGGACGATGCCCAGCAAGACCCAGTGCCACCATAGTACCATCATTTTCCGTCATCGTCGCCGTCATCAAAATTGGATGCGGCGACTATAGAGATTTTACCAGGATAATATAATTATCGCCGTCATGCCGATGTATGAATACGCCTGCGATGCTTGCGGGCACCAGGACACGCTGCTCGAGAAGATGCAGGCGAGCCGGGCCAAGAAGTGCCCCGCCTGCGGCCAGGCCCGCGGGTTCCGCCGCCAGCTCTCGGCCCCGTCGTTCCAGCTCAAGGGCTCCGGCTGGTATGTCACCGACTTCCGCGACAACGGCAAATCCAAGCCCGACGCCAAGCCGGCCGCCAAGGCTGATGACGCTTCCAAGAAGGACAGCAAGCCGGCCAAGGACAAGCCGGCCGCCGCGTCCGGCTCGGCCAAGGCGCCTGCGACCTAGCGTCGCCGGCCTGCTGGCCGGTGCGCTGCTGGCGAGCTGCGTCCAGGCCGCCGGGCTCACGTTCGCGCTGGCGACCACCGTCGAGAACGCCGGTCTGGCCGAAGTCCTCACCTCAGCTTATGGCGCTGAATGCGACTGCGAGCTGCGCCCGCTGGCGGTGGGCTCGACCCAGGCGCTGGCCTATCTGGAGCGCGGCGAGGTGGAGCTGGCGATCACCCATGCGCCCGGGCTGGAGCACGAGTACCTGCAGCGCCATCCCGGCTCCGAGCGGTACGAATTGATGATGAGTGAGTTCATCCTGGCGGGTCCGCCCGCCGATCCCGCCGGCGTCCGCGGCCTGGACCTCACCGCCGCCTTGCGCCGCGTGGCGCAGCAAGAGGGTTTGTTCCTCAGCCGCGCCGACGGCTCGGGCACCAACCGGGCCGAGCGCCGATTGTGGGTGGAAGCGCAGGATGATGTTCCCGCAGAAGAGGGCTGGTACCGCGCGGCGAGCGTGTCGATGGCCAAGCTGCTGCTGGTCGCGGCGCAGCAGCGCGCCTACGCCATCAGCGACAGCGCGACCCTTGCTTATCTGCAAGAGCGCCAGGATCTGCAGCTCGAAGTCCTGGCGCAAGACCGCCCGCCGCGCGCGAACGTCTACAGCGTCCTGCTGCGTCCGGACGCATCGCCGGCCGCGCGTGAGTTCGCAGCCTGGTTGTTGTCAGACCCGGCGCAGGCCTTGATCCGCGCTTACCGCATCGCCGGCGCGCCGGCGTTCCGCCCGGTCGCGCCGTGAGCATCACCGCCGCGACCAGCGAGGCGCTGGGGCTGCTGCTGGGCGGAGACCCCGCCTTGTGGGGAGTGATCGGCTCGACCCTGGCGATCGCGATTGGAGCTTTGCTGCTGGCGCTGCCGGTCGCGGTGCTGCTGGCCTATGCGCTGGCTGCGGGCAGGTTCGCGGGCCGGCGGGCGGTTTTGCTGGTACTGCACGCCCTGCTGGGCATGCCGACGGTGGTGGTGGGCCTGGTGTTGTTCCTGCTCTTGTCGCGCCAAGGTCCGCTGGGCGCGCTGGAGCTGTTGTTCACGCCGGTTGCGGTGGCGCTGGGCCAGTTCCTGATTGCGTTGCCGATCCTGGTAGCCTTTTGCTATGCGGGTTTTGAGAGCGATTTGGGCCTGATCCGCGAGAGTGCCCGTTCCCTGGGCTTGGCTCGGTGGCGCATGATGTGGCTGGCGGTACGCGAGAAGCGTCGTGCCCTGGGCTCGGCGGCCTTCGCTGGCTTCGGGCGCGTCATCTCCGAAGTGGGCTGCGCCCTGCTGGTGGGCGGCAACATCGCGGGCTACACCCGCACCATCCCGACCGCCATCGCCCTGGAGACCGGCAAGGGCCGGTTTGCCGAGGGCATAGCCTTGGGGATCGTGCTGCTGCTGCTGGCGGCGGGCGCGAGCCTGGCGTTTTTCTGGCTGACCGGCCGGGAGGGCAAGCGTGGCTGAGGAGCTGCTGGCGGTCGCGGGCCTGCGCAAGACCTGGCCTGGCGGCCCAACCTTGAGCTATCCAGACTTGAGGCTAGAGCAGGGCGGGTTGCATGTACTGGCGGGCGCGAACGGCGCGGGCAAGACCACCTTGCTGCGCATGCTCTGCGGCCTGGAGTCACCCGACGGAACGTGGGCCGCGACTTGGCGCGGTACCAAGCGAGCAGTCTCGCCGGTACTGGGACAGGACGCGACCTATCTGCATCAGCAGCCCTATGTCTTCGCGACCACCGTCGGCGCTCATTTGTGCTGGGGCCGGCCTGCCAACCGCGCGCTGCTCGATGAGGTACTGCATGACCATGCCTTGCTCAAGCAGCAGGACAAGCTCTTGCGCGAGCTGTCGGGCGGGATGCACAAGCAGTGCTGCCTGGCGGCATTGGCGCTGACGTCCATGCCGCTGGTCCTGCTGGATGAGCCGCTCGCTGGGCTCGATGATGCGGGCACGGCCTTTTGCATGCGCATGATCGAGCGCATGCGATCCCAAGGCCGTGCGGTGGTGGTGGCGACGCAGCAAGGCCTGGACCTCGACATACCCGGCGCAATCCGTATAGACTTGCAGCAGGAACCGGCATGACGAATCCATCCGCCGACCAGTTGCGGGAGCTGCTCGCTGAGATCCCCGCCGAGCATCTCAACGGCGATTTGATCAGCAGCGGCGTCGCCCGCATCGACGACGGGAAGATAACGCTGCGCTATCCCTATCCGGGCCAGAGCGCGGGCGAACGCGCCGCTGCGGCGATTGAGCAGCGCCTGGGCGACGCTGGCCTGGCTGCGGCGGTAGCGCTTGAGACTGCTATCGCGCCTCGCTTGTGCCAGGGCGGTGTCGATCGCTTGGATGGCGTCAAGAACCTGATTGCGGTCGCCTCGGCGAAGGGCGGGGTGGGCAAGTCGACGGTCGCGATCAACCTCGCCCTGGCGCTGCAGGCCGAGGGCGCGCGTACCGGGGTGCTCGATGCCGACATCCACGGCCCTTCGATCGCCGCGGCCCTGGGCGAGTCGGAAAAACCGCTGCTGGATGAGCAGGATCGGCTGGTCCCGCTGGAGCTCGCGGGCCTGCAGGTGATGTCGATGGGCTATCTGGTCGACCAGGAGCAGCCAATGGTGTGGCGCGGGCCGATGCTGATCAAGGCCTTGCGGCAGTTTCTGCGGGATACCGCCTGGAGCGGGCTGGACTTCCTCATCGTCGACCTGC
Organism: Candidatus Amphirhobacter sp.; assembly: GCA_965222035.1. Taxonomy (GTDB): domain Bacteria; phylum Pseudomonadota; class Gammaproteobacteria; order Tethybacterales; family Tethybacteraceae; genus Amphirhobacter. The sequence goes on along the minus strand of OZ244940.1, from coordinate 1,071,862 downwards.
CGCCGGGCACCGGCGACGTGCAGCTGAGCTTGGCGCAGCATGCGCCGATCGCGGGCGCCATTGTGGTGTCCACGCCGCAGGAGCTGGCGCTGGCTGACGCTGTCCGCGGGGTGGGGATGTTCGCGAAGGTCTCGGTACCGGTGCTGGGCTGCGTCGCGAACATGACGCATTTCATCTGTCCGGACTGCGGCGCTAAGCATGCGGTCTTCGGCGGCGGAGCGGTCGCAGACTTCGCGCGGGAGCGAGAGCTTGAGCTGCTCGCCGAGCTCCCGCTCGATCCTAATGTCAGCAGCAGCGCCACCCCGGTGATGACCAGGGAGCCGGACAGTGAAGCCAGCAAGGCCTTCCGCGCGCTTGCAGTGCGGGTAGGGGTGGAGCTGCTGAAGCGCCCCGAGGACCGCGGCGCCAAGCTGCCGCAGATCCAGCCTTCTTAATCTAGCCTGCGGCCTGCCGCCGCGCCGCCGTAGCCTCGGCGAGCTGCTCGAGTACTTGGGCGGTGTCGTCCCATCCCAGGCAGGCGTCGGTCACGCTCTGCCCGTAGGTTAGGTTGCTGCCGTCGCCGATGTCCTGGTTGCCTTCGACGAGATTGCTCTCGATCATCACGCCCATGAGGTCGCGGCTGCCGGCCTGCAGCTGCTTGGCGAGGTCCTGGGCGACGACGAGCTGCTGCTTGTGCTGCTTGTTGCTGTTGGCGTGGCTGCAGTCGACCATGAGGGCACGGCGCAGATCCTTGCTCGCGAGCAGGTCGCTGGCGGCGGCAACGGAGTCCTTGTCGTAGTTGGGCCCGGAGGTACCGCCGCGCAGGATGACGTGGGTGTCGGGATTGCCAGTGGTCTGGGCGATGGCGCTCTTGCCCTGCGGGTCGATGGCGAGGAAGTGGTGCGCGCCGCGCGCGGCGAGGATGGCTGCTGCGGCGACGTTGGCGTTGCCGTCGGTGCCGTTCTTGAAGCCGACGGGACAGGAGATGCCGGAGACCATCTCGCGGTGGATCTGGCTCTCGGTGGTACGCGCGCCGATCGCACCCCAGGCGACGGTGTCGCTGATGTACTGCGGGGTGGTGATGTCGAGGAACTCGGTCCCGCAGGGCATGCCGAGGGCGTTGATGTCGAGCAGCAGCTTGCGCGCCATGTCGATCCCGAGATTGATGTCGAAGCTGCCGTCGAGCTTGGGATCGTTGATCAGGCCCTTCCAGCCGATGGTGGTGCGGGGTTTTTCGAAGTACACCCGCATGACGATCAGCAGGTCGTCCTTGAGGCGCTGGGCAATCTGCACCAGCTTGCCGGCGTATTCGAGCGCGCCCTTGGGATCGTGGATGGAGCAGGGTCCAACCACCACGAGCATGCGGTCATCATGTTCTTGGAGGATGGCCTGGATGCCGATACGGGCGCTGCGCACCACCTGGCTGTCGACCGCAGGGTGCTTGGCGATGACTTCGGCCGGCGGCGGCAGGGCGCCGTAGCCGATGATGCGGGCATCGCTGAGAGGGTGTTCTTCGCTCATTAAGGCGAGGGATTCTAAACCCGGGCCTCGAAACTTTAGTATTTGGGGTGGGGTGGGGCCTTTCTAGCTGAGATATGCTCTCGGAGGTAGGAATAAGATAGCGTAGATAAAAAGTCAGGAATTATATCCAACCCTTGACAAACTCCATCATTCAGACTCACCTGGAGATTGAACGCTCGGTTCCCGGCACCATTTCTTACGCAATAGGCTTAGAGGCTCCATTATTTTTTCAGGAAGTCCAAAAACTTCTAGTAGTGCAATTTTGTCAAGCTTCTGACGGACCTCATCTCTATCAGCCGCGCTTGCCTGCAGCATGTCCCGTTCTGAAAACTCTTTGAAAACATGTTTCGCTGCTTTAATTTGTTTGTCGGTCAATTCCCTCATGTCATATATTGGCATCTCGTCCAGCAATGTAAGCGAAGCTCTCGAGCGTCCTTGTTGCTGGCGCGTGCCCTTGAACCAGAATGTAATCAAGCCAAGCGTGGTGTTCATCCAAAGAGCAATAGGTTCATTCCAATCCTGATTTTCACATATGAAAGATGGCCAAGCCTGACCACCTATTACTCTTTCTCGTGTCATACAGACAGCCAATCGTTGCGATGTCAGTCGGAAATTGCTATTAAAGTGGAGCTTTGAGGAATACTTTTTCCAATATTCTTCTGCATCACCACCTCTCCCTTCGCGAACTTCGCCCTGGCTGTCCGGCTCAACAATCATGCGACTCTCCCTCCCAGGCTCATTAGCCTTCGCTTCATGCTCCCATAAAATGGGGTATTCCGGCATGCTGGAGTCTAAGTCAACTATCTTGAATGGACCCCTTGGCGGCAGCTTGCCATTCGCATTGATGTACTTCGAATCCTTGCGGCGATATCCCAGTTCCTTCAGACAGATCATTGGTAATTCTATATTTGGGGAGAAACGAGGGAAACGAAGACTTCCATCCCTTAGCCCAACAGCGGCTTGTTCGACAACAGCATCTTGAATGGCACCAATCGCACCATCGGCAAGGCTCGAAGAAAAATGATTTATGCGCCCGAATTTTTGAGAGCCAATACAGAGGCGAGCACTTATTTTGCCTTCCGCTTCGGCAACGATTGTCTTCGCAAAATGAATTGCTTCCAAAATTTTCTCGGGGCGCCGATCAATACTTGCGACCGTAAAACCCTTCTTACTCTCATCCCTATCATGCTTTCTTATCGCAACGACGATGCATTCAGCCATTCCAGTATCAGCAGAAAAAGCCGTTTCTTCTTGTTCGGAAGAAGCAATATTAACTATAAGTACGTTGTGGTATCGAGTTTCGAGGAGAGTCCGCGCTTTTTTCCAGTGTGGTCCGCTGGAAAAGGTTGCTGGTATGATGAAGGCCACTACGCAGCCAGGCTTTATTTTTACATCAGCAAGGTCCATGAACCATGTAGCTAGACCGGCTCGACCTTCACCCGCCTGATCCTTTCTGTCACGATACCATTTATTTTCGGTTCTTTTGACGCGATCATACTTGCGGTTGCGGGCACGGTATATTTCTTTGCGCTTGGCAGCCATCTTCTCCTGCTCTTCCTCGCCAGTGCCGAATCCTGCGAATGCCGGATTAGGGATATCTTTATTTCCCGCATCATGAGCAGTTGTTCTTGTGAATGGAGGGTTCATGATAACAAGATCAAAAGTTTCGTGCGGGGCCTTGATTTCAGATCGCACTGTGCCCTCAGTGCCGCTGTAATGCTCATGCTGAGTAGGAATAAGTGACATGACATCATCTGGTGAAATCAACTCCAAAGATCCGATGAATATCTCAGGTTTATCGGGGTTGCCTCCTCTTTCTTTACTGTAGTGTTCTCCGTAGAGTAAGGTAGCGATGTCAGCTTTACGAAATATCTTAGCTGGATGTGCACTCGAGAGAACCGAGATAGTTAGGTGGGTGGCGGCAGGCATAATATCGAAACCAATGAAGGCTTTCTCCATCATGTCCTTGTGAATTTCAGCATCATCTTTTCCTCTTCGGCGATAACGCGATCTGATAGCGTTGTATGTGGCGCTTAGCAAAGCTCCCGTTCCACAAGCGAAATCTCCCAATCTTAGATTCGTGATAGCATTTTCGTTTGACCAATCCACCTTCATGTACGACACTGCCAGCTCCGCTAGGAAAGCGGCGGACACAGGCAATGTGTAGAAAGAAGCCAGGAATTTCCTGTCGTGGATTAGTTTCTGAAACAGCTGGCCGCTGAAATCATGCCGGCTAGTAGCACCCATATGTGCGATTTCACTCGCAACTCTTGAAAGCAATTCCAATACACCTTCTGCCGCTATCTCCCCCAAGGGCTCTAGTATGCTAATAGCTAAATCGTAAATCGGACGATAGTTAATTTGATTGCTTATCTTTCTCCACTCTTGCGAAATATTGTCCTTAAGACTTCCTACCGAGCCTTTTATTTCAGTGATGTCTTTCACATTTTCTGTTTCAGCGATAGCGACATGAAAGACAAGGGCATTAACAAGGATAGCCATTGCCATCTTAATAGTTTGCCCCTGTTCATCATTTTCCTGCGACAGCAATTCCGCTATCTTATCTTGTCTTTCCGGACTGCATTCTTTTTGTACTATGTCTGCCGCCCGCTCGACAATTTCTTCAAGATTTTCAGTACTTTCCCTAGTCTTATTTTCGGAAAGCGACGCAAGCTCTATGAACTCCGCGAGCTCTCCGACCCCCCCCCTCAATCCACTCATGCGAAGGCCATCGGCCTTCAGGATTCTTATCAGACACCTCGAAAATCAGGCAGAATTCGTAGCTGGCATTTTTAACTGCATTAAGGAGCTTATGCTGGCTCACATCCTTTAGTTCCAGGGGCAGCCGGAGCGCGATAACCTGTTCAACTTTTTTGTTGCCCTCTCGAAAGGGTTTTCCTAAGCGCTTACGGGCATCCTGTTCTTCCACGGTTGCTGCGGGGTAATATTCGGTCTCAATCACCACAGGCAAGCCACCGGGATTCCAGACCACGATGTCAGGCCTACCTTTTTTCAACACTCCCGACGCCTCAGTGATGACGCGATCGTTATCCCTCCAATGCGGGTGCATTTCTCTCAGAACCTCACCGAGTTTGTCGTTGACGGTCTGCTCGTTGTTGTTAGGCACCTTGACTTATTTACTTCACTGTAAGCGGGTGTAGTTTGGCAATTCTATCCGAGGCCTAGTCGCCCTTGCTGTCTCGCTTTGCTCGAGGATGCGCCTGGTCATAGACCTTCGCTAGCGCCTGGAAGTCGAGATGCGTATAAACCTGCGTCGAGCTAATGCTCGCGTGCCCTAGCATCTCCTGGACGCCGCGTAGATCGCCGCTGGACTGCAGCAGGTGCGAGGCGCAGGAGTGCCGCAGCACATGCGGAGTGATGTCGCTGGGCAGGCCCGCTTGCTGCGCGCAGGCCTTGATGCGCAGCTGTACCGATCGCGCCGTCAGGCGCCCGCCGCGCTGATTGACGAACAAAGCCCCGGCGGCCGACTTGCAGATGCGCTGCCTTATCGGCAGCCATGCGTTGAGAGCCTCAAGGGCCTTGTCACCCAGCGGTACGACGCGTTGCTTGCTACCCTTGCCATGGCGTACCGTCAGTGTCTTATCCCGCATATCTATGTCGGAGCAGTCCAAGCCCACCAGCTCGCTCACCCGCAAGGCACTCGAGTAGGCGGTCTCCAGCATCGCCATGTCGCGACGCGCGAGATCGCTCGAGGGGCTGCTGCGATCCAGCAGGCGCTTGGCCTCGTCCGGGCTCAGGGCCTTGACCAACGGTCTTGTGGCGCGCGGCGCGCGGATGCCGCGGGCCGGATTGCTCGCGATCAGGCCTTGGTCGGCGAGATGCTGAAAGAACTTGCGCCAGGTCGACAGCATGCGCCGCAGCGACGAGGCTGCTAGGCCGCGGCGGTTCTCAGCGACGACGAAGGCGCGGATATCAGTGGGCTTGAGCTCGCGCGGGCTGCGGCCGTCAGCCAGGCGATCCAGAGCCGCCAGGTCCTGTTTAATCGCCACTAAGCTGGCGGCCGCGCAGGTTTGGCCACGCTCCGCTTCCCGTACGAAAGCGACTGCGTCCGCGTTCATTTCTCCTGTTCGAGAGCGATGCCGACCAGCTCGGCCAGGCGCAGGACGTAGTCCGAATTGGCGTTGCGCGGGAAGTCCTTGCTCTGCTTGCTGCCGAGCACGATGACCGCGCGCAGGGTGCGGCCGCTGTACACGGGGATGTTGAGAAAGACCGACCATGCGTTCTTGCGGAACAACGCGGCGAAGCTCGGCAGGGGCTTTTCGGTACGCACGGTGCTCGCCGCGCGTTCGAAACGCCGCTTGTCCGCGGCCTGCAGCTTGACCTTGCCGTGCTTGAGATCGATGACTCGGCACAGCTTGACGCCGAGCTCTCGGCTAATCAGCCGGCCCAGCAGCTGCGCGGCCTTGCCTCGCTTCCTATCGCGGTTCGTGAGCAGCCCAAGTGCATAGCGGTGCAGGAACTCAATCAAGTCCTCATTGCTAGCCGCGGCGTCGAACCAGTCACGGGTCTGCTTGCGCAGAACATCGTTCTCCTCGCGCAGGCTTACGATCTGTTTGCCGGTGTAATCGATGACATCGCGCTCAGCCAGGCGCAGCAGGCGTGTGAGCTCGGACTGGTGGCGGCGCAGGAACTTGGGGTTTTCCCGCAGGAACTGCATGACTAGCTTGTCCCTCATTAGTTAATAAGTGTAGCCTTGATGCCTAGCAAAGACTGCATGTATGGACGTAAAGCGTCAAGTTCGTGGTTAACTTTCAACTCCATGTTCCAAGACATGCGTCTCCGGATCCACATCCACTGGTGGTAGTACGAAGTACCCGTTATGCTCAAACTCAACCGCGCCCTCAATCCATGCCGAGCCTTTGCCATCCCAGCCTGCTTTCAGTTCGCCGCCAGGCATCTTGACAGTAATGGCTTCACATTGATGGTCTTGGAAGAAGACGCAAGCCGCTGCTGCTGCCGCGCTGCCGCAAGCTTTGGTCTCGCCAGCGCCGCGCTCATGCACGCGCAGGATGATCTCCTGGTCGCCCGTGCGCTGCATAAGGCTTAGGTTGACGCCATCGTAGAAATGACTTGCCTTATCTAAAGCAAATGCCAGTTCTTCAAGGGGAAAGGCACGGACATCATCAACCCATATACAGGCATGTGGATTGCCGAGGCCTAGCGCAGCAAACTCATAATTCTGCCCATCAAAGTTGAAGTGATAACGATGCTGCTGTTGTCCATTGAGGGGGATTCTCCAGGGTTCGAAAATAGGATGGCTCAAAAAGGCGCGTGGACCAGTCGCGCCAGCAACGACTTCGATGGCCGCAGTGTTGGTGTATAGTACCGCTTTCCCATCCTTGAGAAAATCGCGCTGCTCCAGATAGGCGTAGGCGCAGCGAGCGCCATTGCCGCACTGGCCAGCCGCACTGCCGTCGCTGTTCCAGATGCGATAGAGATAGGATCCATCCATATTCTCATAGAGTTCCAATACCTGATCACAGCCGATGCCCCTGGCGCGATCAGCCAGGCACATCGCCTGGTCTGGAAAAAACTCTGGATCGGATGAAGGAAGATCGTTAGCGTCGAACAGGACGAAATCATTCCCCAGGCCGTTCATCTTGACGTAGGGAACCTCAGTCGTCATACAAGTTCGCCGCTCCATGCGGCCGCGTCTTGAACCGTCGATGCGGCCAGTAATACTGCGCTGGATGCTCTGCTACCATCGCGCCCACCTTCGCGTTGAAGGCCGCCATGTCCGCGGTCTCGTCCTCCCCGGGAAATCCCTCCCAGGGCTCGCTCAGCTTCACCTCGTAGCCGCCCCAGGGCAGGGCCGTGGTCACGCAGAACACCACCGGCGCCTGCAGCCGCCGTACCAGCCGCGGCAAGCTCGCCAGGGTCGCTGTTTCTGCCACTCCCATGAACGGAACAAAGACGCTCTTGCTGTAGTCGCGATAGTCGAAGTCGTTCAGATAATACAGCCAGCGCCGCTCTTCCCTGATCTTCCGCAGCAGCAGCCTCAGCGCGCCCCGCTGGGTGTTGTCGATCGCTTCCAGCCGTCCCGGGCCCGCCGCCTGCCGCGCGCGCACCACCAAGTCGTTCGCCACAGAACTGTGCTGCGGCGCATACAGTCCCGCCAGCGGATGCTCCAGGGCCAGCCGCGCGCAGCCCTGGTCCAGGCCGAGGAAATGCGGCGCCAGCACAATCGCCGGCCGCCCCTGCAAGGCCTCCAGATGCTCCAGCCCCCGCACCCGCACCAGCCGTCGCAGCCGCTCCGGACTCGCCGCCAGCAACAAAGCATGATCCAGCAGGAATCTTCCCAGCAAGGCATGATGGAGCATGCGCGTCCGCAGCAGCCACGCAGGCGAACGCTCCGGAAAACACAGCTCCAGGTTGCGCTTGATCACGCGCCGGCGCTCTCCCAGGAAGGGGAACGCCAGCAAGCCCAGCAGCCAGCCCAACGGCGCCAGCACCGGCGCCGGCAGCCGTCCCAGCAGACGGGCCGCGCCCAGCAGGAACGCCGCCGCGCTCAGAGCAGCTCGGAGCTGAGCTCATCGACGACCGGCGCAGCCGGACCCGCCGGCAAGTTCTCCTCGTAGAAATACTCCAGCCGCGTCTTTTCCTCGCCGCCCGCCGCCAGCAAGCCGGTCTCGGCGTCGATCAAGGCTTCGACCACGCCCGTCGGCTGCAAGTACTGCGCGTCCGGCTTGTCTCCCAGCGCCGCGCCCATGAAGTCGATCCAGATCGGCAGCGCCGCCCGCGAGCCGGTCTCCAGCCGCCCCATGCTGCGCGGCGTGTCAAAGCCCACCCAGGAGACCGCGACGATCTCCGGATTAAAACCCGCGAACCACGCGTCCACCGTCGAGTTGGTCGTGCCCGTCTTGCCACCCAGGTCTTTGCGACCCAGCTCGCGCTTCGCCCGGCGCCCGGTGCCGTAGTCCACCACGCTGCGCAGCAGGCTCGAGACCATGAAGGCGTTGCGCCGGTCGATGATCTGCCGCCGCTGCTCGAAGTCCAGACCGTAGGTTACGATGTTGCCGTCCTGGTCCTCGATGCGCGTGATGAAATGCGGCGTGACCAGATAGCCGCCGTTCGCGAACACCCCGTACCCCGCCGCCAGCTGCATCGGCGTGACCTCGCCCGCGCCCAGTCCCATGGTCAGGTACGGCGGCAAGGACTCGCGCGCGAAGCCGAACCGCAGGATGTAGTCCTGCGCATAGCGCGGGTCGATTGAATCCAGCACCCGGATCGTCGTCATGTTCTTGGACTTCGCCAGCGCGTCGCGCAGCAGGATCTTGCCCTCGTACTTCTCGCCGTAGTTCTTCGGCGCCCAGTCCTCGCCGCTGCCGGTCTGCTCGGCCGTCAGGAAGAAGGGCGCGTCGTCGATGATGGTCGCCGGCGTGTAGCCGCGCTCGATCGCAGCCGAGTAGATGAAGGGCTTGATGCTCGAGCCCGGCTGCCGCTGCGCCTGGGTGACGTGGTTGTACTGGTTCTTGGCGAAGTCGAAGCCGCCCGCCATCGCCAGCAAGCGCCCGTCGTCCGGCGCGATCGAGACCAGCGCGCCCTCGACCTCCGGCAATTGCGTGATGCTGTAGTAAAACGCCGGCAGGGCGTCCGCCTCGTCCTCGTCCTCCACCTGCGGCTGGTCCTCCTCCGGGATCAGGCGCCGGTCGAGCCTCACCTGCGCCCCCGGACGCAGGGTCTGGCCCTCCGCTTTCGGATCGAGCGCCTTGCGCACGAACTTCAGCCCCGCGCCGCTGATCTCCCGCAGTTCGCCGGCCTTGTCCACCGCGATCACCAGTTCCGGCTGCGCCTGCAGCACCACCGCCGGTACCAGCCCGCCGATGATCGGCGCGTCTACCAGCAGCGCCGCCGCCTCGGCGGTCGTCATGCCCGCGATGTCGTGATAGCGCTCCGGCCCGGCGTAGGCGTGCCGCTCGGTGTAGTCGATCAGGCCCTTGCGCAGCGCGGTGACCGCCGCCTGCTGCAGCCGCATGTCGATCGAGGTGTGGACGCGGAAGCCGCGCTCGTAGGCCTCGTCGCCGAAGCTGTCATAGACGATCTTGCGCACGTCCTCGGCGACGTAGCCGGCGGTCGCCGCCACCGTCTTCTTGACCGCCGACAGGTCGATCACCGGCGGCAGCGGCGCGGCCGCCGCCTCGAGGAACTCAGCCGGCGTGATGATGCCGGTGTCCCGCATGCGCCGCAGCACATGGGTCTGGCGCTCCTTCGCCAGGCCCGGGTTGCGCGCCGGGTTCAGGCGCGACGGCGCCTGCGGCAGGCCGGCGAGGACTGCGATCTCGGCGAGCTCGAGCTCGTGCAGCTCCTTGCCGTAATAGGCCTTGGCCGCCGCCGCGAAGCCGTAGCTGCCGCGGCCGAGATAGATCTGGTTCATGTAGAACTCCAGGATGCGGCGCTTCGAGAAGCGATTCTCGATCTTGAGCGCCAGCAGGATCTCGTAGAACTTGCGCTCGTAGGTCTGGATGCGATCGAGATAAAAGTTGCGCGCGACCTGCATGGTCAGGGTGCTCGCGCCGCCGCCGCCGCCTTGCAGCCGGGTGATGACGGTGCGCACGATGCCCTGCAGGTCGAGCCCGAGATGGTGGTAGAAGTCCTGGTCCTCGGTCGCGATCAGCGCGCCGGCGAGCAGCGGCGGGATGTCGTCGAGCCCGACGATCTGGCGTTTCTCCTCGCCGAACTCGCCCAGCAATTCGCCGTTGGCCGAGAACACCCGCAGCGGCAGGCGCGGGCGGTAGTCCTCGAGCCGCTCGAGATCCGGCAGGTTGGGGTACATGGCCGCGACCAGGATTACGAAGGCCGAGGCCCCGTTGATGGCGCAGAACAGGCCGAAGTAGAAGAGAAAGCGCAGCAGGGCGAGCATGGCGGAGAGCAGGAGGGCCGTCGCTGGATTCTATGCTTTGGGAACTATTCCTTCACACTTCCCGGGTGTGGCTGGAACGCGCTAGGCGTGCTCCTGCTTGTATTCTTCCTTGAAATAGTTGAAGAACGATGGAATCGCCGCGTACACCCTGCGATCGCTGCGTTCCCAAAACAAACCGGCGTCTAGCAGCTGGTTATAGATTTCAATAGCGCCTTTGTGCTTCAAGTCGGTGCCTTCCGCCATGCAGGTACGCACTTGCTTAGGCGTCAGGGGCTTGGGCGCAGCCTCGATGGCCGTCACCGCTTTCATCGCATGCTCCACTAATTCGGCAGTGTCGATTTTCCGGTATCTTTTTTTGTAAAAGCCCTCGCGCTCCTCCTGCACGGCTGGCTCAACGCTCTGCACCAAGGATAAATCCACTTCTGTCCGGCCATCATCCTCTTTGGCCTTCCATACTTCGCTGCCTACGGCTTGGATGAAAAATGGATAGTCGTCGGTCCAGCTCACCATCAGGTCCAGCGCCTCGTCCGACACTTTGACGCCGCGATCTGCGAACGGCTTGCTCAGGGCCACGCGCGTCGCATCAGGATCAAGGCTGTTGATGTAGATGTCCTTGGCTCGTTCAATGAAGGTCGCATCCACATCATCCAAATGAACTTCCAACGCCGGCGTCCCCGCCAGCACCAGCGCCAGCGGCCACTGGTCGTTGGCCAGGCCCTGGCTCTGCTGCAGGATCTGGGTCAGCATCTCCGGGTCGTAATGCATGACCTCGTCCAGCAGCAGCAGCAGCGGACGGAACATCAGGCGGGCTGCCATGATCTCCTCGAAGTCCTTCAGCGGCGGCTGGCCAGATTTCCATTTCATCGCCCTCTGGAGCAAATCGTACGCCCCGGCTTCGGCCTTCTGCCGACTCAGGCCTGGGATGTTGGCCACCTTTTTCAGCAAGCCGGAAAGCACATCCTTTGATTTCCTTTGCGGCACAAAATTCAGGCGTACGACGTCAACCTCCTTGGGATCGGCCACGCGCTTCACCCAAGTCAGCAGTGCTGTCTTGCCCGCCCCACGCGGGCCGACGATTTTCAAAGGCCGGGGCGCCTCGCCGCGCAAAGGGCCATAGTTGCTTTCCCGCGGACCGTTGATCGCAGTCAACAACTCCTTGAGCAAGGCCTGCTCCGGCTCCCGTCCAGCCAGATGGTCGGGCGCTGTGCCCATGCCTGGATGGAAGGGATTGCCCGAGGACTGTTCTTCTGCCATGGCTATATTTTAATCCCGCTGGGCTTGGATTGCCAAATAAAGGGAACCATGCCTGCGACTTCACGAGCTTGGTCGGGAGCGGGGCGAAGAGTACGAGCTACGCACTCACAGCCTCCAGGAATATTAATTGGAAAAATAATTCGTTATGCTTGCGGCGTACTGAAGGCGGTGCGCAGGAAGCTCGCCAGGGACGCCAGGCCCAGCGCCGCGGCGACCGCCAACGCAACCGCGCCCACCCAGGGGATCCACCCTAGCGGCAGCATCAGACCCAGCTGCGGGAGCAGCCAGGCCAGGGCGTCGTGTCCCAGCAGGAACGACAGCCCGATCAACTGCGCCGCCGTCTTGCTCTTCGACATGCCGGTCACGCCCACTTCAGAGGTACGCCCCGCCTGCGCCATCCAATCGCGCATGGCGCTTTGGACCAATTCGCGCAGGATGATCGCCGCCGCCAGCAGTCCCAGCAGCAGGCGCGGGACCTCCGGCTGCGGGTCGACCGCCAGCAGCAGCAGGGTCGCGCACACCAGGATCTTGTCCGCCACCGGATCGAGAAAGGCCCCGAAGGCCGAGGTCTGCTGCCGCGTCCGCGCCAGGCGCCCGTCCCAGTAGTCCGACAGCGCCGCCAGCAAAAACAGCAGCAGCGCCGCCAAGGGCCCGGGACCGGGGAGCAGAAAGCACAGCACCACCAGCGGCGCCAGCACGATGCGCAGCCAGCTGAGGATGTTCGGCAGGTTGGCCATGCTCAGGCGTGCAAGGAACGGTAGATGCGCTCGGCCAGTTCGGTACCGACGCCGCGCGCCCGCGCCAATTCATGCAGCGAGGCCCGCTTGAGCCCCTGCAGGCCCCCGAACTCATTGAGCAGGTTGCGCCGCGTCGCCGGGCCCACGCCCTCGACCAGCTCCAGGACCGAGGCGCGGCGCTTGCGCGCTAGCAGCCGGCGATGGCCCGCGATCGCGAAGCGGTGGGCCTCGTCCCGCATGTGCTGCAGCAGCCGGAAGGCCGCGTCGGTCGGCGCGAGCCGCAGCTCCTCGCCGGTACCGAGCAGCAAAGTCTCGGTCCCCGGCTTGCGCGCGGCGCCCTTAGCAATCCCCAGCAGCGGGACCTCCGCGTCGGTCACCTCCGCCAATGCGGCCGCAGCGCTCGAGAGCTGGCCCGTACCGCCGTCGATCACCAGCAGCCCGGGCAAAACCGCCGGGCGCTTGCGCGCGTCCCGGTAGCGGCGGCGGATGGCCTCGCGCAGGCCGCCGTAGTCATCGCCGCGCTTGGTCGACCGCAGGCTGTAGCGGCGGTAGGACGCCTTGTCCATGGCGCCGCCGACGCAGACCACGCAGGCCGCCTGGGCGGCCTCGCCCATGCTGTGGCTGACGTCGAGGCAGTCGATCCGCGCGAGATCTGTTAGATTGGCGCAGCTCGCCAGGCGCGCGAAGGCCTCATACCGCGCCGCCTGCGCCTGGCCGCGCCGCTGCAGCGCGGCGGCGGCGTTGGATGCTGCCATCGTCAGGCGCTCGCGCTCGGCCCCGCTCGGACGCGTGATGAACTTAGTTCTCTCAGCCCCGGCCAAGCGCTGCAGCTGCGCGGCGGGCATGGCGCTGCGTACGATGACGCGCGCCGGCGCCGGGTGCCGCTGGTAGTGATGGGCCAAGAAGGCGGCGAGCACCTCGTCGGGCTCCGGCGCCAGGCGGGTGGGCTGCGGGTGGTAGTCGAGCTCGCTCACCAGCAGGCCGTTGCGCACGGACACCAGCCGGACGCCGGCGCCGGCGCCCTCGAGGTGGACCGCGACGTAGTCGGCGTTGTCAGCCCCGCCGGTCACGGCGCTGACCCGGCGGATGTCGGCGAGGCTTTTGAGCTGGTCGCGCAAGGCGGCCGCCTGCTCGAAGTCCTCCTTCGCGGCCGCGGCCTCCATCTGCCGGGCGAGGTCCTTGGAGACCGAGCTGCTGTCGCCAGCGACGAAGCGCCGGGCCTCGCGCACGTCGCGGGCGTAGCGCTCGGTACTGACGAGCCCGACGCAAGGCGCGCTGCAGCGCTTGATCTGATGCAGCAGGCAGGGCCGCGTCCGCGCGGCGTAGTTGGCGTCGGTGCAGGTGCGCAGCTGAAACACCCGCTGCAGCACCTTGATGCTCTCCTTGACCGCCGGTACGTTCGGATAGGGCCCGAAGCACTCGTCGGTCGCCGGTCCGCGATAGTAGCTCAGCCGCGGGACGCGGTGCTTGGACAGCTTGAGATACGGATAGGTGGAATCGTCGCGGAAGAGCACGTTGAACTTGGGCTCGAGCGCTTTGATCTGCTCCTGCTCGAGCAGCAGGGCGTCGTTCTCGGACGGCGTGCAGGTCACTTCGAAGCGCGCGATCTGCCGCACCATCCAGCCGAGGCGGGGCGAGGCGAGGGTCGCCGCGCTGAAGTAGGTGCGCACCCGCTTGGGCAGCGACTTGGCCTTGCCGACATACAGCAGGGCGTCGTCCGCGCCGTAAAAGCGGTAGACGCCGGGCGCGTCGGCGAGGTCCTTGAGCTGCGCCCTCAAGGCGGCGAACTGGTCGGCGGCCACGGCTGCGATTCTAAAATTTATGCCCCATGGCCGCTTCATCGTCCTCGCCGCCGGTATTGTGCGTCGCGCCGATGGTGCGGTACTCGCACCGGCATGCGCGCCATCTGTGGGGTCTGCTGTGCCCGGACGCCGAGCTGTACACCGAGATGCAGCCGGCCGCCGCCTTGCTGCGCGCTGACGCCGCGCCGCATGCTTCCAACCGCCATGCGGTGCTGCAGCTCGCGGGCGACCGGCCCGCTGAGCTCGCCGCCGCCGCTGAGCTCGCCGCCCGCCTGGGTTACGCGGGCCTCAATCTGAACTGCGGCTGTCCGAGCCCGCGCGCGACCGCCGGCGGCTTCGGCGCATGCATGATGGAGCGGCCGGACGCGATCGAGTCCTGCCTGCGCGTTATGCATGAGGCCAGCGGCCTGCCGGTCTCGCTCAAGTGCCGGCTCGGCATCGATGAGCAGGATCCGGAGCAAGCCCTGCCGGCGGCGGCGGCAGCAGCGGCCGCAGCCGGCGCTGCAGGCCTCATCATCCACGTCCGCCAAGCCTGGCTGCAGGGCGTCAATCCCCGCGCCAACCGCCGGCGCCCGCCGCTGCAGCCCGCATGGGGACCGCGCATCAAGCGCGATTGGCCGCAGCTGCGGGTGATCACCAACGGCGGCATCAACGACGTCGCCACGGCGACCGAGCGCGCCGCCGGCGTCGACGGTGTCATGCTCGGGCGCGCCATTGTCAGCCGACCTCAATTGCTAGGTGAGTTCGCAACCGCATGGTTCCAGCGGCCGGCGCCGGGCATGGCCGCGGTGGTCGAAGAGTACCTGGGCTACTGCGCGCGGGAGTTGGCCGCCGGTACGCCCGCCGGCCGGCTGCTGCAGCCGCTGCTGGGCCTGTTGCACGGCCGCCGCGGCGCGAGCCGCAGCCGCGCCGAACTGATGGCTGCTGCAGCCGCAGCTGATCTGCGGCGCGCCGCCGCGGCCCTGGCATGAGCTTCGCCGCAAGCTGCAGCGCCTGCTGGCGCCTGGCGCGCTTCGACCGTCCGATCGGCTGGCTGCTGCTGCTGTGGCCGACCATGTGGGCGCTGTGGGCCGCGGCCGCCGGCTTGCCGGAGCCGCGGCTGCTGCTGGTGTTCTTCATCGGGGTGGTGTGCAGCCGCGCGCTGTCGTGCTGCGTGAACGACATCGCAGACCGCGACCTGGACAAGCTGGTCCGCCGCACCCGGGACCGACCGCTGGCTAGCGGCGAGCTCAGCGTCGCGGCGGCTGTCGGCGTGGCTGGCGTGTTCTTGCTGGCGTGCTTCGGCGCCTGGCTGGCGCTTGGCTGGCCGGCGCGGCTGTGGTGCCTGGTCGCGCTGGCGGTCGCGCTGACCTATCCGCTGGCGAAGCGCTGGATGCGCATCCCGCAGCTGCATCTGGCGCTGGCAAACAGCATGGGAGTACCGGTCGCCTACGCCGAGATCGAAGGCGCGGTCCCCGCGACGGCGTGGCTGCTGTTCGCGGCCTGCTTTTGCTGGAGCTTCGCTTTCGACACCATTTATTCCATGGCCGACCGGCCCGACGACCGCGCGGCGGGCATCAACTCGGCCGCGGTCTGGCTCGGCGAGCGCGAGCTGCCGGCGATCACCCTGGCTTATTACCTGACGCTGGTGCTGCTGGTGGGCTTCGGCGCGGCGGTCGGCGCGCAGCTGAGCTATTACCTGGTTACCGTCGCCGGCGGCGCGGCCGTCGCCTGGCGCCTGCTGCGCTTGATCCGCGGGCGCGAGCTCGAGCTGTGCCTGCTCAGTTTCCGCCAGAACCACTGGCTCGGCGCGGTGGTGCTGGCCGGCATCGTCTCCAACTACGCGGCCTGGTGACGCGCAAGAGGCCAGCAGCGTGATCGGCCTGGGCGCGGGCCTCGCGAAGCTGCGCGCCGGCTTGCTGCCGGCGCGGCTCGATGCGGACGTTGAGGAAGTACTCGCCGACCTCGAGCGGCGCCTGCTCGAAGCGGATGCCGGTACCGCGACGGCGCGGGAGTTGGTCACGCAGGTGCGCGCGCGCCTGGACGCGGCCGCCGGCCAGGTCGACATCGCCGCGGCGCTGCGCGCGGTCATCACCGAGCTGCTGCAGCGCCTGGCTCCGCCGCCTGCTCCGCCGCGATCCACCCCGCATGTGGTGCTGATGGCGGGGACCAACGGCAGCGGCAAGACGACCACGGTCGCGAAGCTGGCGCGGCAGGCGGCGGAGCAGGGCCAGCAGGTGGTGCTGGCGGCCTCCGACACTTTCCGCGCTGCTGCGGCCGATCAGCTGCAGGTGCTAGCCGAGCGCCTCGGCGACAAGGTACGCGTGGTGTCCGACAAGGATCCGGGCGCGACGGCCTACAACGCGGTCACAGCCGCTGCTGCGAGCAAAGCCGATGTGGTGCTCATCGACACCGCCGGCCGGCAGCCGACCAGCAAGGCCTTGATGGCGGAGGTGGTCAAGATCGACCGGGCGGTGGGCAAGGCCTTGCCGGGCGCGCCGCACGAGCGCATCCTGGCGCTCGACGCCAACACCGGGCAGAACGCCTTGCGGCAGCTCGAGGTCTTCGACGAGGCCCTCGGCCTCAGCGGCCTGGTGGTCACCAAGCTGGATGCGGGCAGCCGCGGCGGCGGCGTGATCCTCGCCATCGCGGCCACGCGCAGCCTGCCGCTGCGATATGTGGGCGTGGGCGAGGGCGTCGACGACCTGCTGCTGTTCGATCCGGCCGCGTTCGCAGCGGCGCTGTTTGCCTAGCCCAATCATATATTTTGCTTGGCGCAACTCTTACTAGATTTTGCTGACACAGATTGATGCGCCACATCCAGCCCTTGGGACGCCAAGCCTTTTTCCATGCGATGTTAGACGCAGATTTGCAAAGTCAGGCATACAAGCCCGACATAATCCCCTAAAATATGGTTATGACTGCCCAGCCTGCCAAGCGGAGAAAAGATCCGTTTACTCCCAGGACCGGGCACACTCCGGAGCATGTCGCCGGCCGGGAGGATGTGTTCGAGGTGCTCGAGGATGCCCTGCAGAGCATCGCCCCGAGCGAGGTCCAGGAAGAAGATGGCCTGCTGGAGCACACGTCGATGCGGCCAATAGTGCTAACCGGCCCGCGCGGGGTGGGCAAGACGCTGCTGCTTGGCTGGATGAAGGAGCAGGCCCAGGCAATGGGCATCCATGTGGCGCGACTGGAGCACGCCGAGGACCAGACGGCCGGCGACGCGCTCGCGAACCTGCTTGACGAGATAGCCGGCGATGACAAATCCTTGCTGAAACTGATCAAGGATTCCAAGCTCGCCTCTGTCGGCACCGACCAAGGCATGAGTTGGCGAGACGTCGCTCGCATGTACGAATATGCTTTGAAAACCAGGCTGCGCCAAGGGCCCTTGGTCTTGATGATGGACGACGCTCATCAGTACCAACTCGATATCATGGGATTCATGCTGGGGTTCGCGCATAATCGAATCACCCGAAGACATCCCTTGGTGATGCTGTTGGCGGGTTCTCCGGACTTGCGCAGCTATATGACAAGTCTCGGAACCAGGTTTTTTGCTACGAGCGAGCGAATCTACATCAATTTGCTGACGACCGAGGAGAGCAAGGAAGCGCTCAGCGAGCCGTTCGCCGACCACGGCATTGAGGTCGAGCCGGAGGCCCTGGAGATGATGTGGGGCATGACCGACAACTATCCTTTTTTCGTCCAGCTGGTGGGGGCAGAGGTCTGGAAAGCTCTGCCTGAAGAAGGAAAGAGGCGCGTCGATGTCGCGCTGGTGCAGAAAGCCGAGGCAGGGATAAGCCGCGAGCGCAGCGATTTCTACAGCCTGATCTATGATGAGATGGATAAAGGCAATCTCACGTCATATGCCGAGCAGGCAGCCGAGGCCATCAACCGGCAAGAAAACGCCAAGGCGGAGCGAGCGACCATTGAGCACGATTTGCTGCAGAAGAACAGCGGTCTCAGCGAGGAAGAGGCCCAGGAGATTGTCGATCGCCTGCAGTGGCTGGGTTTCATCTGGCAAGGGGTCAAAGGCAAGATGGAAGCCGGCATTCCCTCGTTCTTCACCTACCTGCAAGCCAAGAAGCAGGAGCTCGCGAAGGAGCGAGGGAACTAGGGACCGCTTGCTTTGCTTGACGCTACCCCAAGCCCGATAGCGGCCAAGCCAAACGCGAGCGAGGGCGACGACGGCATGCTGCTGTTCGACGTTGTTTGCCTAGCGCTAGCATAAAATAGAGGCATGGCCAAACTCCTGTCAGAGGGCAATCCATTCAATCCTGGTCCGGGTACCGCGCCTCCGCATGTGGCGGGCCGGAAGGAAGAGCGACAGCTCATCGAAAAGGCCCTACACAGAATAGCCAAGCCTCTCGTCGATGGCAGGCTAAGCTTGGCGCCGATAGCGCCAATCAAGCTTGTCGGACTGCGTGGCGTAGGCAAGACGACGCTAATTTCCATTGCGAAGAGGGAAGCCGAGCGTCGCGATATCAAGGTCATCGCATACTCGCACCTGAAGGATTTGAAGCCGGGCGAAGGCAACGACGCGCTGCTTGCGAGCGTGCAGCAGCCATTCGAGACCGAAAGTACCACTTCCGGGGGCGTGAACACGGGCATCAAGGCCGAGCGCAGCGTGCGCACGAAGAAGCGCGAAGATAGCTACCCACTGCTGCTAGAGGAGCGGGTACGGGAAAACCCCGTTCTGATCCTAATGGACGAGGCCATGCATTACGAGACGCATCTGCTGGAGAAGCTGCTGCAGTACACCCAGCAGCTGATTTACGATAGCAAGCCGCTAGCGGTGATTATGGCGGGCACGCCAGCGCTAAACAGGCATCTGCGTCGCATAGATGCGTCGTTCATCGACCGTGCCCTGAGCTGCCCCATCCATCATTTGAGCGCTGAGGAAGTGCGCGAGGCCTTGCGGGAGCCGTTCGCGCAGTACGGCGTACAGGTGTCTGAGGACGCGCTGGAGCTGCTGGCGACCTGGACCGACAACTATCCATACTTTGTCCAACTGGCTGGTTTGCAAGCCTGGGATGCTTTGGTGGCAGCGAATCGTTCCGAGCTTGACATGGAGATAGCCCAGCAGGCAGCGCCAGCCATGCAGAAGGCTCGCGACAATCATTATCGGTTGATGTTCGCAAAAATAGAGGAGGGCAAGCTGTTGGACCAAGCCTCCCATTTGGTAGCTCTCATCGAGGCGGCGGAGCAATCTATGTATCCCGAGCAGCTGCGCGACCAGCTGGCGGAAGCCGCTGGCTTGGAAGAGGATCACTGCCGCGAGGCGTTCGCTAAGTTGCTGGATCTGGGCTTGATTTGGACAACGGACGAAGACAAGGTGATTGCGGGCATACCCTCGTTCTTTAGTTTTTTCAAATCCAGGAAACAGACAACTAAGGCCTGAGAGGCTTCCCCTCTCTCCCGCAGCCGGCAAGGCGCGGGAGTCCCCTTTGTAAAATCGCAGCCATGCTCGTGGAGGCATGCTGACCGCCGCGCGTCGTTACCGCGCCGCCGGCGTCGACGAGGATGCGGCCGCGCGCCTGGCGCGCTTCGCCATGCGCCGCGCTGCCGGACAGCGGCCCGACAGCTATGCGGCCCTCAGCCCGTTGCCGCGAGGGAGCGGCCGGCCGCTGGTCGCGACCTGCTGCGACGGCGTCGGCAGCAAGCTGCTGCTGCTGCGGGACCACGACCGCCTGGCGGTCGCCGGCTGGGATGTGGTCGCGGCCTGCGTCAACGATCTGTGCTGCAGCGGCGCTCGTCCGTGGCAGTTTCTCGACGCGCTCAGCTGCCATCGTCTTGATGAAAACGCCGGCCGGCAGCTGCTGCGCGGTGTCGCCAAGGCATGTCGCGCGAGCGGCTGTGACCTGGCGGGCGGCGAGATCGCCCAGCTGCCCGACCAGCTGCGTTACAGGGCCTGGGACCTGGTCGGCTTCGCGACCGGAGTGGTAGCGCCCGCCAAGCGCCTGCCGCGCCGGGGGATCAAGCCCGGCGACGTCTTGCTAGGCTTGCTGACCGATCGCCCGCATGCCAATGGCTACACCCTGGTGCGCCGCATCCTGTCCCAGCATGAGCCGAGCCGTCGCATGCAGGGACTGCTGCTGGCGCCGACTCCGCTGTACGCCCCGCTGGTCGTGCAGATCCAGCGCTCGACGCTGGCGCCGGCGCTGCTGGCGGCCATGCACATCACCGGCGGGGGCCTGGCCGGCAACGCCGCCCGCGGCCTGCCCGCCGGCCTGGGCGCGCGGATTGAGGAGGGCAGCTGGCCCCAGCCGCCGCTGTTCGCGTGGCTGGCGCAGCATGGTCAGCTGGACGACGAGGAGATGCGGGCGACGTTCAACTGCGGCATCGGCATGGTCTGGTGCGTGGCCGCCGACCGCGCTGCGGCGATGCTGCGCAAGCTGGAGCGGCTGGGCTGGGCCGCGCGGCAAATCGGCGTGGTCAAGAGAGGGAGAGGAGTTGACTTCCGACAGCCCTAGGCTGGCGGTCCTGGTATCGGGCCGCGGGCGCAACCTGCGCGCCATGGTCGAGCACGGCCTGCCGGTGGCGCTGGTGCTCGCCGACCGCGCCGCGCCCGCTTGGGAGTACGCCAGGAAGCAGGGCCTGCCGACCTGCCTGCTGGCGCCGGCGGCCTTCGCCAACCGCGCGGCCTTCGACCGCGCCGTCGGTACGATGCTGGACGCCTACGGCATCGGCCTGGCGGCGCTGGCCGGCTTCATGCGGGTGCTGGGCCCGGAATTGGTGAGCGCATGGTACGGGCGCATGCTCAACATCCATCCCTCGCTGCTGCCGGCCTATCGCGGCCTGCGTACTCACCAGCGGGCGTTGGAAGCGGGCGAGCGCAGGCACGGCTGCACGGTCCACTGGGTGTCCGAGCAGCTGGACGCCGGCCCCATCATCCAGCAAAGCGCGGTGCCCGTACTGGAGGACGATGAGCCGGCTGAGCTGGCGCGGCGGGTGGCGCGCGCCGAGCGGCGGCTGTACCCCCGGGTGATCGAGCAGGTCCTGCTAGGTAGAATCCCACAGCCATGAACTGTCGCCGGTTATTGCTGCTGCTGGCCCTGGCGCCGCTGGGCGCGGGCGCCGAGCCCGCCGCCACGCTTAAGTTCCGCATGTCCTGGGGCGGCATGGAGATCGCCGAGGTAACGGACATCATCACTCTGGAGGAAGACGGCTATGAGATCGTCAGCGACGCGCAGACCGTCGGGCTAGCGCGACTGCTGGGCCAGGGTGCCATGTACCGCCGCAGCCGCGGCGCCCGCGATCCCGGCGGCGCCCTGCTGCCCGAGGTCTTCGAGCAGCGCCGCGGCGACGACGAGCGCGAGGCCCGCATCGACTACGGCCGCGGCGTCGCCGCGATCACCCGCCGCGGCGAATCCCATGAGGCCGAGCTCAGCCTGCCGCATGTCCACGACAGCCTGACCCTGATCTACGACTTCTACGCCCGCGACGCCTACGTCGCCGAGGGCGCGAGCCATCTTACCAGCGGCCGGCGCCTGAGCGAGTACGAATTCGTCGCCGACGGCGCTCCCGTGATGATGACGGTCGCGGCCGGGGAGATGCTCGCGACGCGCTACGAGCGCCACGGCGACGCGGAGGAGGGGCAGTATGAGGTCTGGTTCGCAGACGAGCACCGGCGCATTCCGGTGTACATCTCGCTGCGCCGCGGCAACAACCACATGGAGTTCGAGCTGACTGATTTCAGCTTCGGCTCGCCCTGAGCGCCTGGGCGAACCGGTTCCAGCGCCGGCGCTTGCTCGCGTAGCTGTCGCGGGCGTTGGCCGGACTGGTCGAGGGCAGGACCAGGACAGCGACGCCGCGTTGTTCGAGCCCGGCCCGCAGTTCGGGGTCGGTACGGCTGCGGAACAGCGAAGCGGCCATCTGGCCGTTGAGGGCGAGTACGCGCAGCTGCGGGCTCGCGAGCCAGGTTGCCAAATCGTTGAGGACAGCGCTGGAGCGGTCAATGGCTTGGTCGAGGCTGCCGCTGCGCTCGCATGAGGCCAGCACGTCCCACAGGCCGATGCCTTCTGCGCGCAGGGCTCGGCAGCGCCGGGTGTAGGAGAGGGCGGGATCGATGGCGAGGAGGTCGCGCATGAGCGGCCAGAAGTTGTTGCGCGGGTGGGCGTAGTACTGCTGCGCCGTCAAGGAGGCGGCGCCGGGCATGGATCCCAGCACGGCGCCGCGCATGCGCCGCGGCGTGACCGGCGGCAGGCAGCGCAGCTGCGGCGGCGGCATCAGTCCGGCAGCAGCCGCTCCAGCGCGCCGGCGGCGAAGCCGTGGGCGCGCAGCTGCGCGCATGTGTTGCTCCAGTAGTCCCGGCACTTGCCACGGCGGCCCCGCGCGGCGGCGATGATGCGGCGGACCGCGGCGGGCTTGAGATCGGGCGCGTAGGCCGGCGAGGCCGGGTTGGCGATGAAAGCGAGGCTGAGAATCGTCCGCCGGCCGGCCGGGGCCCGGGCCCGGACCAGCCGGGGGTAATAGACGCCTTGGAACAGCTCGCGCTCGAACAGGGCTTCGAGCGCCGCCGCGGCCTGGGCGACGGGCAGCTCCAGCGCGACGCCGCTGCAGGAGCCGCCGTGGCGCAGTCCGAGGACCAGCCCGGGCCGCTGCGGGGTCCCGCGGTAATGGGTCGAATAGATGCAGGCCTGGCGGCTGAAGCCGTGCAGCCGCGCCGGCGTCTGCCTGGCGGGCTCGAAGTCGCAGTGCCACAGCAGCGAGCCGTAGGCGAAGACCGCTAGCCGCCGCCGTTGCGCGAGCCGGGTCCAGGCGGCCAGCAGGGAGCGGTACAGCGGGGCCGAGCGGTAGTCCTGGCCTGCTTGCAGCCGGCCCAGCTCGGCGAGCTCCGCCAGCATGCGGGGGCTGGCGGCGGGCACAGGCGGCGGCGGGGGCATGAGGGCAAAAGTTTATGCTTTGAGCCATCTACTATGCTAAAATACAGGGCGGTATATTGAGGAGCCTCAATTGACGGACGACAATCGCCCTGGCCTGGCCTGCGCCAAACCGCATCACACTGCCCCGCTCAAGGCCGCTGCGCGCTCCTTGATGGCGCTGGCGTTTGTCCTGGCCTTTCTGGCGCCGGTCCTGGCGCAAGCGCAAATCAATTGGACAGGCGTTCCAACGTGGTTGTCCAAGAACCAGAGTCTTCCCAACAGAAACTTCAACGTGATTGCAGGTAGCATAGGCGTAGATGTCGACACCGGCATTTCCTGGGGTTTTCGGCACAACTGCTTTGGATCTCCATATACTAATGATCCTCGCCGTATTATGTACAGCTACCTCGACAACCATAACGATAAGTTCCGGCAAGCTGGCGGCAACAGCGGTGGAGACAACAGCAGAGTGGAATTGCAGGATCCGGCCAACCAACATGTGCGCCTTCAATTCAAGCGCAATCAGCGGTACGTAGGCGTCTGGACGATCACCCTCAGGTTTGAATCCAACGGATGCTCACAGGGTGGAGACAACCGCGCCGACGCCGTCTTCACCATCACCACGGAGGCGACGCGGTCCGATGGCAGTGCGCATATGGCCGCCTCCTACCGCCCGTTCCGGACCGACAAGCTGCTTGCGAACACCAGCCCCGTCACCACCGGCATCATACTCCAGCGCGGCGCCACTGGTTGCCGGAACACCGACATGCGCCTGCTCAACCACACGGATTACCTGCGCCTGCAATATCTCAATCCCAACTCCAGCAACGCCGTGACCGGGGCGCTCGCCGTCAATCATGACAACGTGCCGATGCTCCATTCGACCACGGCCAACCGGCGGGCCCTGGCGGTGCTGTTCAAGGCGGGAGCGACGGTGCGGCCAGGTACCTTGCAGATCGAGGTGCAGGAATCGTCAAACAGTTGCGGGAGCGGCTTTCCCAGTACGCTGAAGATGCAGTTGACGGTGGCGGACGCGCTGCCGTGGGTGGAAGGCCCAAGTTCCAGTTCGCGGGCAACGGCGGTATTCATGGCTTCGGCGGGTGGTCAGCCCCCGACGGGAATCCGGTTCGCCAGCCATATAGGTATTGCGAGTGCGCGTGTGTGTGACAATGCGGTCGTAGAGATATCCGACCTTGATGTTGCGGGCACGACGATAAAGGCGCGCCAAGTCACGCAGCTTGCTTACTTTAGAGGCACTAGCTGGCAGGGAGCAACGGGATCTAGGGTAACGATAGCCTGGGTGTGGTCAAATGGCCATGCAAGGATGGAGTTGCGCAACAACAACACTCCTCGCCCGCCGGCAGGTACTTTGACGATTACGGTGGTGGCTTCGCCACATAACTGCCAAAAGCCGGGTGTCCCAGATAATCTGACGGTGGCGTACAAGATCACGGTCGCGGAGGAATGGGAGAACCTTACCCGGAATCAAACTGCTGCCGCGGGAGGTTTCGTGGCGCCGGCGCTGTCGCTGTCGCAGGCTCCGACGGACACGGGCATCAGGCTGCATCGCAGTTCGAAGGGCTGTCGTTACATCGACGTGCAGCTGAATGCGCCGTCCTATCTGGGCCTGATGGAGATGCGGATGAACGGCAATTCGACGGTCACAGTGAACCCGGGCTCCGCTCCGGTGCAGCAGCATCAGCAGCTGCGGATGGATACGGGCGCGGGCGCGAACGACCGGCATCTGCGCTTGATGTTCCTCGCGCAGGCGGACGTGGGCGCTCAGACGCGGACCGAGGCGGTTACGGTGATTGGCACGCCGGCGGCGCGGTGCTCGGTGGGCACGCGGCCGACGGTGGCGTTCACGCTGGCTTATATGTTGACAATCAACGCGCGGCACACGGTGGAGAAGTTCTCCAAGGACAACATCGCAGGCGCCGCGCCGGTGACGATGGTGGTGGAGAACGTGCAGAACGCGGTGGCGCCGTTGCCGACGGGCATTTTCATCCACCGCAGCTCGAAGGGCTGTAGTAGCATGAATGTGTCGGTGAACAATCCGAACTATCTGGTACAGCGCTTCGACAAGGACGGGAATCCGGTGGGTGCGGCGGCGCAGCAGGTGAGCGGAGTGGAGATGAACGGCGAGGGCAACGCGACGGATCGCCAAGTGCAGCTGTTGGTGCGGCAAGGCCAATCGGACCGGAGCCAGCGCCAGGACAACATCCCAGTGGTGATCTCGGCGGCCTGCGGGCCGGAGACCGGCGCTCCGCTGGCGCAAACCGAGCGGTTGGCGGTGCATTATGTAAACACGTGGGTGCCGGTCGACAACGGCTTTGACCAGGAGCGGACGGAGAAGGCTTTCCCTGAGGCCCTGCTGTTTACGTCGTCATTCACGGATACAGGGATTGTTTTCCATCGTCGGATAGTCGCGAACCTGGGCTGCGGCGACAACATCGACGTGGACCTAGTGAATGGCTCCGAGGCGTTGTTCCAGCTGCGCAAGCATCAGGACGACGGCACAGCGGACGGGGTGCCGGCGAGTTCTTTCGATGACGTGAATGTCGTCTCCGGCAACGGCCGGCGCCATTTGCGCTTGCTGTTCGGGACGCGGGTGAGCGTGGCTGGCGGATCAGTCGTGAAAGCGACGGTGGTGTCCGAGACCAAGGGCAATTGCAATCCGAAGCCGACGAACCTGACGATGGTGTATGAGGTGGCGATTGATTATGGCCAGGGTGAGATGCCGGTGGTCGGCGATGCTACGGGCGCGGCGGCGGCGCGGGTGATTGGCCTGCGTGGCATGGACACGGTGCTGCAGCGTTCGGCGGTGTCGGATGCGCCGAGCGGTCTGTCTTTGCTGGAGCTGTTGGCGAACAAGGAGGCTGAATTGGAGAGCGGGGAGATTGACCTGCGGAGTTTCCTGGCGGGCCAATCGTTCGCGCTGGGCCTGGACGCGTCGGCGTCAGGCCGTTCGCGTCTCGGCGTGTGGGGCCGGGCGGAGACGCTGTCGCTTGAGGGTGACGGTGACGACACGGCGTTGCGGCACGAGGGCGACATGTTCGCGGCGCAGCTTGGGGTGGACTTCCGGGTGGCGAGCGACGCGCTGTTCGGGCTGGGCTACGGCCGCTACGAGGTGGACACGGAGTATGTAGGGCGCAAGAACGGCGGCGACTACGATGGCACGTACGTCTTGGCGCTGGATCTGGTGCAGCCGTATGCGGCGATGCCGTTCCTGGGTGGCGATCTGGCTGCGGCGGCGAGCATCGGCAGCGGCTCGGCGGAGTTCGTGAGCTCGGCGAAGTTGACGAACACGGAGACTACGTCTTACACGGACAAGCATGACGCGCAGTATCGAGGCTGGGGCCTGGGCTATCGCTCCCAGGTGCCGGTATCGGATGCGGATTTGGGCGTGGAAGGCAGCATCAGCGGCGCCTTGCTGGAGGTCCCGGACCTGGGTGACGGCATGGAATCTGACAACATGAGCCTGCGCCTGGGCCTGGAGTTCGCGCGGTCGATTGACTTCGCGGCGGGCACGGTGCGTCCGCAGGCGGGCGCGGCATACGCGCGCGACTGGGGCGACGATCCGGGCAGCAAGCATGAGTTCAGCGCTGGCGTGGGCTATGAGGCCGGCCAGCTGTCGGCGCTGGTTGAGTTCCTGCATGTCGGCATGGACGCGGGCGACGCCAAGGCGAACGGAGCGGCGCTGGCGGTGCGGTATGCGCCGGCGGCGGGCGCCCTGGGCCTGGGCCTGGCGGTCGCGCCGCAGCATGGAGCGTCGCCGTCCTCGGCGGAGGGCAAGTCGTTTGAAGAACTGCTGGCCGGTACTGACAAAGGCCTGCGCGGAAGCGCTGAGCTGAGTTACGGCCTGGCGGTCGACGGCGGGGTGCTGACGCCATACGGCGGCTGGTCCTTCGACGGAAGCGCGAGCGAGCTGGGCCTGCGGCTGCGGACCGGCGCCGCGAGCAAGTGGCTGCTGCGCTGGCAGGGCACGGCTGAAGACGAGCTCAAGATCGAGTACCGCCTCGGCGACTAGGAAACAAAGGGAGACAGGGCGACCATGAGGAAAACCATCGCATCCGCGCTGCTGCTAGCGGCCGTATCGCTGACGGGCTGCGTTGCCATGCGCGACGGTTACTTCCAGGCGGTGACGGTAACGACCACGCCGCCGAACGCGGTGTGCAAGTTCGCCTACGACGACGGGCTGGTGTTCGCGAGCTCAGTGGCGGGCGAGCCCACCTACAACATCCGGCGCAGCTACAAGGACATCCTGGTGACCTGCTCGAAGAAGGGCTACAACGACGGCCAGGCGGTCCTGCCTTCGGGCTACAACCGCGAGAACAACCGCTACTTCATCTGGGGCGCCGGCCTGGACGTGCTCACCCAGGCCAACCGGGCCTATCCGACCGAACTGCACATCGATTTGCAGCCGCTGTAGCGGCTGGATTCAGTCCCTGGTGATCAGGGACGTTTGGCTTTGGCAGCAGCCTTCTTCTTGGCGGGCCGCTTTTTCTTAGCGGCGGGCGCGGATCCGACTGCCTTTTCGAGGCGGTCTACCTTCTCGATCAGGGTCTCGAGCAGCTGCTTGTGTACCTTGAGCTCCTCATGGGTTACGGTCGCGCGCTGGAAGTGGGCTGAGTTGAACACCGAAGCGAACAGCGCCTTGGTGTTCTTGCGCATATCGGCGGACATTTCCGCCAGGTGCTGGCGGTCGAAGAACTCTTCGAACCACGCTTCGAAATTGGGCTTGTTGGAGCTCATGGTCGCTGGCTATTCTATCAAATGGCCGAATCCGGCCCGGCTAATGCTAAAATAGCGCCCTGCCATGCCTACCATCAACCAGCTGGTCCGCCTGGGCCGCAAGCAAAAGCGCAGCAAGAGCAAGACGCCGGCGCTGCAGTCCTGTCCGGCCAAGAAGGGCGTGTGCCTGAAGGTCACGACGACGACGCCGAAGAAGCCGAACTCAGCCCAGCGCAAGATCGCCCGGGTACTGCTCACGAGCAGCGGGACCGAGGTCACGGCCTACATCGGCGGCGAGGGGCACAATCTCAACGAGCACAATTCGGTGCTGATCCGCGGCGGCCGGGTGCGCGACCTGCCCGGCGTGCGCTATCACGTCATTCGCGGCAAGCTGGATTCAGCGGGCGTCGAGCAGCGCAGCCAGGGCCGTTCGAAGTACGGCTCCAAGCGCAAGAAGCAGTAGCGCCATGTCCCGTCGCCGTCGCGCCGAGAAGCGCGCTGTCCTGCCCGATGCGAAGTACGGCAGCGTCCAGGTCGCGAAATTCATCAATGTGGTGATGGTCTGCGGCAAGAAAGCGGTCGCCGAGCGCATTGTCTACAGCGCCCTGGCGGAGATCCAGCGCGTCCGGCCCGAGGACAATCCGGTCGAAGTGGTCAAGGGCGCGATCGAGAACGTCCGGCCGATGATGGAAGTCAAGTCGCGCCGCGTCGGCGGCGCCAATTACCAGGTTCCGACCGAGGTCCGCGTCGAGCGCGGCTACGCCCTGGCGATGCGCTGGATCCGCGACGCCATGCGCAAGGGCGCGAAGGACCAGCCGACCTACCGGCGGCTGGCGCGCGAGTTCATGGATGCCGCCGAGGAGCGCGGGACCGCTTTCCGCAAGAAGGAAGAGTCCCATCGCATGGCCGCTTCGAACAAGGCCTACTCGCACTTCCGCTACTAGCCCCGCGGCCGCGGCTGTCCCCTTTTTCCGCGCCGGACGCGTCATGTCCCGTCAGACCCCGCTGGAGCGTTACCGCAACATCGGCATCATCGCCCACATCGACGCGGGCAAGACGACGACGACCGAGCGCATTTTGTTCTACACGGGCATCTCGCACAAGCTGGGCGAGGTCCACGACGGCAATGCGGTCATGGACTGGATGGAGCAGGAGCAGGAGCGCGGCATCACGATCACCTCGGCTGCGACCACTTGCTTT
Source organism: Candidatus Amphirhobacter sp. (assembly GCA_965222035.1). Classification (GTDB taxonomy): domain Bacteria; phylum Pseudomonadota; class Gammaproteobacteria; order Tethybacterales; family Tethybacteraceae; genus Amphirhobacter. The sequence goes on along the minus strand of OZ244940.1, from coordinate 1,042,914 downwards.
TGGCAGGGCATGGACGGCAAGCGCGAGCAGCATCGCATCAACATCATCGACACGCCCGGGCACGTCGACTTCACGGCCGAGGTGGAGCGCTCGATGCGGGTGCTCGACGGCGCCTGCGGGGTGTTCTGCGCGGTCGCGGGCGTCCAGCCGCAGTCGGAGACGGTCTGGCGGCAAGCGAACAAGTACCGCGTCCCGCGCATCGCCTTCATCAACAAGATGGACCGCGTCGGCGCGGACTTCGACAAGGCGGTCGCATCGATCCGCACCCGGCTGCGCTCCAACGCCCTGCCTTTGCAGCTGCCGATCGGCAGCGAGGACGCCTTCGCCGGCGTGGTCGATCTAGTGGGCATGCGGTCGGTAACCTGGAAGAGCGAGGACCTGGGCGCGGCGCCGTCGATCGGGGAGATCCCCGCTGATTTGCAAGAAGCGGCCGACGCCGCGCATGCCCAGCTGCAGGAGGCTGCGGCCGAGGCCAGCGAGGCCTTGATGGACAAGTTTCTCGAAGAGGGCGCGCTGACGCCGGAGGAATTGGCGGCTGGCTTGCGCGCGCGCACCCTGGCGAACGAGATCGTCCCGGTGCTGTGCGGGACGGCGTTCAAGAACAAGGGCGTCCAGACCATGCTGGACGCGATCCTCGATTATCTGCCGTCGCCGGCGGATGTCGAGGCGGTCAAGGGCGTGGACGCCGACGGCGGCGAGGCCACGCGTCCGAGCGAGGACGACGAGCCGTTCGCGGGCCTGGCGTTCAAGATCGCGAACGATCCCTTCGTAGGATCGCTGGCGTTCTTCCGGGTGTATTCCGGCGTGCTCAAGAGCGGGGAGACGGTACTCAACGCGGGCCGTCGCCGCAAGGAGCGCATCGGGCGCATCCTGCAGATGCATGCGAACAACCGCGAGGAGATCAAGGAGGTCCGCGCGGGCGACATCGCCGCGGCGGTGGGCCTGAAGGAAGTGGTTACCGGCGACACCATCTGCAACGTGGGCCATCCGCTGGAATTGGAAAAGATCGACTTCGCCGAGCCGGTGATCAGCATCGCGGTCGAGCCCAAGAGCAAGGACGACCAGGAGAAGATGTCGACGGCGCTGGGGCGCCTGGCGCGCGAGGACCCGACCTTTAGGGTGAGCAGCGACCACGAATCGGGGCAGACCATCATCTCCGGCATGGGTGAGTTGCATCTGGAAGTGCTCATCGACCGGCTCAAGCGCGAGTTCAAGGTGGTCGCGAACATCGGCGAGCCCCAGGTCGCGTATCGCGAGGCCATCACCAAGAAGGTCGAGGTTGAAGGCAAGCACGTCAAGCAGACCGGCGGCCGCGGCCAGTACGGCCATGTCTGGCTGCGCGTCGAGCCCTTGGCGGACGACGCCGAGGACAGTTTTCAGTTCGCCGATGAGATCAAGGGCGGGGTGGTTCCGAAAGAGTACATCCCGGCGGTTGCCAAGGGCGTCAACGAAGCGCTGCAAGACGGCGTGGTCGCGGGCTATCCGGTGGTGGGCGTGAAGGTCACGCTGTACGACGGCTCGTTCCACGAGGTCGATTCATCGGAGCAGGCCTTTCGCTCCGCGGGCTTCATCGCCCTGCGCGAGGGCTTGCGGCAGGCGGGTCCGATCCTGCTTGAGCCCGTCATGGCGGTCGGCGTCGAGACGCCGGCGGAGAAGATGGGCGATGTCATCGGCGACTTGAACAAGCGCCGCGGCGTCATTCTGGGCATGGAGGACATGGCGGCCGAGGGCAAGGCGGTTGACGCCGAGGTCCCGCTGGCGGCGATGTTCAAGTACACCACGACGCTGCGTTCGTTGACGCAGGGGCGCGCGAGCTACACGATGGAGCCCAAGCGCTATGCGCCGGTCCCGACGGGACTGGTCGAAGAGATCAAGGAAGGGCGCAAGTAGCCTTCAGCTGCCGTTGATCGGCAGTTCCAGCTCAAAGACGAGGCCGCCGCCCGGCGGGCTGCTGCAGCTGATGCGTCCTTGATGGGCGCGCACCACCGCCTCGGCAATCGCGAGGCCCAGGCCGGTCCCACTAGGCTTGCCATCGCCGGGCCCGAGGCGCACGAAGGGCTCGAAGACGCGATCGCACTGCTCCGCGGGCAGGTGGGGCCCTCGGTCGGCGATGCGGATGACGGCTGCCTCATCGCGCTCAGCGAGCGCGATGGTGATGCTGCCGTCGGCCAGTTCAGAGTATTTGAGGGCGTTGTCGAGTATGCACCGCAGGCAGCGCTGCAGCAGTACCCGGTCGCTGCGGCAGGACAGCTGCTGTCCGTCCTGCGCCAGGGCGAAGGCCGGATGCTGGTCAAAATCACGCTCAATCAGTTCAGCGATCATTGGGCGCAGGGCGACGTCCTCGCGCTCGAGCTGCAGCTGCGGTGTGAGCAGCCGGGCGCGCTCGATCATTTCCTCGACCAATTCATTGATGCGCGCGATCTCAGCAGCAGCTTGCTTGCGCATTTCCGCTTCCTTGCCGAGCTCGAGCGCCAGCAGCGCCCGGGTAAGCGGCGTGCGGATTTCATGCGCTGCGTTGCGCAGGTGTACTTCCTGGCCTTCGATCATCTCGCCGATGAGCCGGCGCAAGCGCCGCAGTACGGGATTGGCATCGCCGCCGCCAGCGGCGGTTAGGTCTTGGCGGCGGCGCTCAAGATCGGCGGCGAGCTGCTCGAGACCGCGGCGCAGGCGCCGCTGCTTGTGCCAGGACAGCAGCAACGCCACCGCCAGCGCGCCGCCTGCGGCCAGCGCCAGGGCTAGTTGATAGTCCACCAGCAGGGCGGGAAGGGAAAAGGAACTATTTCTGCGGCTTCACGGCTTGAGCTTGGCGCGCATCAGGAGTGTTCCCGACCGTATATCTTCTTGAAATAATTGAAGAATGACGGAATCGCAGCATGCACTTCGAAATCGCCGGTTACCCAAAACAGGCCTATATCCAACAGCTGGTTGAAGGCATTGCGGGCGTCTTTGGAACTCAAGTCAGTGCCTTCCGCCATGCGGGTACGCACTTGCCTGGGCGTCAAGGGCTTGGGCGCAGCTTCGATGGCCGCCACCGCTTTCATCGCGCATTCCAGCAACTCGTCATCATCATCAATCATGCTGTAGATTGATGCGTAAAAAAGATTGCGTTCGTCAAGCACGGCTTGCTTCACGCTTCGCACCAAATCCACATCCACCTCCGCGGCGTCCTTCTTGGCATCCCAGACTTCACTGCCCACGATTTGGGTGAAATAGGGGTAGTCGTCGGCCCAGCTCAGCATCAGCTCCAGCGCCTCGTCCGACACCGTCACGCCGCGGTCCGCGAACGGCTTGATCAGAGCATCGCGCGTCGCGGCGGGGTCCAGGTCGTTGATGTTGATTTCCTCAGCGCGGTTGATGAAGGTCGCGTCCACCTTTTTCAAGTGCATGTTCAGCGCCGGCGTCCCCGCCAGCACTATTGCCAGCGGCCATCTGTCTCTCATCAAAGTCTGGCCATGACGCAGTAGCTTGCCCAGCATACCCGCATCGTAATGCATGACCTCGTCCAGCAGCAGCAGCAGCGGACGGACCTGCAAGCGCTCCTGCAAAATCTGGCGGAAACCCAGGACGGACGGCTGGCCCGGCCGCCAGTTCAGCGCCATCTGGAGATATTTGAGCGCCTGGGATTCGACATGCTGCTTCGGGTCAAAGCCCTGGATAGTGGCCAACTCGCTCAGGAATTGAGAGAATGCCTCCCCTGAATCAGAATTCGGGAGATCGTCCAGGCTCACGACGTCAACCTTCTCGGGATCGACCACGCTCTTGGTCCAGGCCAGCAGCACCGTCTTGCCCACCCCGCGCGGGCCGACGATCTTCAAGGGCCGGGGCGCCCGGCCGAGCAGAGGACCATAGTCCTCCCGCGGCCCGGCAATCGCTCGCAGCGCTTTCCGCAGCAAAGCCTGCTCCGGCTCCCGCCCAACCAGATGATCAGGCACCGAGCCCGTGCCTGGATAGAATGGATTGTCTGGGGACTGTTCTTCAGTCATGGCCATATTTTAATCCCGCTGCGCATTGATTGCCAAGAAAAGGGGACTATGCCTGCGACTTCGCGGGTTAGGCTTGGGTACGCTCGCGGCCCTGATCTTGGCGGCAACCATGAAGTTAAAGGAATAGTTCCCTAATATAGGCAGTTCTCCAACGGCGCCCGGGGGGCTGCCTGCGCCGCTCCAGGCCGCCCCGATGGGTAATACTATATTGGCAGATATTGCCGCTCAAATCCCCCTAATTTGGTAAATAAGCACCAATGTGATATGATTAGGGCAGATTTTTCCATCACAGGAGAGGAAAATATGAAACCAACTACAAGCAAACAGCTGCTGGCGGCGACGGTTGCGTCGCTGTTGGCGGTGGCGCCCGGCGCTTCGGTCTATGCCGACCTGACGATCGCCACGGTCAACAACGGCCACATGATCGAGATGCAGAAGCTGACCAAGCACTTCGAGGACAAGACGGGCATCAAGGTCAACTGGGTCACACTGGAGGAAGGCATCCTGCGGCAGCGGGTCACCACCGACATCGCGACCAAGGGCGGCCAGTTCGACATCATGACCATCGGCATGTATGAGGCGCCGATCTGGGGCGCGAAGGGCTGGCTCGAAGAGCTGGACTTCGGCGCGGCCTATGACGTCGACGACATCCTGCCGGCGATGCGCGGCGGCCTGTCGGCCAACGGCAAGCTGTACGCGGCGCCGTTCTACGGCGAGAGCTCGATGATCATGTATCGTTCCGACCTGGTGCGCCAGGCCGGCATGAGCATGCCGGACAACCCGTCATGGGGCCACGTCCGCGATGTCGCGGCGGCCATCCACAACCCGCCTGAAGTCTACGGCGTCTGCCTGCGCGGCAAGCCGGGCTGGGGCGACAACATGGCCTTCATCACGACGGTAGCGAACTCCTTCGGCGCGCGCTGGTTCGACGAGGAGTGGAAGCCGCAGCTGGACTCGCCGGCGTGGAACCATGCGGTCTCCTTCTACGTCGACCTGCTGGGCAACTACGGCCCGCCAGGATCGAGCGGCAACAGCTTCAACGAGATCCTCGCGCTGTACAACGAAGGCAAGTGCGGCATGTGGATTGACGCGACCATCGCGGCGTCCTTCATCACCGATCCGAAGCAGAGCAAGGTTGCTGACAAGATCGACTTCGCCCAGTCGCCGATCGCGGTGACCAAGCGCGGCGCCAACTGGCTGTGGGCCTGGGCGCTGGCGGTGCCGGCCGGCACCAAGCAGGCTAGGGACGCGAAGAAGTTCGTCGAGTGGGCCACGTCCAAGGAGTACATCGAGCTGGTGGCCGAGAACAACGGCTGGGGCTCGGTACCGACCGGAACGCGCACGAGCACCTACGAGAACCGCAACTTCCAGAACGCGGCGAAGTTCGCCGACGCGGAGCTCAAGGCGATCCTGTCTGCTGACCCGTCCAACAGCACCCTGGACCCGACGCCGTACACCGGCGTGCAGTTCGCCTCGATCCCCGAGTTCCAGGCGATCGGCATCGAGGCCGGCAAGCAGATGAGCGCGGCCCTGGCCGGCAACATCTCGGTCGAGGAAGCCTTGGCGAACGCGCAGCAAGCTGCTGACCGCGAGATGCGCAAGGCTGGCTACTACTAAGCAGCAGCGGTCGCTCGGCGACCGACCGGCTCTGGACCTCCCTCCCGACTCCTCCCGAGGGAGATCCGGGGCCCGCAGCGGCCCGGGCTGTTTGGCCCGGGCTTGCGTTTTTAAATAGACTCTTTGTGTGATGCGTAGACGGCTGGCGATAGCCCTGCAGGCGCCGAGCGTCCTGGCACTGGGCGCGTGGATGATCGTGCCGCTGTCGATGACGCTGTTCTTCTCGTTCCAGCGCTACAACCTGTTGTATCCGGAGCGCAGCGGCTTCAGCGGCTGGAGCAACTACGAGTTCTTCTGGACCGACGCGGGCTTCACGCCGGCGCTGCTCAACACCCTGATGCTGGTCGGCTCGCTGTTGCTGATCACGGTGGTCCTGGGCCTGGGGCTGGCGCTGCTGGTCGAGCGCGCCTTCTGGGGCCGCGGCGTGGTCCGGGTGCTGCTGGTGTCGCCGTTCTTCATCATGCCGACGGTCAACGCCCTGGTGTGGAAGAACATGTTCATGAACCCGGTCTACGGGCTGTTCGCGGTCATCGCCGGCTGGTTCGGCGCCGCGCCGCTGGACTGGCTGGCGGAGGTCCCGCTGCTGTCGCTGGTGATCATGCTCAGCTGGCAGTGGACGCCGTTCGCCTTCTTGATCTTCATCACTTCCTTGCAGTCGCTCGACCGCGAGCAGGTCGAGGCCGCCCGCGTCGACGGCGCCGGCTACTGGAGCCGCTTCCGCTTCCTGGTGGTGCCGCATCTGGCGCGGCCGATCGCGATCGTGATCATGATCCAGTCCATCTTCCACCTGTCGATTTTCGCCGAGATCTTCGTCACCACCGGCGGCGGTCCCGGCTACGACAGCACCAACCTGGCCTTCATGATCTTCTCGCAGGCGCTGCTGCAGTACGACGCCGGCGTCGCCTCGGCCGGCGGGGTTTTCGCCATCATCCTCGCCAACATCGTCGCGCTCTTTTTGATCAGGATGGTCGGCAAGAGCCTGGTGGTGTGATGGTCCCGGCCCGCGTCCGCCGCCAGCTCGAAGCCCGGGCCCTGGCGGCCTGCGCCTGGGTGGCCGGCCTGCTGTATTTCTTTCCGATCCTGTGGATGTTCCTGACCAGCCTCAAGACCGAGCTGCAGGCCATCGCCATCCCGCCGCTGCTGGTGTTCCAGCCGACCTTGGAGAACTTCGCCCTCATCCAGGAGCGCAGCGACTATCTCAAGCACGCCTTCAACTCAATCGCGGTCTCCTTCGGCGGCACCGGCCTGGCGCTGGCGCTGGCGGTCCCGGCGGCCTACGCCATGGCCCAGGCGCCGGGGCGCTGGACCAAGGACCTGCTGCTGTGGATGCTGTCGACCAAGATGCTGCCGGCGGTCGGGGTGCTGATGCCGATCTACCTGATCGTCCAGAAGCTGGGCCTGCTCGACACCCGCATCGCCTTGATCGTCATCTTCGCCATGATCAACCTGCCGATTGTGGTGTGGATGCTGTTCAGCTATTTCCGCGACATTCCGCGCGAGATCATCGAGGCGGCCCGCCTCGACTGCGGGCGCACCTGGCAGACCATCCGCCATGTGATCCTGCCGCTAGGCTGGGGCGGCATCGCCTCGACCGCGCTGCTGAGCGTGGTGCTGTGCTGGAACGAGGCCTTCTGGGCCATCAACCTGACTTCGGACGACGCCGGGACCCTGGCGGCGCTGGTGGCGTCCTATTCGAGTCCGGAGGGCTTGTTCTGGGCCAAGGTCTCGGCGGTGTCGGTACTGTCCTGCGCGCCGATCATGGTGCTGGGCTGGTTCTGCCAGAAGCAGCTGGTGCAGGGCCTGACTTTCGGAGCGGTCAAGTAATGTCTTTGCGGCCCGAAGTCGAGATCGTCGACAAGTCGCTCGGCAGCGTGCGCTATCTCGAGCACGGCTGGCCCAGCGACCTGTGCCGCTGGCATGCGCATGAGGAGTACGAGCTGCATCTGATCCTGGCGACCCATGGCAAGGTTTTCATCGGCGACCACATCGGCGAGTTCGCGCCGGGCGGGCTGTACCTGGTGGGCCCGCGCCTGCCGCACAACTGGGTGACCTCGGCCGGCAAGCCGGTGGCGGTCCGCGACATGCTGTGCCAGTTCCACCACGACGCCTACGCCAGCGCGAGCGCGGCCTATCCGGAGCTGCGCGAGGCCGAGGCTTTGCTGGCGGCGGCGGCCAAGGGGGTGGAGTTCACGGGCTTTCCGGTGGCGACGGCGCGCCTGCGCCTGCGGCAATTGCGCGACAGTACCGGCATGCGGCGCCTGCTTTTGCTGCTCGAGCTGCTGCTCGAGCTCAGCGCCTGGTCCGAGCGCCGGGTGCTGTCGGTGCTCGAGCCGGCGATGGCGGTCCGGCACCAGGCTGAGTTCAGCCATGTGGTCGAGCACATCATGCGCAACTACACGGGCAAGCTGAGCCTGGCGACGGTCGCGGAGATCGCGGGCATGGCGCCGGCGGCGTTCGCGCGGCGCTTCCAGCGGGTGACCGGCAACCGCTTCTCAGATTTCGTCGCCCGCGTCCGGGTGGGACACGCCTGCGCCTTGCTGACCGAGAGCGACGAGCTGGTGGCGAGCATCGCGACCATGGTCGGCTTCAACAACCTGGCGAACTTCAACCGGCAGTTCCTGCAGCACAAGGGCATGGTCCCGAGCGACTACCGCTGCCTGGCGCGCGCGCGGCTGGCGGCGCGGCAGCTGCCGCCGGCGGAGTCCCCGTCATGAGCGCCGCGCCTGTACTGCGGCGGCCGGCCTACGATCCAGCGGCGTGCGCGGTCGGGGTGGTCCACGTCGGCGTGGGCGCCTTCCACCGCGCGCACCAGGCGCTGTATCTCGACGAGCTGCTGCATGATCCGGCGCAGCGGCGCTGGGCGCTCGCCGGCGTCAATCTGCGGGCCGAGAGCGTCCCGCTGCTGGAGCGTCTCGCCGCGCGCGACGGGCGCTATGTGCTCAAGACCGTGGCGAGCGACGGCGCCAGCGACTGGCGCGAGATCGCTGCCTTGCGCGAATTGGTCGACCACGGCCGCGAGCCGGAGAGGGCGGTCGCCTTGCTGGCGCGTCCGGCGGTGCAGCTGGTGACCATGACGGTCACCGAGGCCGGCTACTATCTGGACGACGCCGAGCGCCTGCTGGTCGACGAGGTGCGCGCGGCCGAGGCCCAGGCGGGCGCGACCATCTACGGCTACCTGCGCGCGGGCCTCAACGCCCGCCGCGCGGCGGGCGCGGGTGCGGTCACCCTGCTGAGCTGCGACAACCTGCGCGACAACGGCCGCAAGCTGCGCGCGGGCCTGACGCAGTACCTCGAGTCCCATGGCGACGCGGACCTGGCGGCCTGGCTGGCGGACCATGCCTCGTTCCCCTGCTGCGTGGTCGACCGCATCACGCCGGCGCCGACCGCGGCGCTGGCGGCGGAGACCCGCGAGCTGTTCGGCATCGAGAGTGACGCGACCGTCATGGGCGAAGACTTCCGGCAGTGGATCATCGAGGACGCCTTCGCCGGCGACCGGCCGCCGCTGGAGCAGGCCGGCGCGCAGGTCACCAGCGAGGTGCAGGCCTATGAGGACGCCAAGCTGAGGGTGCTCAACGGCGGCCATGTCGCAGTCGGCTTCGCCGCGGCGCTGCGCGGCTTCGAGTTCTTCGACCGCGCCATCGCCGATCCGGAGCTGTCGGCCTTCTTCGATCGCTACGTCACCGGCGAGGTGCTGCCGGCGCTGGGCGGCGACGGTCCGGTCGACCTGCCGGCCTACCGCGATCTGATCAAGAGGCGCTTCGCGAACGCGCACATCGGGGACACGGTCGAGCGCATCTGCAAGCACGGCGCGAACAAGCTGGCGGTCTTCGTGCTGCCGACCATCGCGGCCTCGCTGGAGCAGGGTCGCATGCCGGCGGCGGCGCTGCGCATCATCGCCAGCTGGCACGAGTTCCTGCGTCGCAGCGCCGCGGGCGACCTCGGCTTCGCCTGCGACGAGCCGATGTGGGAGCAGCTGCGGCCGCTGCTGGCGCCGGGCCGAGAGAAGGATTTCGCCGCGAGCGCTTTGCTGTGGGGCGAGCTGCCCGCGCGGCACCCGCAGTTCGTCGCCGAGCTGAGCAAGCTGCTAGCGGCGGGCGAAGCGTGACTGGCATAAGAATCATTCTTTAACTTCCTGGGTTTCGTCAAGAGGGATTGGCTGCCCAAGGGCTGCTGCTTGCTCGTCCCGATTTCGTGTCCGGGTTTTCGATTTAACTGGCGCTTCCCAGGAGGTGTTAATTATTTCAAGGCGGAACACAAGAGGATGGCTCCTAATGCACGCTAAGACAGGGGCATGAAGCCGAAGGCATAGTTCCCCCAACAGGGGCTAGATAAAAGGCCACGACTTCCAACTCTTGGCACACCAAGCTTTTGGCAATAGGATTAGACGCGGATTTGTCAAACAATCCCTGTTTCTTTGCTGAACCAGGAGTGGCGCAATGGCGCTGAGAGGGGGCGAGTCCTGTTTCCGTCATGCCACTGAAATTCCTCTTATTGCGAACGCATGGATTAATATAAAATGGGGGGGGGTATGGACACCTCAAGCGGATGAAGGGGGGGGGGGAGCGCCCTTCTAAGCGGCCTAGCGGCTGCTTGCGCTTGGTTGCTGGCAAGCGCGCTATCGATGCCGCATGCGCAGGCGCAGGCAACGCCAGGAATCTTTAACAAGACAACGGCCGACAAGGTCTTCATCTACCCCTATGAGGCTGGCCGGACCGGCATTGTCTTCCACTACAACGCTTGCGGAAACCCAGATCAAATAGTCATTCAAACCCGCACCGACGATTTTGAACTGGTAGGCCATTACGTAAACAACAACCAAGTCGGCCTTCGGGCCGGCAGTGGCGATAGCCAAATAGCCGTCGCCCGCGCCAATTACTTGGAACTGGCAAGCGGCCGCAATGATTTGCCAGGCGGTGTACTGATTGTTACGGTCAAAGTTTGCGATCAGGCGCCGTCGGCCTACACCGTCACGGTAGTGACATGGCACGACCAGGGCAGGCACAGCGACCGGCCTGCCAGCCGCTACGTCCAGGGCATCGCAGCCAGCGAGGACACCGGCATCGCCATCCATCGCAGCGCCGTGGAGTGCCGCTTCACCGACGTGCGGCTGGCGGACGGCGCGCCTGACTGGCTGGAGTTGCGCCAGCATCGCGCCGACGGCACCGCCGACGGCGCCGGCGCCCGGCGCTTCACAGTACGGATGGAGAGGGGCCATAACGACGACCGGCATGTGCGCGTGCGCTTCAAGGACGACGCCGAGCCGCCGGCGGGCAGCCATGCGTTTGCGGTGGTGATGGAGCGTACGGCGAGCAGCGGCGCGGGATGCACCGCCGCGTCCGCCGCGGCGCATACGCTGAGCTACACCCTCAACATCAGCTTGGGAGCCAGCTGGGACAACCAGGGCCGGCAGTCATCGAACGTCGTCTCGGGCTTGTCCGCGAGCGACCTGGGCGGGCCGCTGGCGAGGGAGATGGGCCCGCGCATCCATCGCAGCTCGAGCCTGTGCCGGTGGATCGACGCGCAGCTGGTGGGCGGCGGATCGTTCCTGGGTCTGCAGCGCCACAACTCGACGGGCGCGGTCGGCGAGCCGGCGGCCAGTGTCACCGACGTGCGCATGCAGCGCAACGCGGCGGGTGACCAGCACCTGCGCCTGGTCTATCGCGCGAGTCAGGCGGTGCCGGCGGGGACGGTGACCGCAGCGGTGGAGCTCAAGCCGAGCGCGCGCTGCGCGAACTACGCCGGCATCCCCGGGCCGCAAACGCTGAGCTTCACCGCCACGATCGGCGCGGCGGTCGCGAATCCGGACCCATGGACCGCCAAAGGCTTCAACCAAGCGACGCCAACAGGTCCTTTCGATCCGCGGGCGATAGCCAATAGCAGTCGTTATAACGAAATCAACACGGGCATCTATCTCGGCTACCGCATCGGGGACTGCCGTGATTACCATCATTCGCTGCTCAACCATCGCGAAAAATTCTCTGTCTTCTATCTCAGCAGGGGTCGCGACGGCATCGCTGAGCTCACGGAAGTCGACACGGAGTACAGTTTCTTCGCACCATCGTACTATTTCTCTGGCAATGACAACTACGGCGGCTTCAACTTCACATTTGCGCCCGGCGCGAGCGTGCCGCCGGGCTCGGTTCTGACCCTGAATGTGCTGCTGAGCAAATTCAGAGTAGATAACAGCTGCGGCAATCCAGAACCGCTCACGCTGTCATACCGTCTGACGATCAGCCCGTCGGCGCCGTGGGGGACTCTGGCGAACGACGTGGCCGCGGCGACGGTACTGTTCGCGCCGGCGGCGGTGAAAGCGTCGGCGTCGGCGACCGACACCGGCCTGCGCTTCAACCGGGGCGTGGCGATGAGCGTGTGCGCGAACGTGGACGTGGAGCTGGCCAGCGGCAGCCGTGCCCATATGGAGCTGCAGAAGTACAACGGCATCACGGCCGACGGCGCGGCGGCGAGCAGTTTCACCAACCTGCCGATGCATGCGGGCGCGACAGGCCGGCCGGTGGGCCTGCAGTTCAAGGCGGGTGCGGACGTTCCGGCCGGGACCTTGACAGTGGAGGTGGTGGCGCGGCCGAACAGCAGCTGCAACCACGCTCTCACGCCGGTGCCGTTGACGGTCAAGTACGAGCTGCTGGTGTCCGACCGCCAGCTGTGGCAGGTGCATGCGCGCGACAGCGCGGGCCGGGTGGTCGGGCTCGACGCGCTGGTGGCTGCGGGCGCTGACACGGGCGTGGCGGTGCATCGCAGCCTGAGCTACTGCGATGCGATGGACGTGTCCTTGCCGGACGATGCGCCGGCCTGGGCGCGGCTGCAGCAGTATGGTCCCAACGGCCCGGTGGGCGCAAGCGCCCGGTCGCAGGCGGCGGTGCCGATGAAGGGCACCGGGGCTGCCGACGACCGGCATGTGCGTTTGTTGATCGCGCCGGGCGCGGACTTGCCGGGCGGGCGCCTGACGATCGGGATGCGGGTGGCGGCCAACGCAACGGTCTGCGGTACCGGCAGCGACATCCCAGCGGCGCAGATGACGGAGAGCGTGGTGCGGCTGAGTGACACGGGCAAGAATACGGAAGCGGCGCTGCAGCTGGGCTCGGCGGCGGCGGTGCGGGCGATCGGCCTGGAAACCCTGGACGCGGTCATGGCGCGGCCGGACGCGGTGGCGGGATCCTGGTCCAGCGGCCTGCTCGGCTTGATGCAGGCGAACGAGGCGGAGCTCGAGCGCGGGGAGTTCAGCATGCGGGATCTGGCGGGCGAGGAGTTCGCGCTGGGGCTTTCCAACAGCGCCACACCCGGCCTGCCTGCCGGCCTGGCTTTGTGGGGCCGCTTCGCTTCCTACGATGTCGGCAATGAGGTCGAGGGCGGGGCCCGCTCGGACAGCGAGTTGTTCAGCGCGAGCTTCGGGCTTGACTACCGCCTGGGCGAGGGCCTCATGCTCGGCTTGGGCTACGGCCTGCATGAGATCGACGGCGGCTACCGGGATGAGGATGTTTCGGGTGATTACCAGCTGGACATGGACATGTACCAGCCGTATGTCGCCGGCCGGATCGGCCCGGGGGTACTGGCGGCTTTCGTGAGCGAGGGCTCGGGCGACCTGGTGATGCACAGCGACGACGGCGTCGCGCTGACGCCGAGCAAGGCGGACTACCAGGGCTGGGGCCTGGGCTGGAGCAGTACGATTGAGCGCTGGGACCTGCGCCTGCGCGCGGGCGCCAGCACGGGCGAGCTCGACGTCGAGGATGAGACCCTGGCATTGGACACCGAAGCGGGCGCGGCGCGCCTGGCGGTGGCCTACGCGCCGCAGCGCGAGCTGGTCAATGGCCTGCCGCTGCGGCCCGAGCTCGAGGTGGCTTGGGAGGACGACTGGGGCGATCTCGCGGGTGACGCGAGCTGGCAGCTGGGCGCGGCCTTCGAGTACGCCGGCGCTGGCCCCCTGCATGCGCGGGCGGCCTATCGCCGGGCGATCGCGGGCGACGGTGATCTGTCCGGCCTGGAGATCGAGGTCCAGGTCGATCCGGCCCGCGGCGGGCTGGGCCCGTCCTTGACCCTGCGCCCGGGCTACGGCATCGACACCGGCGCGGCGGTGTTCGAGCGGGCCGGGCGTCCGTTCGCTTTCTCTTCCGACACCGATCGCGGCCGGCGCCTGCAGGCCGAGATGGCCTGGGGCCTGGCTGTCAGGGGCGGGGTGCTGACGCCCTACGGCGACTGGAGCATGAACGATGCGAGCACGCCGAGCCGGCAGCTAGGCCTGCGCCTGGGCACCGGCGCCTATGGCGATTGGAACTTGGGCTGGCGCAGCGAAGCCAGCGCCGCCGATGAGCTGCGTCTGGAACTGCGCATCGGCGACTAAGGTCGCGCGTGGATTGCCTGCGCCGCTCTCAAGGTAAGTACGGATAATCTCCGCTGCAAGATAGCGGGTTGCCCAAGCTCTTGGCTCGCGCAATATCAGTCCCGTTTCTTCAAGCCTTTGCGTTGCCGTCGTGCCTTGAAATATTGGAAGAAGGATGGGATAGCGGCCTGTATCTTGGCGTCGTTCGTGAACCATATCAGGCTGTTGTCCAGCAGCAGATTGAAAACCTCTTTTGCTTTCTCTACGCTCATGCCGTCATTGGCGGCCGCCAGCTCCGCCCTCACTTCCTCGGGCGACAAGGGCGTGTCCGCGGCTTCCACGAAGGCCACGACCTGGCTGGCGTAAGCCAATGCATCGGCGCCTGCGATATCCTCGTAAACATCGTGGTAATAACCTTGGCGCTCCTCCTGCATGGCGGCTTCGGCTTGCTGCGCCAGGGCCAGGTCGACTTCCTTGCGCTCGGCTTTCCGCATGGCCTGCCAAACCACCCTGCCCGCCAGCTGGACGAAGTAAGGATAGTTGTCAGTCCAGCTCGCCATCAAATCGAGCGCCTCGTCCGCCACCTTCACGCCATTGTCCAGCAGCGGCTTGCGCAGGGCGTCGCGCACCGCCTCGTCGCTGATTTGGTGGATGTACATCGATTCGCAGCGATTGATGAAGGTGGCATCCACCTGCTTCAATCTCACATTGAGCGCGGGCGTACCGGCCATGATCACCGCCAAAGGCCATTTTTGCTTGATCATCCGCTGGCACTCCTGCAGCAGGATTCCCAAGGATTTCACGTCGTAGTGCATTACCTCGTCCAGCGACAACAGCACTGGATGCCGGCGCAGCCGGGCTTGCAACACTCTCTCAAGCGTCTGCTGCTCGTAATGCTTCCGCTGCACGGAAAAGATGGACAAGCCAAACTGGTAGAAACCGCTCAGCCACAGCAGGGACCGCTCGCGGAGGTCCATGCCCTCCAGCAAGCCGCTGATGATTCTGCTGCTCGGATCCAAGTTGGGCAGCCGGGCGCTGTCAACCACATGGATGCCCTGTCGCCGCGCCTCTGCTTCAGCCAAGCCCAGCAGCGTCGTCTTGCCCGCCCCCCGCGGGCCGACGATTTTGATGGGCCGGGGCGGAGAATCTTCCAGCCTGCCCGCGACTAGCGGCTCGGTGATCAGCCGCAAGGCTTCGCTGATCAGATCCCGCTGCTCTTCTCTTCCGGCCAAATGCGGCGGCTCGGTCGCGGGGCCCGGAGCGAACGGATTTTTACTAGTTCCCATGCTTTGTATTTTACCTTCGCAAGGGGCGGGAAGCATAAAAACAGGGGGTTGTATGCTTTGCTCCACTTCCGATAAGACGCCATCACAACCAATCCCTTGGCATGCCAAGAATTGTTTGAGAAGAGCAGGTGCGGATTGGGCATATGCTTCCTATTGGCTGGGCTTGGTCCTGCATCTCGGTACCGGCACGGCCGATGCCTGGCAGCCGAGCTGGCAACGGGAGGACAGCAGCAGCTTTCAATCCCCCTGCCGCACCGTCTTGCTCCTGGGCAAATACGGTAAAATACGTCTATGGATAGGCGTTTGATTTGCCATGAAAGGGGGGGGGTAGCGCCCTTTTAAGCGGCCTGGCGGTTGCCGGTGCCTTGTTGCTGGCGGGCGCGATGATGCCGCCGGCTGCGCAAGCGCAGCAGTTGTTCCAGACCGGAGTTCTGGATAAGAGTACCGCGGACAAGATCCTGGTCTATCCCGGCGAGCGCCGGACCGGCATTGCCTTCCACATGACAACATGCTCAAATCCTAATGCAGTATCTATTGAAACCCGCGCCAATGATTTCGATCTGGCGAGTTATCAAGTCATTAACAACACCCAGGTAGGTAACCACCAAGGTACCGGCGACAGCCATCGTGCCGTTGGCCGCGTCAACTACCTGGAGGTAGCTCCAAACCGGACGGACCTGGCGGATGGCGTCCATACCGTTTCCATCAAAAGATGCGCTGCCGCTCCGGTTGACTACCTGGTCACGCTAGTGGTCTGGCATGACCAGGGCGAGAACAGCGACCGGCCTGCCAGCCGCCACGTCCAGGGCATCGCAGCAAGCGAGGACACTGGCGTCGTTATCCACCGCAGCCGCCCGTCGTGCCGTTTCACCGACGTGCGGCTGGCGACCGGCGCGCCTGCGTGGCTGGAGCTGCGCAAGCACCGCGCCAACGGTACCGCCGACGGCGTCGGCGGCCGGCGCTTCACGGTGCGGATGGAGAAGGATCATGCGGACGACAGGCATGTGCGCGTGCGCTTCAAGGATGACGCCGAGCCGCCGGCGGGGATGCATGCGTTTACGGTAGTGATCGCACGTACCCTGTCGACCGGCGCGGGCTGTGCCAATACGTCCGCATCGACATACACGCTGAGTTACACGCTCAACGTTTTTGCGGCCGCTGCCTGGGAGCAGCAAGGCCGGCAGTCATCGAACGTCGTCTCGGGCTTGTCCGCGAGCGACTTGGGCGGGTCGCTGGCGACGGAGATGGGCCCGCGCATCCATCACAGCTCGAGCCTGTGCCGGTGGACGGACGTGAAGCTGGCGGGCGGCGGATCGTTCCTGGGCCTGCAGCTCCACAACTCGACGGGCGCGGTCGGCGCGGCGACGACTAGCTTCAGCGACGTGCTCATGCGGCGCGGCGCAGCGGGCGATCATCATATCCGCGTGGTTTATCGCGCGAGTCAGGCGGTACCGGCGAGCACGGTGACCGCTTTGGTGGAGATCAAGCCGAGCGCGCGCTGCGCGAGCTACGTCGGCGTGCCCGGGCCGCACACGCTGAGCTTCACCGCTACGGTGGCTGCGGCGATCGCGAGCACGGAAACTTGGATTGTCAAGGGCTTCAACCAGGCGACGCCGACGGGTCCTTTCAGCGCGAAGGCCATAGCCGATAGCCGATCGTTTTTTGAAGTCCACACCGGCATCTACATCGGTTACCGTACAACGACGTGCGTCAATTATCATTATTCGCTGCTCAACCACCGCGACAAGTTCGTGCTCTATCAGCACTTTAATGGACGGAATGAATACAGTGAGGAATCAGATGATGAGACTGATTACTCATTTGGATTCTACGGGTTTCCCTCTAATAATGACAACGAAGGTGGCTTCGGTTTGAGATTCCAGGCCGGCGCGAGCGTGACGCCGAGTTCGACCGTGACCCTGCACATGATGCTGAGCAAATGGCGGGGCTCCATTGCATGCGGCGATCCAGCGCCTATCACGTTGTCGTATCGGCTGACGATCAGTCCGGCGGCGCCGTGGGGGACCCTGGCCAACAACGTGGCCGCGGCGACGGCCTTGTTCCCGCCGGCGGATCTGAAAGCGGCGACTTCGGCGACCGACACCGGCCTGCGTTTCAACTATGGCGTGGCGATGAGCGTGTGCGCGAATGTGGACGTGGAGCTGCCCGGCGGCAACTCCCGCTACGTGGAGCTGCAGAAGTACAACGGCGCGGTGGCCGACGGCGCGGCGGCGAGTCGGTTTACCAACTTGCCGATGCATGCGGGCGCGACGGGCCGGCCGGTGGGCCTGCAGTTCAAGGCGGGGACGGATGTCCCGGCCGGGACCTTGACGGTGCAGGTGGTGGCGCGGCCGAACAGCAGTTGCAACCACGCTCTCACGCCGGTGCCGTTGACGGTCAAGTACGAGTTGCTGGTGTCCGACCGCCAGCTGTGGCAGATCCATGCGCGCGACAGCCTGGGTAGGGTGCTAGCACTCAGCCCGCCGGCGACCGACACGGGCGTGGTGGCGCACCGCAGCCTGAGCGGCTGCGAGGCGATGGACGTGTCTCTGGCCGACGACGCGCCGGCCTGGGCGCGGCTGCAGCAGTACGGCCCGAGCGGCCCGGTGGGCTCGCCGGCTCGGGTCCAGGCGGCGGTGCCGATGAAAGGGACCGGCGCGGATGACGACCGGCATGTGCGATTGGTGGTCGCGCGGGGAGCGACCATGTCGGGGATGCGCCTGACGATAGGGATCAAGGTGGCGGCCAACGCGGCGGCCTGCGGGACCGGCAGCGACATTCCGGCGGCGCAGAAGACAGACAGCGTGATTAAGTTGGGAACCGCTTGGCGCATCTTGTCCGGCGACAATGCGACGGCAACGGCGCTGTTCCTGCCGGCGAGCTTGCGCGCGGCGACGGCGGCGACGGACACCGGGCTGCGTTTCCACCGCGGCACCGCGGTCTGTCCACAGGTCGATGTGGCCGTGCGGCCGACGGCGTTCCTGGAGCTGCGCAAGTACAACGGCAATACCGCGGACGGCGTGGCGGCGCCTTCCTTCGCCAACGTGCGCATGCAGGCCGGCCATGCGGACGACCGGCTGGTGGGGGTGCAGTTCAAGGCGGGCGTGCGGTTGCCGGCGAGTTTGTTCACGGCGACCGTGGTGGCGAAAGCAGTCCCAGGCTGCACGGATATCAACGCGCCGTCGCCGCTGACCCTGGCTTATGAGCTGGCGGTGCTGGACGCCTGGCCGTGGCGAGCGGCGGCGCAGGACAATTTCGCGACGCCGGCGTTGATTGACACGCTGGAGCTCCAGAGATCCGGAGCGCGATCGACGGGGCTGCGTTTGCAGCGCAATTCCCGCGCCTGCTCGAGCACCGACGTGGCGCTGGCATCCGACGCGCCGGCGTTTCTGTCGTTGCGTCGCTACAGCGCCAACGGCCCGGACGGCGCGGCGGCGCGGTCGCTGAGCGGCGTTAACATGTCCGGCTCCGGAACGAATGACCGTCACGCGCAAATAGCGATTGCGGGCGGAACAGCGCTGGAGGCAGGCACGACGATCGCGGTTTCATTGACGGTATCCGCCAACTCATCCTGCTCGGGCGCGGTGGGCGTCCCGGCGGCGCAGGGATTGGTGGGCTATGTGATCATCGGCGGCGGCGGCCTGGACACGGAGGCAGCGATGCAGGCGGGTGCCGCCCTGGCGGTGCGGGCGCTGGGCATCGAGACGCTGGGCGCGATCATGGCACGGCCGGGCGCGGCGTCGGATGCATCCGCATCCGCGCAGCTGCTCGGCATGCTAGCGGCCAAGGAGCAGGAGCTCGAGAGCGGCGAGATCGACTTGCGGACGTTCCTCGCCGGCCAGCGGTTCTCCCTGCCGCTGTCGTCATCGGCCAGCGGCCTGCCGTCGGGCCTGATGCTGTGGGGCCGGGCGGCGGCGTATGAAGTGGGCTCGGAGAGCGAGGATGGCGCGCAGGTGGAAAGCGATCTGTTCAGCGGCAGCTTCGGCGTCGACTATCGCTTCACCGAGGGCATGCTGCTGGGCCTGGGCTACGGCCGCCACGGGCAAAAGGGCCAGTACCGCAACGGCGGCTCAGCCGGCAGCTACCAGCTGGATTTGAATCTGTACCAGCCCTACGCCGCGGCGCGGATCGGCCCGGGCTGGCTGGTGGCCTACGGCAGCCAGGGCACGGGCAATCTGCTGCTGGAGGCCCAGGGCAATCTGAGCTACAAGCCCCATCTCAAGGCCGATTACGTCGGCTGGGGCCTGGGCTGGTACAACGACATCGAGCGCTGGGACCTGCGCCTGCGCGCCGGGGCCAGCTCCGGCGAGCTCGAATTCGAGGAGGATCGCTTTGAGATGAACGCCGAGGCGGGCACCGCGCGCCTGGCGGTGGCCTATGCGCCGGGCCGCAACCTGGTCGTCGACATCCCGATGCAGCCGGAGTTCGAAGTGGCCTGGGCCGATGAATGGGGCGACGCCGCCGGCACCGCGAGCTGGCTGGTGGCGCTGGTGTTCGACTACGCCGGTACGGGTCCGATGCATCTGCGCGCCGCCTACCGCCATGCGGTCAGCGGCGGCGGCGATCTCGCCGGAGTGGAGCTGGACCTCCGCGTCGATCCGAACCGCGGCGGCCTGGGTCCCTCCTTCGCTCTGCGCCCGCATTACGGCATTGAAGCCGGCGCCGACTTGTTTACGCAAGCGGCGCGGCCGACCGCTTTCACCACGGGCGAAGACCGCGGCCGACGGCTGCAGGCCGAGATGGCTTGGGGCCTGGCTGTCAGCGGCGGGGTGCTGACGCCCTACGGCGACTGGAGCATGGACAACGCGAGCACGCAGCGTCGGCAACTGGGCCTGCGACTGGGTACCGGCGCTTATGGCGACTGGAACTTGGGCTGGCGCAGCGAAGCCAGCGCTGCCGACGAGCTGCATCTGGAACTGCGCATCGGCGAGTAGCAACCTGCGGCGAACAGGCTGCCTGCGTCGTTCTCAAGTTTAGCTATGGAAGGCCTGAATACGTCCTAGGCAATAGCATCTGTTTCCCAAGCAACCTATCAGGTCTTGGCGCAATCCGCGAAGCTGCAGGAATAATTCCCAGTAAAAAAGAATCAGCCAATGAAGGCGTAGCCCACGTTGCGGACGGTCTTGATGTAGACGGGCTGCTGCGGATTGTCCTTGAGCTTGCGCCGGATGCGGCTGATGAGGATATCGATCGCGCGGTCGCCGTCGTAGCTGCGCTCGAAGCCGCGCACCAGGGCGTAGAGGTCATCGCGCGGTACGGGCTCGGGCCGGTGCTTGGCGAGCAGCGCCAGCAAGGCGAACTCGACCGTGCTGAGCTCGATGGGCGTGCGCTTGCCGTTGTCGGTGCGGTAGGCCATGTTGCGCTGCAGCTCCAGCTCGATGCCCGCGCTCTTGATGGTTGGCGCGCCAGGTTCGCTCTCCCGCCGGCGGATGATGGCCTTGAGCCGCGCGAGCAGCTCGCGCGGCTCAAAGGGCTTGCCCAGATGGTCGTCGGCGCCGAGCTCGAGGCTGCGGATGCGGTCATCCGGCGTGTCCCGGGCGCTGAGCATGATGACGGGCAGGGGCGAGAACTCCCGCACTCTCTCACACAGCTCCTGGCCATCGAGCCGCGGCATCATGATGTCGAGGACCAGCGCGACGTATTTGTGGCGCCGCGCCGCGGCCAGGCCAGCGAGCGGATCGCTGAAGGCCTCGGCGCGGTAGCCGTTGTCGCGCAGGTAGTCCCGCAGCAGCCTGCACAGGCTGCGATCGTCGTCAATGACGAGAATCTTGGGCCGGCGGTCCATGGGCGCCGGCGGGCTGCTAGCTCTTAGTGCCGGTGGTGCCGGTCTTTGCGGCCCCAGCCCCAGCCGCGCCTGCCGTGGTCGTCGTCGTCCCAGCGCTCGGCGATGCCCTCGGCCAGCGCAGCGCGCTGCTCCGGCGTCAGGATGGCGTGGACGGCTACGAACAGCTCGGCGGCGTTGTCGCCCATGCGGCGGCCCTCGTCGAAGATGCCGTCGATGACCGCATTGACGTCAGCGGGGGTGACTTCATCGGCGATGATCAGCTCGCGCAGGTCATCCCGCACGGCGGCGCGCTGGGTGGCGAAGCGCTGTTGATGCTGCTCGAGAATCATGTCCAGCTGCTCTTCCTGCGCCGCGCTCAGGTCCAGGTGATGGCCCAGGCGGTGGAGCATGCGCTCGTAGGGCAGGGAGCCGCGGTGATGATCGTCGTCGTCGTAGCGGTGCTCGGCGATGACGGCGCCGGTGGTCCCGATAGCGGCGACGGCGGCGACGCCGGCGGCGATCAGCAGTGTGCGGGTGGTGGGTTTCTTCATGAGGATGGTCCTCCTGCGGGTATGGGTACCTGCTTTATAATGCTTATTTTAGCAAACGCAACTGGAGCGGAACCATGGACCAACCCCTCGCAGGCAAGACCGCCCTGGTGACCGGCGCGGTCCAGGGCATCGGCCGCGCCATCGCCGATGCCTTCGCCGCCGCCGGCGCCGCCGAGGTGGTGGCCGCCGACATCAACGCCGCCGGCTTTCCGGCCGAGACATCGCCCAACATGCGCTTCGTCCAGCTCGATGTCACCGACGATGCCCAGGTCGCGAAGGTGGTCGGCGAGGCCCAGCCGGCGATCCTCGCGAACGTCGCCGGGGTAGTCCATCACGGCGCGCTGCTCGCCTGCAGCGACGCTGATCTCGAGGCGGCCTGGCAGCTGAACGTACGCAGCGCCTTCATCATGTGCCGGGCGGCCCTGCCGGCGATGGTCGAGCGCCGCGACGGCTGCATCATCAACCTGTCGTCGGTCGCGAGCAGCCTGCAGGGGATTCCGGCCCGCTGCGCCTACAGCGTCACCAAGGCGGCCCTGCTCGGCCTGACCCGCTCGGTCGCGGCCGACTACATCGGCGTCAACGTCCGCGCCAACGCCATCTGCCCGGGGACGGTGGATACCCCCTCGTGGCGGGAGCGGGTCAAGCAGCTCGCGGCGGCCGAGGGCATCAGCGAGGACGAGGCCCGGGCGCGCTTCATCGCGCGCCAGCCGCTCGGCCGGGTGGGGGTCCCCGAGGAGATATCCCAGCTGGCGGTGTACCTCGCTTCGGCCCCGGGCTCGTTCGCCACGGGACAGGAATTCGTCATCGACGGGGGCTGGTCCGGGGTCAGCTAGGCCCGCCGGCGGTCCTGTGCTAAAATACGCTGCTCTATTGACCGGTTTTGCTTGATAGAACAAAGCGCAATAGCGGCCATCGCGCGCTGACCTGACCGGAGCCCTTTTGCGGCCCCTGTCGAGTCTGCGGCGGGGCCTTTATTCCCGCTTCTCGAAGCGGGATGCGCTGAGCCTGCCGGTTGATGGGCCACTGCCCATGTAGCTCAGTGGTAGAGCACTCCCTTGGTAAGGGAGAGGCCATGAGTTCAATCCTCATCATGGGCACCGTTGGAAAACGAATGTGATGCTTGCATACGAACTACATAACTGCCATCGCGCTCCCGCCTGCGGCGCGGCGCCGTTTTGCGTCCGCAGCTTCCGCTAGGTTTGGTTATGGCTGCTGCTGAGAAGAAAAAGAAGGCCGCGCCCAAGAAGGCGGCCGCGGCGAAGAAGCCCGTCAAGAAGGCGGCGCCGAAGCCCGCGAAGAAAGCCGCGCCGGCCGCGAAGAAAGCTGCGCCCAAGAAGGCCGCCGCGCCCAAGAAACCGGTAGCGGCGAAGAAGGCCGCCGCGCCCAAGAAGGCGGTCGCGGCGAAAAAACCCGTCAAGAAAGCCGCGCCGGCCGCCAAGAAGGCCACTGCCGCCAAGAAGGCCGCCAAGAGCAGCATGGCGCAGATCTCCCTGCGCATCCGCCTGCGGGGCTACGACTACCGGCAAATCGACCAGGCCGCCGAGATGATCACCACCACCGTGCGGCACTCGGGCGCCTCGGTGCGCGGGCCCATCCCGCTGCCGACCACCATTACCCGTTTTGATTTGCTGCGCTCGCCGCATGTTGACAAGGACTCCCGCGAACAGATCGAGATCCGCACCTATCACCGCCTGCTCGAAGTATCCAATCCGAGCGAGAAGACCGCCAAGGCGCTCGAAGACCTGCAGACGCCGGACGGCGTCTCCCTCAACCTCAACCTGGTGCAGCGGCAATGAACGCCCTGCTCGGAGTCAAGCTAGGCATGTCGCGGCTGTTCCGCGAGGACGGCGCCGCCGTGCCCGTAACCGTGCTCGACCTGTCGGGCAACCGCGTCTGCCAGGTCAAGAAGGCCGAAGGTCCGGATGGCTATGACGCCGTGCAGCTCGCGCACGGGACCCGCGCCAAGAAGCGCCTGGGCCAGGCAGCCATCGGCCATCTGGCCAAGCACAAGGCTGGCCTCGCGCGGCGGCTGCGTGAAGTGCGCTGCGACGCCAAGCAGCTCGAAGGGCTCGAGCCCGGCCAGGAAATCGGCCTCGACGGCTTTGACGAGGGCCTGCTGGTCGATGTTACCGGCGTGAGCAAGGGCAAGGGCTTCGCCGGCGGCATTCGCCGCCACAATTTCCGCTCGGGCCGCGCTTCCCACGGCACCTCGCGGGCGCACAACACCATCGGCTCGACTGGCCAGTGCCAGGATCCCGGCCGGGTGTTCAAGGGCAAGAAAATGCCCGGGCACCTCGGGGCCCAGGGCTGCACCGCGCGCAACCTGCCGATCGCGCGCGTCGACCGCGAGCGCAAGCTGCTGTTCGTTACCGGCGGCGTACCGGGCGCGACCAACAGCGAGGTCATGGTCCGCATCGCGCACCGGCAAAAATCCCAGCCCGCCGCCGCGCCGGCCAAGTAGAAGGACCTGGACATGGAACTCGCCCTGGTCGACAAGCAGCTCAAGTCCATCGGGACCGTCGAGGGCGCTGACGCTTTGTTCGCGCGCGCCTGGAACGGCGCGCTGGTCCATCGCCTGACGACGTCCCAGGCGGCCAACGGCCGGGAGGGCACGCGCAAGCAGAAGACGCGGGCCGAGGTCAAGCACACCACCAAGCGCTTGCACCGCCAAAAGGGCACGGGCCGCGCCCGCGCGGGCATGGCCTCGAGCCCGATCCGCCGCGGCGGCGGCCGCGCCTTTCCCGCCCACCCGCGGGACAACCTGCGCAAGGAGCTCAATCGCAAGGAGTTCCGCGCTGGCATGGCGACCTTGCTGTCCCAATTGGTGCGCGAAGAGCGGTTGTTCATCGCTGAGGAACTGGCGGCCGCGGAGATGAAGACCAAGCCCTGCGCGCAGATGATCGACGCCTTCGCCGCGCCGCGCCGGCTGCTGTTTGTCGACACCGAGTTCGACCGCAACTTCGAGTGTTCGGCCCGCAACCTGCCGCAGGTCTCGCTGCGGCCCCTGCACCGGCTGCTGTCCGCCGACCTGATGCGCCACAGCCGGGTGGTGCTCAGCCGCCGCGCGCTCGATGCGATCGCCGGAGCTTGGACCTCATGACCTCCAGCTCCACCGCCGCGGAGAAGTCCTACCAAGTGCTACTCGCGCCGGTCATCACCGAGAAGGCCACCACCCTCGCCGCCGGCCAGGGCAGCGCGGGCTTCGCCTATGTCTTTGAGGTCGCGCGCGACGCGACCAAGCCGCAGATCCGCCGCGCGGTCGAGAAGATCTTCGAAGTGAAGGTCACCAGCGTGCGGGTGGCGAATCTCAAGGGCAAGGAGCGTTCGCTGCGCCACCGCAGCGGCCGGCTCCGCAGCGGGCGCGTACCGCTGCGCCGCCGCGCCTATGTGAGCTTGCAAGACGGCCAGAGCATCGACTTCTGGTCCTTCACCGGCCGGAGCGGTACCTGATCATGGCCCTGCGCAAGGACAAGCCGACCTCGCCGGGACGTCGCGGCCGCGTGACCGTACTGCGCGAGGGCCTGCACAAGGGCGGGCCCAAGAAGAGCTTGCTCGCGGGCCGCGCCCGTACCGGCGGGCGCAACAACGCCGGCCGCATGACCGTGCGCCATCGCGGCGGCGGCCATCGTCGCAGGTTGCGCATGATCGATTTCCGCCGGGACAAGGACGGCGTCGATGCGGTGGTCGAGCGCGTCGAATACGATCCGGGCCGCAGCGCGCGCATCGCTTTGCTGCGCTACGCCGATGGCGAGCACCGCTACATCCTGGCGCTCAAGGACATGCGCCGCCGCGACGTGGTCCGCAGCGGGGACAATGTCGCTGCGAGCAACGGCAACTGCATGCAGCTGCGCTACATCCCCAAGGGCAGTACCGTGTGCTGCGTCGAGCTCAAGCCGGGCAAGGGCGCGCAGCTCGCGCGCGCGGCCGGCAGCTCGGCCCAGTACGTCGCGCAGGAGGGTGAATACGCCTTCGTGCGCCTGCGCTCGTCGGAAATGCGCAAGGTGCATGTGCGCTGCCGCGCGGTGATGGGCGAAGTGGGCAACGCCGAGCACAGCCTCGCGAAGCTGGGCAAGGCCGGCGCGACGCGCTGGCGCGGGCGGCGCCCGCATGTGCGCGGCATCGTCAAGAACCCGGTCGACCACCCGATGGGCGGCGGCGAGGGCCGCAGCAAGTCGAACAAGATTCCGTGCAGTCCGACCGGGGTGCCGGCCAAGGGCTACCGGACGCGGCGCAACAAGCGCACGCAGTCGATGATTGTCAACCGCCGCCGGAAGCGGCGCCGCTAGCGGCCATGTCCCGTTCAGCGCGCAAGGGCGTGATGGTCGACCATCACCTGCTCCGCAAAGTGCTCAAGGCCCAGGAGACCCGGGACCCGCGCCCGATCAAGACCTGGTCGCGGCGCTCGATGATCACGCCGGAGTTCGTCGGCCTGACGATCAGCATCCACAACGGCCGCCAGCACATCCCGGTGCTGGTCAACGAGAACATGGTGGGCCATCGCCTGGGCGAGTTCGCGCACACCCGTACGTTCCGCGGGCATCCGACCGGCGCCAAGACCACGGGCGCCAAGAAGGGAGCCAAGTGATGGCCGACCGCGCGTACCAGGCCTATGTCGCGCGCAAGCGCAACAGCCGCGGCTCGCCGCGCAAGATGCAGCTGGCCGCCGCCTTGATTCGCGGCAAGCCGGTCCAGGACGCGATCGACATCCTCGATTTTTCGGTGACCAAGTCCAGCCGCGTGCTCAACAAGCTGCTGGGCTCGGCCATCGCCAACGCCGAGCAGGCCAACGCCGATCTCGACAGTTTGCACGTCGCCGAGGTGCGCGTCAACAAGGGCATGGTGCTCAAGCGCTGGAAGGCCAGCGGCCGCGGGCGGGTGCGGGCGAACTGCCACCGCTACACGCACATCGACCTGCTGCTCGAAGACCGCTCGGCGCCGGTGGCGCCGGCGCGTAAAGGCGCCGCCAAGCCGGAGCAGGCAGCCGCCGCCGAGGACAGCAAGGAGTAGGATTACCATGGGCCGCAAGATCAACCCCAACGGCTTTCGCCTGGCGGTGCACCGCAACTGGTCCTCGCAGTGGTATGCGACCAAGCGGGAATTCGCCGACTGCGTCCAGGAGGACTATCGCATCCGCAAGTTCATCCGCCAGCAGTGCGCGGCCGCGATGATCTCGAAGATCCTGATCACGCGTTTGTCGACCCGCCGCCCGGGGAGCTCCGGCGACGGCCAGGTGCGCGAGGCCGGCCCGACGATTCAGATCCATGCGGCCCGGCCGGGCATGATCATCGGCTCCAAGGGCGAGGAGATCGACAAGTTGCGGGACCGCATCCGCAACATCACCGGCATCGCGGACACCACCGTCGACGTCAAGGAGGTCCGCAGCCCGGATACCGACGCCAACTTGATCGCGCAGAGCATCGCCTCCCGCATCGAGAAGCGCCAGCGCGTCCGGCGCGTGATCCAAAGCGCGTTCCAGTCGATCGCCCGGCAGCCATCGATCAAGGGCGCCAAGATCCGCGTCAAGGGCCGCCTGGACGGCGCCGACATCGCGCGCAAGGACTACCGGCACGAGGGCCGGGTCCCGCTGCACACCTTGCGGGCGAACATCGACTACGGCTTCGCCGAGGCCAAGACGACGATGGGCCAGATCGGCATCAAGGTGTGGATCTTCACGGGTGAGAAGCCGGTCGAGCGCAAGGAGCGGCGCCACTCGCTGCTCGCAGGCGCGGACGCCGAGACCGCGGCCGATCCCAGCGAACTGCTCGCACAGGAGGAAGAGCGCCGCAAGGAAGAGAAAGCTGCGGCCAAGCCGGTAGCGGCGAGCGACGAGGAATTTTTCGACGACGAGGACATCGAGGGCTACGATGCAGCAGCCGAAGACGCTTAAATACCGCAAGCGCCATCGCAGCCGCAACCGCGGCCTGGCGACCAGCGGCAACGCCGTGAGCTTCGGCGAGTACGGCCTGCGCAGCAACGCCCGCGGTCGCATCACGGCGCGGCAGATCGAAGCGGCGCGCCGTGCCATCACCCGCGCGTGCAAGAGGGCCGGGAGGCTGTGGATCCGCGTCTTCGCGGACAAGCCGGTCTCGCAAAAGCCGGTCGGCGTGCGCATGGGCAGCGGCAAGGGCAATCCGGAGTTCTTCGTCGCGGAGATCAAGCCGGGCAAGGTCATCTACGAGCTCGAGGGCGTCCCCGAGGAGCTGGCGCGCACGGCCTTCAAGCTGGCGAACGCCAAGCTGCCGATGGCGACCAGCTTCGTGCGGCGGCACCGGACGACGAGCTAGGGGAGGACGAGGACATGGCGAAGATGAGCGATTTGCGCGCCAAGACGGCGACTGAGCTGCGGGGTGAGCTCGAGAGCCTGCAGCGCGCGCTGTTCGTGCTGCGCATCGACCTGGCGAACCAGGCCGCGGCCAAGACTTCCAACCTGGGCAAACTCAAGCGCGAGATCGCCCAGGTCAAGACCGTATTGCGGGCCCAGGGCGAAGCCGGCCCGGCCGCGCCCGCGACCAGCGAGGCCTCCTCATGAGCGAAGCTGCTGCCAAGGCCCGTACCCTGACCGGCCGCGTGGTGTCGGACAAGGCGGACAAGACGGTGCGCGTGCGCATCCAGCGCATCGCCAAGCACCCGCTGTACGGCAAGGTCATTCGGCGCCACAGCCACATCCTCGCGCATGACGAGGGCAATGAGCACCGCGTCGGCGATGAGGTGGTGATTCGCGAGAGCACCCGTTTTTCCAAGCGCAAGGCCTGGGTGGTGGTCGGCAAGGCGGAGGCGCGGCGATGATCCAAATGCAGTCAGTGCTCGACGTCGCGGACAACTCCGGGGCCAAGAAAATCATGTGCATCAAGGTGCTCGGGGGCTCCAAGCGCCGCTACGCCCGCATCGGGGACTTGATCAAGGTAACGGTCAAGCAGGCCCTGCCGCGCAGCAGCGAGGACCGCCGCGGGGCCGCGCGCGGGCGCGAGGAAGTGCGCAAGGGCAACGTCTACAACGCAGTGGTCGTGCGCAGCCGCAACGGCATTCGCCGGCCGGACGGCACTTTGGTCAAGTTCGACCGCAACGCCGCGGTGCTGCTGTCGGCCAAGAAAGAGCCGCTGGGGACGCGCATCTTCGGTCCGGTCCCGCATGAGCTGCGCGCCAAGGACTTCGCCAAGATCATCTCGCTGGCGCCGGAGGTCATCTGATGCAGGGCATACGCAAGGGCGATACGGTGATCGTGCTCACGGGTACGAACAAGGGTGATACCGGCCAGGTGGACCGCGTCATCTACGACGAGCGCCGCATCATCACCCATGTGCTGGTCCAGGGCCTCAATCTCAAGACCAAGAACGTCCGGCCCAATCCGGCGCGCGACGAGCCCGGCGGCCAGACCAAGCGCGAGGCCCCGATCCACATCTCCAACGTCCAGCTCTACAACCAAGAGCGCAAGAAGGGCGAGCGCGTGCGCATCAAGTTCGATGAGAGCGGCAAGCGCTATCGCGAATTCGCCAGCGGCGGCAAGGTCGCGTCATGAGCCTGCAGCGCCTCTATCACGAGTCCATTGTGCCCGCCTGGCGCAAGGAGGACAATCTCAAGTCCCCGCAGGCGGTCCCCCGGCTGGTCAAGGTCACGCTCAACATGGGCCTGAAGGACGCCCTGACCGACAAGCAGGCGCCGACGGCCGCGGCCAATGAGCTGAGCCTGATCGCGGGCCAGCGCGCGGTGCTCACCCGGGCGCGCAAGTCGATCGCGGGCTTCAAGCTGCGGGAAGGCGTGGTGCTGGGCGCCAAGGTGACCCTGCGCCGGCGGCGCATGTACGATTTCCTCGACCGCTTGATCCGCATCGGCATCCCGCGGGTGCGCGATTTCCGCGGCCTGCCGTCGCGGTCGTTCGACGGCAACGGCAACTACAGCATGGGCCTGGCCGAGCACATTGTCTTTCCCGAGATCGACATCGAGAAGATCCATCGCATGCGGGGGCTGGACATCACCATCGTAACCAGCACGTCCGACGACGCTTTGGCGCGGCGCCTGCTGCTGGCGCTGGGCATGCCGATCTTGCAGCAGCACACCACCTCCGGATCCACCAACTAGCAGGAGCGACCAACCATGGCACGCAAAGCAGTCTTGATGCGCAACGAGCGCCGCCGCCGCTTGATCGAGCGCTACGCCGAGCGCCGCGCTGAATTGCGGCGCATCCTGCGGGACGCGAACGCGGACATGGCGGCGAAGATGGCGGCGCAGACCGAATTGCAGAAGCTGCCGCGCGATTCGTGCAAGGCGCGCTATCGCAATCGCTGCCGCATCACCGGGCGCTCGCGCGGGGTGTTCCGGCGGT
Source organism: Candidatus Amphirhobacter sp. (assembly GCA_965222035.1). Classification (GTDB taxonomy): domain Bacteria; phylum Pseudomonadota; class Gammaproteobacteria; order Tethybacterales; family Tethybacteraceae; genus Amphirhobacter. The sequence continues at coordinate 1,013,061 of OZ244940.1, read as the reverse complement.
TCGGCATCAGCCGCTCGATCCTGCGGGAATTGGCGATGAACGGCGACATTCCGGGCGTAACCAAGTCGAGCTGGTAAGGGCGAGGGGGAGGACAGCAAAGCGATGGCGATGAGCGATCCGACGGGCGACATGCTCGCGCGCATCCGCAACGCCCTGGCGGTGGGCCACACCGAGGTGGACTGCCGGGCGTCGCGTTTCAACGAGGCCATCTTGCAGGTGATGCGGGATGAGGGCTACATCCGGGGCTGGCAGCAGGCCGAGGACCAGCGCAGCATCCGCATCGCGCTCAAGTACTATGGCGGCAAGCCGGCGATCGAGCTGCTGCGGCGCGTATCGCGCCCGGGCCTGCGCCAGTACACGTCTGCGGCCCGCATCAAGCCGGTGCTCGGCGGCCTGGGAGTCGCCATCGTCTCCACCTCGCAGGGTGTGATGAGCGATGCTGCGGCCAAGAGCGCCAAGATCGGCGGCGAAGTAATCTGCCACGTCGCTTAATAATCATGTCCCGCCTTGCCAAGACGCCGATTCCGATTCCCGCCGGGGCTGAGGTCGCGGTGGTCGACGGCGCCATCACGGTCAAGGGGCAGCTGGGCGAATTGCGCCTGGGCGGCAATGAAAACCTTCAAGTTGCGGTGGCCGACGGCGCAGTCAGCATCAAGCGCGTGCGCGACACCAAGTTCGCGCGCAGCATCGAGGGTACTTACGCGCGGCGCCTGGGCGGCATGCTCGAGGGCGTGACCGCGGGCTGTACCCGCGCGCTGGAGCTGGTGGGCACCGGCTATCGCGCGAGCGTCGAGGGCAACGCGATCAAGCTGGAGCTGGGCTTTTCCCATCCGGTTCGCTATGAGTGCCCGCCCGGAGTGGCGGCGGAGACGCCGGCGCCGAACCGCATTGTGCTGCGTGGCGCCGACAAGGCGCAAGTGGGCCAGGCTGCTGCGGACATCCGCAAGTTCCGCCCGCCGGAGCCGTACAAGGGCAAGGGCGTCCGGTATGAGGGCGAGCACGTCAACCGCAAGGAGACCAAGAAGAAATGAAGCATGAAGGCAAGGAGGGCAAGCGCGCCGCGCGCCTGCGCCGCGCGGCCCGCACGCGGCTGCGCATCGCGCGCGCGGGCAAGCTGCGCATTGTCGCGCATCGCAGCGGCCGTCACACTTATGCGCAGCTTATCGACGGGACCAAGGTTTTGCTGAGCGCTTCGACCCTCGACAAGGAGCTGCGGCCCAAGATCAAGGCCCCGCACACTGCGGCCGCGGCCAAGCAGGTGGGCGAGAGCCTGGCGGCCAAGATCGCCGCGGCGAGCTTGAACGGCAATCTGGCGTTCGACCGCAGCGGCTTCAAGTACCACGGCCGCGTCAAGGCGCTGGCCGAGGGCCTGCGCGCCGGCGGCGCGAGGATTTAGGGCGATGGCTGCGCGAGGAAGCAACAAAGAGGCGCCGGCCGCGGCCGCGGAGCCGCCCGAGTACAAGGAAGCGACCCTGGCGGTCCGCCGCGTGAACAAGGTCGTCAAGGGCGGCCGCATCCTGTCGTTCTCGGCCTATGTGGTGGTGGGCAACGAAGACGGCCGCGTCGGCTTCGGCAAGGGCAAGGCCCGCGACGTTCCCGAGGCGATCAAGAAGGCGACCGAAGCGGCCAAGCGCAACATGATCACGGTCAAGCTGCACAACGGGACCATCTACCATCCGGTCTACGGCAAGCACGGCGCGACGACGGTTTATCTGCAGCCGGCCTCGCAGGGTACGGGCCGCATCGCGGGCGGCTACATGCGCATTGTGCTGGAGCTGGTCGGGATCAAGAACGTTCTGGCGAAGATCATCGGCTCGAACAACCACAACAACGTGGTCCGCGCGACCATGGACGCCTTGCGGCGCATCCGCTCGCCCGAGGAGATCGCGGCCCGCCGCGGCAAGAAGCTCGAAGAGATCCTCGCCAACCACTATTCGGTATCCTGACGATGGCGGACGAGCAGCAAGCAGGCAGTTCCCTAGCGCGGCTCGATCGCCTGGGTCCGGCGGCCGGCGCGGACTCGGCGCGCAAGCGTTTGGGGCGCGGCATCGGCAGCGGCACGGGCAAGACCTGCGGCCGCGGCCACAAGGGGCAGAAATCGCGCTCGGGCAAGAAGCTCAAGTTCGGCTTCGAGGGCGGCCAGATGCCGATTCACCGCCGCATTCCCAAGCGCGGCTTTCGCTCGCGGCAGGAGGACTCCTGGCTGCGCTTGCCGACCAGCGCCTTGGCGCGGCTGGAGCCCGGCGAGGTAACCTTGGCGAAATTGCGCGAGCAGGGCATGGCGCGCGCGCGGCACCGCCGGGTCAAGTTCTACGCGGCCGGTACGGTCGAAAAGAGCTATCAGCTGGTCGGCATCGCGGTAACCAAGGGCGCGCTTGCTGCGATCGAAGCGGCCGGCGGCGCGGTTGCGCCCGCCGCTAAGGCGCAGCAAGGAGCAAGCGAGAGCTAGCTGAGGCATGGCCCGCGGCGCTACGGCAGCCAATTTCCAGGACCTGCGGCGGCGGGTGCTGTTCGTGATCGGAGCACTGGTTGTGTTCCGCATCGGCTCGCACGTCCCGCTGGTGGGGATCGACGGCACGCAGCTGCGATCGCTGTTCCAGGAGGGCGCGGGCAGCCTGCTCAGTTTTCTCAACGCCTTCTCGGGCGGGTCGATTTCGCGCCTGTCGGTGTTCACGCTGGGGATCATCCCCTACATCACGGCCTCGATCATCATGAACCTGGCTGCGGCCACGGTCCCGGCGCTGGAGCAGCTGAAGAAAGAGGGTACCGCGGGGCGCCGCAAGCTCACCAACTACACCCGCTTGGGCACGGTGGCGCTGACGATGGTCCAGGGTACTTTCGTCGCGATCGCGCTGGAGCGCTTCGACATGGCGTACGACCCCGGCTTGATGTTCAAGTTCACGACGGTAACCGGTTTGGTTGCGGGCACGATGTTCTTGATGTGGCTGGGCGAGCAGATCACCGAGCGCGGCATCGGCAACGGCATTTCGATCATCATTTTCGCGAGCATTGTCGCGGGCCTGCCGCAGGCGATCGGGGAGATCGGCCTGCAGGTGAGCAGCGGGGCGATCAATCCCCTGACGGCGATGTTGATCCTGGGTGGATCATTGGCCTTGATCGCGGGCGTGGTCTTCGTCGAGCGCGGCCAGCGCCGGGTCCCGCTCAATCATGCCAAGCAGCGCCAGGTCGGCGGCCGGGCGGCCGCGTCCCAGCGCTCGCACCTGCCGTTCAAGATCAACATGGCGGGGGTGATGCCGGCGATCTTCGGCTATGCGGTGTTGTTCTTCCCGGCGCAGATCGTGGCGTTCTCAGAGGGCGGCGGGGCCGAGTGGCTGCGCGACCTGACGGCGGCGATGGAGCGCGGCCAGCCGCTGTACCTGCTGGTGCTGGCTTCCTTCTTGATTTTCTTCACGTTCTTCTACGTCGACCTGACGCACAATTCCAAGGATACGGCGGACACTTTGCGGCGCAGCGGCGCGGTGGTCCCCGGCATCCGCCCGGGCCCGCGCACGGCGACCTATCTGGACGGCATCGTCCGGCACTTGACCTTGATCGGCGCGATCTACATCGCGCTGGTGTGCTTGATACCCGAGCTGCTGGTGGCGCAGTTCGCGGGTTCCCTGACGAACTTCGTGCTGCTGTTCGGGGGGACGTCGCTGCTCATCATCGTGGTGGTGGCGATGGACTTCATGGAGCAGGTCCAGCATTACATGATGACCCAGCAGTACGGCAACCTGCTCAAGAAAGTCCCCGGCGGCGGCCTGGGGATGACGCGCTAGGGGTCTGATGGCGCAGCCCAAGCGTTTCACCGCCTACGGCGAGGTAACGGCCTCCTTGCCGAACAACCTGTACCGGGTGCGGCTGCCGGAGGGCCACATGGTGCTGTGCTCGATCGTCTATCAGATGACGCGCAAGCGCATCAAGGTGGTCCCGGGCGACATGGTGACGCTGGAGATCACGGCCACCGACCTCACTCGGGGGCGCATCGTCTATCGCGGCCGCCGCGACCAGCAGCCCCAGCCGCCGCACCAGGGCCCGCGCCGTTGAAATCAGCCCTGCGACAGGGTAAAATAAGGCCCCTAACATGAAAGTCAAAGCATCAGTCAAACGCATCTGCCGGCACTGCCAGTTGATCAGGCGCAAGCGCGTGATCCGGGTGATTTGCCGGAATCCGCGGCACAAGCAGCGCCAAGGCTAGCGCCGGCGCCAGTTCCCTCTTATTAGGTACACGTTCACGCAGGCGTGAGCATGCACACGCGCCGCGAGGTGCTGGCCGCGGGTGGCCTGGCCGCGCTGGGCCTGCCGGTTTTCGGCGCGGGCAGCGAGCTCACCATCGGCTTCATCTACGTCGGGCCCAAGGACGACTTGGGCTACAACCAGACGCATGCGACCTCAGCGCGCCTGCTGGCGCAATTGCCGGGCGTGACCATCGTCGAGCAGGAGCAGGTCCCCGAGAGCGAGCGGGCGCGCACGGCGATGGAGGCGATGATCGTCGAGCGCGGCGCGCAGCTGTTGTATCCGACTTCCTACGGTTATTACGACCCGTATGTTTTGGAGCTGGCCCAGCGTTATCCGCAGGTGCACTTCCGCCATGCGGGCAACAGCTGGAGTACGGGCGATCCGGTCAACGTCGGCAGCTACAGCGCCCACATGCATGAGGGCCAGTACCTGGCGGGCGTGGCCGCGGGCGAGGCGGCTAGCAACGGCAAGCTCGGCTTCGTGGCATCGTTCCGTTATCCGGGGATCGTCCGCAGCGTCAACGCCTTCGCGCTGGGAGCGCAGCGCGCCAATCCGGACGCGAGCGTGACAGTGGTCTTCATCGGCAGCTGGTCCAATCCGGCGAAGGAGGCCGAGATCGTCAACGTCCTGGCGGACCAGGGGGTGACCGCGGTCGGCTGTTCGATCGACTCGGCCAAGACGGTGGTATCCACGGCCCGGGCACGGCGCATTTATGCCTGCGGCTATTACCATCCCATGAAGGAGTTCGGGGGCGAGTACTACCTGACTAGTCCCTTGGTGAACTGGTCTGCGATCAACATGCGCACGGTCCAGCAGGTACAATCGGGCGAGCGTCCACCCAATTACTTTGCGGGCGGCTTGGCCGAGGGCTTGGTTACTCTTGATCCGGGCAATCTTGATGGCGCAATGTCGGAGGTGGTTGCAACGGCCAAGGATGAATTGGTCGCGGGTGGTAAATCAATCTGGACCGGGCCGATTGAGGACAACACCGGCGTCCTGCGCGTCGAGCCCGGCGAAGTGGTTCCGCGGGACGATGTCCGGCTCAAGCGGATGGACTGGTTCGTGCGCGGCGTCCAGGCCTAGGTGCTGGGCTGGTTTGCCTTAGGAATTATTCCTTTGACTTAACGGCTTCAACCAAGAGGGCTCAGTCTGCGCATCTGGGCAACCCGCTAAAATTATGGGGATAGCCACTTTTTCTTGGCAATCAACGCACAGCGGGATTAAAATATGGCCATGACTGAAGAACAATCCTCAGGCAATCCATTCTATCCAGGCACGGGCTCGGTGCCCGACCATCTGGCTGGACGCGAGGAGGAACAGTCTTTGCTGAAGGAGGCATTGACCGCGATTTGCGGCGAGCGGGAAAGCAGGTATGGTCCTTTGCGCGCCCGGGCGCCGCAGCCCTTGAAGATCATCGGGCCGCGCGGGGTGGGCAAGACGGCGCTGCTGGCTTGGCTTAAGAGCGTGGTCGACCCCAAGGATGCGGACGTCGTGCGCCTGGCCGACCCGCCGGACGGCGATGACAAGGAGGAGCTCTCCATATTCCTGAGCAAGCTGGCGGACATTCCAGGCTTTGACTGGAAGCAGGCCGAAGCCCAGGTGTCCAAGTATTTCCATTTGGCGCGGAACTGGGAGCCGGGCCAGCCGCCGCTGAAGAACTTCGAGGGGGTCCTGCAGGAGCGCCTGCGGCTCCGTCCGCTGCTGATGCTGCTGGACGAGGTCATGCATTACGATCGGAAGATGCTGAAAACGATTCTGCAGCAGAGCCAGACCCTAGCTAGCGACAGGTGGCCGCTGGCGATAGTGCTGGCGGGTACGCCGGCGCTGAACGTGCATTTGGATGATGTGGAAGCGACCTTCATCAACCGCGCTCGGAACATCGACATCAATGCCCTGAAGCCCGCTGCGACGCGCGAGGCCCTGGGCAGGCCATTCCTGGACCGCAGCGTGATGGTGGCGGGCGAGGCGCTGGAGCTGATGCTGAGCTGGACCGATGACTATCCCTATTTCATTCAAATCGTGGGCCAGGAAGTCTGGAAGGCCAAGAAGGGCGCCGCGAAGGTGGATGTGGCCTTGGTGCGGAGCGTAGAGCAAGCCGTGTACAAACAACGCAATGATTTTTACGCATCGATTTTCCGAAAGATCAGCAAGGCCAAATTGCTGGAACATGCGAGCAAGGCGGTGGCCGCCATCGAGGCGGCGCCTGAGCCTCTCGTGCCCGAGCAAGTAGAAGCCTGCCTGGCGGAAGGTACCGACTTGAAGGGCAAAGATCCTTCTGATGTCTACGACCAGCTGCTGGATGCCGGGCTTTTTTGGCACACCGGCGACCGCAATGTGATTGCGGCGATTCCGTCGTTCTTCAATTATTTCAAGACGGAATACAAGAGGACACGCTCCTAATGCACGCTAAGCCAAGCGCGTGAAGTTGAAGAAATAGTTCCTTTGTCCTTCAGCGAGGGCCCGGCGCCGGCGATGCTGGGCCACCGTCATGCGCGCGGGCTCGAGAGCCTGGCATTGATTGCGGCGGCACTGTTGCTGGCGCTGTTGGGCTGGCTGCTGGTCGCACGCCTGACCGGCTTGCCAGCGTTCACGAGCCTGGCGGTACTGCTGCGCGGCTCCTTTGGCTCGACCCTGGCATTGAGCCACACCTTGGCGGCGGCCACGCCCTTGCTGCTTACCGGCCTGGCGGTGGCAATCCCGGCGCAGGCTGGCTTGCTAGTGATCGGCGCGGAGGGCGCGTTCTTGATCGGTGCTCTGGCGGCGGCGGTGATGGGCGCGCAGGCGGATCATGCCCTGGCCGCTCCGGTACTATTAATAACGGGCACTGCGGCCGGATGCATGTGGCTGGGCCTGTGCGGCTGGCTCAAGCGCGCGCGCGGCGTGCACGAAGCGGTCTCGAGCTTGCTGCTAGCCTACATCGCGGTCGGCCTGGTGAGTGATCTGGTCGAAGGCGTCCTGCGCGATCCGGATAGTTTTGACCGTCCGACCACTGTCCCAATCAGCGCCGCGGCCGAACTGAGCACGGCGGGCGGTTTGCATCTGGGTCTGCCGCTCGGCCTGATCGCATGCGTCCTCGCTTATGTCGTCGTCAGTCGCACGCGCTGGGGCTATCAAATGCGCTTGTGCGGATCCAATCCCCGTGCCGCGCGCTTCGCCGGCATCGACGTTGGCTGGATGGCCTTGGTCCTGTGCTTGGTGAGCGGCGCCCTGGCCGGCCTGGCCGGCGCGTTTCAAGTGGGCGCGATCGCGCACAGCGCTAGTCCCGCCCTCGCGCTGGGCTATGGCTATGCGGGCATCCTGGTTGCGATGATCGCGCGCGGGAACATGCTGGCGGTGATCGTCGCCGCTCTCTTGGTGGGCGCTCTGGAAGCGGGCGGTGGTCTGCTGCAGCGCGAACTGGACGCGCCCGCGGCCTCAGCGAAGATGATGGAGGGCCTGCTGTTCATCGCCATTGTGGTGGTCGGCAGCGCAAGGGGTCTGCTGGTACGCAGATGGCTGGCGCTGCGGGAGAAGGCAGCGGCATGAGCTGGGAGCTGCTGCTGCTGGCCCTGCTCGGAGGACTGCTGCGCATCGCCCCGCCGCTGGTCTGCGCAGTGGTAGGCGATTGCCTGACCCAGCGCTCGGGACGGTTCAATCTCGGCCTGGAGGGCATCATTCCGTGTACGGCGGTCGCAGCGGTCGCAGCGGGCACGGGCAGCGGCAGTACGGCAGTGGCGGTACTGACAGCGGTCGCATGCGGCGGGCTGCTGGGCTTGCTGTGCGCTGCTTGCTGCTGCCTGCCGCGCAGCAACGAGATCGCGGTCGGCATCGCTTTCTTAGTGGGTGGTACCGCCTTGGCGCAGTTCGTGGGCACAGCTTATCTCGCGACCGTCCCGCTGTCCTTGCCGCAGTTCGGCCTGGAGCTCGAGCTGATGGGCCGGGTCCACCTGTTGGGAGTTTCCTGGCTGCTGCTGCTAGTACTAATAGCAGCGGTCCTGCTGAGCTGGGCGCTGCGCGCGACCCGCGCCGGCTTGCTGCTGCGCGCCGCGGGCACGGCCGCCGCCGCCAACTTCCTGGCGCTCAGCGGCCGCCGCCGCGCGGTGATGCAGTTGCTGGCGACTTCATGCGGCGGGGCTATGGCGGGCCTGGCCGGCGCGCACCTGGCGCTGTTTCATCCGGGCGGCTGGTCGAACGCCCTCGCCACAGGTCTGGGGATCAGCGCGGTCACCATCGTCTTCATCGTACGCGCGCGCATCGGATCGGCGATCCTGCTCGCTTGCATGTTCGCGGCGATCATCGCCCTGGGCTTGACGCTGCAGATCGCTGCGGGCACCTCGCTGTATCACTTCTTCAACATCCTGCCCTTCATCCTGGCGCTAGCGGCCCTCGGTTGGCGAGGGAGGACTGCATGAAAGAAGAGGGCGCCATCAGCATGCGTGGCCTGAGCAAGAGCTACGGCGCCATCCGCGCCCTGCAGGACGTGAGCATCGAGCTTGAGCCCGGCTGCATCCATGCTTTGCTGGGTGAGAACGGCGCCGGCAAGTCGACGCTGCTGCAGATCCTGGCCGGCTTGGAATCAGCAGACAGCGGTACGACCGGCATCGACCCGGCCGACGTCGCCCTCGCGCGGCAGCAGGGATCGATCATCGATGATCTGAGCGTACTCGAGAACTACGCCCTGGCGCAGCCGGGACTCGGCAGCATCGCCTGGGATGAGCTGGCGGCCGCGGCGCAGGACGGACTGAAGGAGCTGGGCCTGGATCTCGACGTCGCCGTTCCAGTCGCGCGGCTGGATGCCGGCAGCGCGCGCTTGGTCGAGTATGCGCGCGTGCTGTGGCTCGGGCGCAAGTTGGTCCTGCTCGATGAGCCCGCCGCCATGCTCAATCAGATTCAGGCGCAGCGGCTGTTCGCGGCCATCGCACGCCGGGCGGAGCAGGGCACCACCTTCATGATCAGCTCGCACCGCGTCGCGGAGCTGCTGGAGCTGGTCTCGCACGCGCATGTCCTGCGTCGCGGAAGTTTGGTCAAGTCAGCCAAGCGCACGGAGCTGGATGTCGCCGCCGTGGGCGCGGCGATGTTCGGCGAGGCCGCATCGGAGTCCATGGATGCGCCTGCTCCTGCGCAGGATGCAGGCGATGTGGTGCTATCTGTGCATGGTCTCAAACTGGATGCTTATCCCGCAGCGCAGGTCGATGTACAGGTACGCCAAGGCGAGATCGTCGCCGTCGTCGGCATGGCGGGCAATGGCCAGCGCCAGTTGCTCGAGGCGCTGTGCGGCCTGGCCACGCCGGCATCCGGCAGCATCGAATTCAAAGGCGCGCCCCTGCCGCCAGGCAACCTGCGCCAGCAAGGATTGGGCCGCTTGCCGGAAGACATCGCTGCGAGTACGGCGCCGACGATGACGGTTACCGAGAACGCAACCATGCATGAGCATATCGTCCGCGGCTGGCGCCGCGGCCTGGGCTGGGTGTCTTGGCGCGCATGCGCCGCTGCGACCGCCGCGCTCATCCGTTCCGAACGCCTCGCTATCGACAGCGCGCAGGATGAGTTCGCTTGGCTGTCAGGGGGCAATCAGCGCAAGCTGCTGCTCGCGCGGGAAGGAGAGGATGCGGTCCAGCTGCTGATCCTCCACAATCCGGAAGCGGGCCTGGATTTGCAAGCGACCAGCGCTTTGCTGCAGCGGCTGCAGCGCTGGCGTTCCGAGCGGGTGGCCGTACTGCTGATCGCTGAAGACCTGGATTTCGTCGCGCAGGCCGCGGACCGGATCCTGCTGATCGAACGGGGGAGTCTGTCTGAGCTCGAGCCCGCGACTTGGCGGGAGGATTTCCAGCGCCGCGTCAACGGCTGATGCGATCTAACCGATGCGCTTGCGTTTCTTGCGCAGGGTCGGCCGGCCGAAGTCGTCGTCATCGTCCTCATCCTCGGCGGCGGGCTTGGGCTCCGGCGGTTTGGGAGCGGCAGCGGCAGGCGGAGGCGCTGCGGCGGGTGGCGGCGCAGCTGGTTTGGGTGCGGGCGGCGGCGGTGGCGCAGCTGGTTTCGGAGCGGGCGCGGGCGCGGGCGCTGCAGGCTTGGGCGCAGGAGGTGGCGGCGCGGCAGGCTTCGGAGCAGGAGCGGGCGCAGGGGCAGCCGGTTTGGGCGCAGGAGGTGGCGGCGGCGGCGCGGCAGGCTTCGGAGCAGGAGCGGGGGCAGGTGGCGGAGCAGCCGGCTTCGGAGCGGGCGCAGGAGCAGGCGCAGCGGGTTTAGGTGCTGGAGCCGGGGCTGCAGGAGCGGCAGGCTTCGGAGCAGGTGCGGGTGCGGGTGCTGCAGGTTTCGGAGCAGGAGCTGCTGCGGCCGGAGGCGGCGCAGCAGGCTTGGGCGCAGGCGGCGGCGGCGGCGCGGCCGGTTTCGGAGCGGGAGCAGGCGCAGCCGGTTTAGGTGCTGGAGCCGGGGCTGCAGGAGCGGCCGGCTTGGGCGCGGCCGGCGGGGATGGCGCAGCAGGCTTCGGAGCAGGGGCGGGCGCGGCGGGTTTGGGCGCTGCTGGAGCTGCGGCGGGAGGCGGAGCGGCCGGCTTGGGCGCGGCCGGCGCAGCCGGCTTCGGAGCAGGAGCAGGAGCAGCCGGTTTGGGTGCTGGAGCCGGGGCTGCAGGAGCGGCCGGCTTGGGCGCGGGAGCTGCTGGGGCAGCTGGTTTGGCTGCCGGCGCGGCGGGAGGCGCAGCAGGCTTGGGCGCGGGCGCCGCAGGTGCTGCTGGTTTGGCTGCAGGAGCCGGAGCGGCAGGCTTGGCCGCGGGCGCCGCTGCTTCCTCAGGCTTCTTGTCGTCCCCGCCGCCGACGGATACTCCCAGCTTGAGACCGCCGCCGGCCTTTTTCTCCGCCGGCTTGGCGTCCGCTTTGGGCGCTGGCTTGGCATCTGCTTTCGGCGCCGGCTTGGCCGCGCCCGGCTTGAGCTTGGACGCAGGCTTCTCCTCCTCGCCGTCCTTGCGGGAGATCGTTACGCCTGTGCTGTGCTGCTTGTTGGCGTCCGCAGCTTGCTTGCGCAGGACCTCCATCTGCTTCTGCTCTTCGTCCGCAAAGCGCATGCGCTCCTCGATCACTTCGAGCATGTGCTCGACCAGGCGCGCGTCCTTCTTGTGGACTATCTCGTTTTTCTTCAGCAGGCTGCTCGCGGTCTCGCCCTCGCCGGTCGCGCAGGATACGAAGGCCCCGCTGATCATCAAGGCCGCAATCACCAGGGGATTCTCGTTGGCCTGGCACGCTAGCATCAAAGCCGTGTAGCCCTCGGCGTCCGGCAGGTCCAAGCACTCCATGCCGCCGTTTTGCAGCATGCTCTCGATCACCACCGGATAGTGCGAGTTCTCCGCCGCGAAATGCAGCGCCGTCTTGCCCTTGTCGCGCGAGATGATGTTGACCCGCGCGGAGGACTCCAGCAGGTGGTTGACCACCAGGGCCGACTTGTTGTTCTTCGCCGCCAGCATCAAGGGCGTGTAGGAACTCTGGCCGTCGCGTGAATTGACCTCGGCGCCGTTCATGATCAGCTCGTGGATGATCTCCAGGTTGCGGTTGTACATCACCGCGATCGACAGCGGCGTCAGGCCGTGCTTGTTGCGGTCCCCCAGGTTCGCGCCCAGGCGCTTCATCAGCGGGATGATGCCGCCCTTGCTCAGCGAGTGGGCCGCCACCATGATGGGGGTCTCCTCCGCGAGCTTCTCCCGCATGAGGTTGGCCTCTTTGCGATGCTTGGCGTAAGCCATAAGCAACTTCGCAGGCGTGACTGTCTTGTACCAGGCCTGGTTAAGGAGTTCGCTCAATGCCTTTTCCGCTCAAATCCCAAGATTGACTAGCCTTATTTTATTACACCTGCCCCGGTCTGCGGGCTCAGCAGGAGCGCTGATGGCCCCAGGCCGCGTTCAGATCGACAAAACCCTCGTACCCGGCCGGATGGCGGACCGGCAGATAACCCTCGTAGGGATTGCCGCTGACCTCCAGCAGCAGGCCCGCCGCCAGGTCGACCACCTTCTCGCTGTCCGCCTGGGGAGCGTAGAGCAGGGGCGTCCGCGCCCGGATCACCACCCGCTGCCCAGCCGCCGTGTCGTTGCGGCGCACGTAGCCGACGCTGCCGTTGTGCAAACAGATCTTGAACCAGTCGGCCGTCTCCGCGATGCGCACGAACGGATAGTCCTTGCCCACCAGGGCGATGCGGGTCGAGGTCTCCGACGGGCCCGCGTAGATCACCACCGGCAGCCGCCGCGCCACGATCTCCGCCTGCGCCGCCAGGGCCCAGCCCGCCAGCAGCAGCGCGGCCAGTGCCGCCCGCTGGATGGATGCAACTGCCTTGGTTCCGCTCATTTCTTCTTCCTCCGATGCGTGGGCTGGCCCGCTTCGAGCCAGGCGCGCTGCCCGCCCTTGAGCGTCGCGACGTTGGTGATGCCGGCCGCATGCAGCTTCTTCGCCTGGGCCGCCGAGGCCATGCCGTTCGCGCAGACCAGCAGCAAGGGGCGCTTGGCCGCCAGCTTCTTGGCCGCGGCCTCATCGAGGTCGGCCGCCGGCAGGTGCCGCGCGCCGGGGACGTGGCCGCTGTCGAAATCGCCCTGGGCGCGCAAGTCGACAGGCTGGGCGTTGTCCTCGTTGATGTGCATCACCGCCGCCGATACGTCCAGGGCGAAACTGCTGCCCGCTTGGGACCACATATATAGAGTCGCGCCGCCCAGCAGCCCGCAGGAGACCGCGAGGAACATGTTCTCGAACAGGAACTCAAAGAACATGTCACTCGGACCCCGCCTGCTGCGGGCGCAGCCGCCGCGGCAGCGCAGGCTTCCACTTGCCCAGCTTGCGCCAGTTGCGCGCGCCCGCGCCGTGCAAGGCCATGCACGCCGGCATGAACAGCAGGATCAAGACCGTCGCGAAGCCCAGCCCGAAGGTGATGCTGATCGCCATCGGCAGCAAGAACTGCGCCTGGACCGAGGTCTCGAACATCAAGGGCGTCAGGCCCGCGACCGTCGTCAAGGTCGTCAGGACCACCGCCCGCAGCCGCAGGCAGGAGGCCTGGACGATGCCCTCGTTGTAAACGCGCCGCTCAATGTTCTCCACGCCCAGGCTCTTGAAGCAGTCGACCAGCACGATCGAGTTGTTCACGATGATCCCCATCAGCGTGAACATCCCGAAGAACGACAGGATCGACATCGTCACGCCCATCACCCAGTGGCCTAAGATGGTCCCGATCACCCCCAGCGGCATGGTAACCATGATCACCAGCGGGACCGACCACGAATTGAACACCCAGGTCAGGATGATGTAGATCAAGATCAGCGCCAGCATCATCCCCGTGCCCATCTCCTCCGCTGTCTGCTGCTCGTCCCGGGTCGCGCCCTCGAAGGTGTAGCTGATGCCCTCGGTCGCATACAGGTCCGCCAGCACCGTCTCCTCCAGCTCCTCCAGCACCGCGCCCACCGTCGTCGGCGCGTCGTCCGCCAGGTCGGCCGAGACCACGATCGCCGGCTGCCCGAACTGATGCAAAATGGTCTCGAAACCCTGCTCGGTGCGCCAGGTGACGATGTCGCGCAGCGGGATGTACTCCCCGCTGTCCAGCCGCAGGTACATGGTCGCGAAGATGTTGTCCTCGTCGAAGCCCGCCATCTTCACTTTCAGGTCCACCTCGTCCACGCCCTCGGTGAAGGTCTGCACATCGAAGCCCGACAGCGCGAAGCGCAGCTGGTCGGCCACGTCCTGGACATCGACGTTCAGGCTGCGCCCCAGCGGCGTCAGGCTGAAGACCAGCTCCTCCTTGCCGTAGGGCGTGTCGTCCGCGATCGCCTGCAGGCCCGGTATCGTCGCCATGGCGTCCTTGAGGCGCTGGGCCGCAGGCTTGATCTGCGCGACCTCCTGCGCCGCCAGCCGGATCTCGACGTCCTTGCCCGGCGGGCCGCCTTCCTCGCCGCGGATCTCAAGCTTCGAGATGCCCGGTACTATCGGCGCCCGCTCGTCCCAGGCCTCGACGTAGTCGTTGACCGAGATCGTCCGGCGCTCGGCGTCCACCAGCTCCACCACGATGCGGGCGCGGTTGTCGCCCTGCGGCTGGTTCTCGCCGCCCTGGCCCAGATAGGCGAGGGCATGGGCAACCAAGGGCTCGTCCGGATACAGCTCGGCGTCGACCGCCTCCAGCTCGTCCAGCAGGAGCTCGACGTAGTCGCTGACCGTCGCGCTTGAGGTGCCGCTCGCGAATTCAATCTCCGCGAAGAACTTGTTGCCCTCCGCGCCCGGGAAGAAGCGATAGGGCACAAAGCCGTGCACCAGCAGGCTGATCGACAGCGTCATCAGCATCAGGCACGAGACGATGGTCGCGAAGGCGTTGTTGACCGCCGCGCGCGCGATCGGACGGAAGATGCGCTCGCGGAAGACGTCGAAGCCGCGGTCCAGGCCCGCGCGCAGCGGACCCGGGGCGTAGGTCGCGCGCTTCGCGAAGGAACGGTATAAGTGGCCGGGCAGCACCAAAAAGCACTCGATCAGCGCCGCGATCAGGATGCATACGATGATCAGCGGAATGTCGAAGATGATCGCTCCGATCGGGCCGGTCACGATGAACAGCGGCATGAAGGCCGAGACCGTCGTGAACGAGGACGCGAACACCGGCGTGAACATCGTCTTGGCCGCGCCCGTGACCGCCCGCATCGGCGGGGCGCCCTGGCTCAGGCGATGCTGGGCGTTCTCGCCCACCACAATCGCGTCGTCGACCACGATGCCGACCGCCATGATCAGCGCGAACATGCTGAGCATGTTGATCGTCCCCCCGAACTGGTGGAACACGAACAGCGTACCGAACATCGCCACCGGGATGCCGGCCGCCACCCAAAAGGCGATCTGCCGCGACAGGAACAGGAACAGGATCGTGATCACCAGCAGCATCCCCATCAAGCCGTTCTCGGTCAGCAGCCCCAGCCGCGACTGGACGTTGCGCCACTCCTCGTCGTGCGCGATCAATTCGACCGAAGCCGGCAGGTTCGCGCGCTGCTCATCGGCCCAGGCCTGCAGCTGCCCGGCGATCTCGATGATGTTGCGGTCGCCCTCGCTGAAGAGCACCATGGTCGCCGCCGGCCGGCCGTTGTACAGCAGGCTGATCTGATTGCGCGCCGTGCGCTGCTCAATGGCCGCGATGTCGCGCAAGTGGATGATGTCGCCCTCCGGCGAAGCCGTGACAGGGAGCTCATACAGCGCCGCGATCTCCGAAGTGCGCGCGTCCGAGCGGATCTTGCGCTCGTTGCCCAGGCCGGTTACGCTCCCCACCGAGGCGTTGCGGTTCTGCGCCCCGATCGCCGCGCCCACCTGCGCCAGGCTCAGGTTGAGCTCGATCAGCTTGCTCTGGTCCACCAGCACCAGCAGCTCCTCTTCCGGCAGGCCGTCGACCGTGACCTTGCCCAGGCCCTGGGCGTTGAGACTGTTCTCCAGCGACCGCACCAGCTTGCGCAGCTCGGCCGGATGGGTCCCGACCACCGTCATCTTCGCGACCTGGATCTCGAACTCGGCGATGAAGGTCTCCGGCGCCTCGGCGTCCGAAGGCAGGTTCGCGCGCTCGACCTCAGCCTTGACGTCTTCGAGCGCCTTGCTCAGATCGACCGAATCGGGGAACTCCAAAATCACCGTGCCCACGCTCTCCCGCGAGTACGAGAAGATCTTGGTGAAGTCGGGCACGTTGCGCAATGCGTTCTCCAGCGGTACCACCACCGCTTCCTCGATGTCCGCCGGCGTCGAATTGCTCTGGACCACCACCGTGACGATGGTGTTGGTCTCGAACGGCGGGAAAAACCGCACCGGCAGCTTGGTCATCGCATAGGCCCCGCTGAGCAGGAAGGCCAGCATCAACACGTCGGCCGAGACGCGGTGCCGCGTGAACGCCGTGATCAGCCCGCCGATGCCCAGCATGATCTCTAGTGCCTCGCCGCCTGCAGGCGCCGCAGGCCCGGACCCGAACGCGTCAGCCGGCTCAGCAGCCGGGACGCCGCGCCGTGCAGCGCCAGGCACGCTGGGGTGTAGAACAAGATCACCAAGGCTGAGAACGCCAGCCCGAAGACGATGCTCGCCGCCATCGGAATCAAAAACTGCGCCTGCCGCGAGGTCTCGAACAGCAGCGGCGTCAGGCCCCCGATCGTCGTCAAGGTCGTCAGCATCACCGCCCGCAAGCGCCGGCAGGACGCTTCGATGATCGCCGCTTCATAGGCCGCGCGGTCCGCCAGCTGCGGGCTCAGGTCCTGGAAGCAGCGCACCAAGACGATCGCGTTGTTGACCGTGATCCCCATCAAGGTGAAGATGCCGAAGAAGGACAGGATCGACATCGTCATCCCCATCAGGCCGTGGCCCGCGATCGCGCCCGCCACGCCCAGCGGCATCGACAGCATCACCACAATCGGCAGGCTCCATGAATTGAACACCGCCACCAGGATCACGAACACCAGCAGCAGCGTTACCATCAGGCCCACCTGCATGTCGCCCATTGCCCGCTGATGGCCCGAGCTCTGCCCCTCGATGCCGATGGTCACTCCATAAGTACTGCGCAGCGCTGGCAGGGTGGAAGCCTCCAGGCCCGCCAGGATGTCCTCGACGCTCGCCAAGGCGTTCTCGTCCAGATCGCCCGTGACCGTGATCGCCGGCAGGCCCTCGCGATGGATGATGGATGCGAAGTCGCTGCGCTGCTCCCAGCTCGCCAGGTCATGCAGCGGCGCGAAGTCCCCGCCCGGCAGGCGGATGTACAGCCCGTCCAGGCTGCTGCCCGCATAGCGGACCTTCAAGTCGGTCTCGTCCAAGTCCGACGTCAGGGTCTGGACCGTGAAGCCGTCCACCGCCGAGCGGATCTGACCCGCCAGCATGTCGACGTTCAGGTTCAGGCTGCGACCCAGCGGCGTCAGCTCGAACAGCAGCTGGTCGGCGCCGTAGGGCGTGTCGTCCGCGATCGCGCTTAGCTCCGGCAACGCCCGCAGCGCCTCTTGCAGCTCGAGCGAGGCCTGCTTGAGCGTCCCGATGTCCGCCCCGCCGATGAGGAGCTCGATGTCCTGCCCGCCGTGGCCGTGGCGCCCGCCGCGCAGCGACATCTTCTCCAGGCCCGGCGGCAACGGACCCAGCGCCTGTTGCCACTGCCGCGTGAAGCGCTGGGTGCTCACGCTGCGCTCGTCCAGCGGCGTCAGCTCAACGTCGATGCGCGCGCGATGGTCGCCGCCGCCATCGCCGTAACCATATAGAGCGGTTACGTTCAGCAGCAAGGGCTCGTCGGGCGACAGTTCGCGCTCGGTCGCATACAGCTCGTCGACCGCGCGATTGACATAGGCCTCCATCGTCGCGCGCGGCGTACCCGAGCTGAACTCCAGAATGCCGCGGATCTCGCTCACCTCCGCGCCGGGGAAGAAACGGTACTTAACGAATCCGTTGACCAGCAGCATCACGCTCAGCACCAGCAAGGTCAGGCAGGTCGCGATGGTCGCGCCCGGATGTCTCACCGCGAAACTCGCCGCCGGCCGGAAACCGCGCTCACGGAAGCTGATGAAGCCGCGGTCGAACGCCGCCCGCAGCCGACCCGGCGGCGCCGGGCGCCGGGCTGCGAACGAAGCGTACAAGTGGCCGGGGAGGACCAAAAAGCACTCCAGCAGCGCCGCGATCAAAATGCACACGATCACCAGCGGAATGTCGAAGATGATCTTGCCGATCGTACCGCCCACCAGGAACAAGGGCATGAAGGAGGCGATGGTCGTGAATGAGGACGCGAACACCGGCGTGAACATCGTCGTCGCCGCGCCCGTCACCGCCCGCATCGGCGGCGCGCCCTGGTCCAAACGCCGCTGGGCGTCCTCGCCCACCACGATCGAATCGTCGACGATGATGCCGACCGCCATGATCAGCGCGAACATGCTGATCATGTTGAAGGTGCCCCCGACGCGCTCGAAGACGAACAGCGTCGCGAGCATCGCCACCGGAATCCCGATCGCCACCCAAAAGGCAACCTGCCGCGACAGGAACAGATACAGCAGCGCCACCACGATCAGCATGCCGCCCAGGCCGTTCTTGACCAGCAGCTTCAGCCGCGCATCGACCTCGCGCCAGCTCTCGTCATGCAGCTGCAAATCAATGTTCGCCGGCAGGGTGGGGCGCAGCTTCTCCACCCACGCATGCGCCTGCTGGGCCGTGCCGATCAAATCGCCGCCGCTGTGCTTGATGATCTCGAAGCGCACCGCCGGACGGCCGTTGTGGACCAGCTCGACCTGGTCGGACGCGCTGCGACGCTCGAGCCGCGCTATGTCCCGCAAGAAGAAGGTCGCGCCGTCCGCCGTACCAATCGGCAGCGCGTATAAGCGCTCGAGGTCGTCGGTCGCCGATTCCGCCCGCAGGCTGCGCTCGTTCCCCAAACCGCTCACCACCCCGATCGCCGCGTCCACGTTCTGCGCGCGCAGCGCGCGGCCCACGTCCGCCAGCGTCATGCCCCGCTCGAGCAGCAGGCGCTGGTCTACCCAGGCGACGATCTCCTCCTCGGGCAGGCCCACTGTCTTGAGCTTCGCGATGCCCTGGGCGTTGAAATCAGCCTCCAGCCGCCGCGCCAGGTCGCGGAGCTCGCCGCGGTTGTCCGCCGCCACCGTGAACTTCGCCACTTCCTCCTCGCGCGCCCGGATGGTCGAGCGCGGGGCGTCCGCGTCCGCCGGCAGCGCAACCTCGTCCACCGCCGCCTTCACATCGGTCAGCGCCCGCTCCATGTCCGTGCCCTCGGGGAACTCCAGCCAGATCGAAGCGCTGCCCTCGCGCGCATAGGCCGTCATCTCCTCGAGGCCGTCGATACCGCGCAGGCGGTTCTCCAACGGCTGCAAGATGGTGTCCTCGACCTCCTGGGTGTCCAGGCCGCGCTGCGCAACCGTCACCCCGATCTTGTCGGTCTCGAAGGCCGGGAAAAAACTCGTGTGCATGCGCGTCAGGGCCCAGCCGCCCGCCAGCGCGAAGGCCAGCATCAACAGGTTGGGCGCGACGCGGTACCGCGCCACCTGCGTCGCCAGGGCGCCGATATCGAACATGCGGTAAAGCTAGGAAAGGGCGCTCAGGAAATCCTGAGCTTCGTGCCCGAGACCAGGTTGGGGATGCGGTTGACCACGATCTGGTCGCCCTCGGTGAGCTCCGGACAGCGCAGCAGCACCCGCAGCTCGCCGTCCACCTCGGCCTGCCCCTCGCTGCTGCAGTCCAGCGCGCGCGCGCGGCTGTCGGCATCGACGACGTACACCCGCGAGCCCGAGTACAAGGCGTCGAAGGGCACCGCCACGCTGCGCTCCCGCGCCGGCAGCAGCAGGGTGAAGTCCAGCGCCGAGCCCAGCAGCCAGTCGTTGTTCCCTGGCAGCTCGAACAAAGCGTCCACGCTGCCGCGGCCCTGCTTGGCCTCGGGCGCGACGTTCACCAGCGGCGCGATGCGCCGCAAGCCGCTCTCCAGCGTCAGTTCTCCCGCGACGGTGCCCTCGAAGGCGAAGCGGGCGTATTCGTTCGGGATCGCCGCGCGCAGCCGCAGGCTGGACGGATCGTAGATCTGCACCAGCAGCTGCCCGCGCCCGACGCGGGTCCCCAGGGACGGATTCATGATCTTGACCACGCCGTTGAACGGCGCTTCGAGCCGCGCTCGCTCGAGCACCAGCCGCAGCTGTCCGGCCTGCGCCTGGGCCGCGCGCTTGGAGGCGTTGAGGCGCTTGCGCGAAGTGCGCAGCCCGTCGCTGTTCTGCCGCTGCGCAATCAGCTCGAGCTCGCGCGCGCTGAGCGCTGCGGTCGCATTGTCCACCGCCGCCTGGGCCACGACGCCGGCGTCGCGCAGCCCGCGCGCGCGTTCGAGCTCCTCGTTCGCGAGGTTGTACAGCTTGGTGATCTCAACCAGCCGCTGCTCATTGCTCGCAAGGTCGTTGTCCAAAGCCTCGATCTGCGCGTTAATGTCGTCGATGCTCGCCAGCTGGGCCTCCAGCTGATAGGAGGTCTCCCGGGTGTCCAGCTCGATCAGCTGCTGGCCCTTGGCGACCGGATCGCCCTCTTCGAAGAAGACCTGCAGAACCTCGGTCTCGAGCGGGCTGGTGAGCGCGGCCTCGTCCTTGGCCTCGATCTGGCCGATGAGCGCGATGCGCGGCTGGTGCCTGCGCAATTCGGCGGCGAGGACCGCGACGCTGACCTCGGGCTCGGTCTGCTTGACCTCGGGCGGCTTGGTCGCGTTCTCGCGCATGTACCCGAGGGTGAGCACGCCAACGCCAATCACGGCCACCGCCATGGCGATGGATTTGAAGTTCATGAAATAGGGTTGCGTCCGGCTGAGTAAGGGGACTGGTTTGCTATTTTACAAAACTGCGCCGCGCCCGCTCGCTAGAAGCCCTGCTCGCGCAGGATGCGGGAGGATACCACCGCGCCCTCGGCGTCGCGCAGCACCAGCTGGCCGTTGACGATCTCGGCCCCCGCCGGGACGATGAAGGACTCGCGGTACTCTATATAGTAGCGGAAATTGACCTGCCGCAGCCCCGGCGCGAAGGCCGGCCTGAACTCGAACTCGCCGCGCTGCTCATCCCGCAGCGACAGCACCAGGTCGAGCTCGCCGGTGAAGCTGTCGCTGTCGCCCGGCTGCGACAGCACCACCACCAGCTGGTGGGAGTCCTCCCGGTAGTCCGGCAGGATCTCAAAGGTGCGGATGGCGATGTCGCCGGCCGCGCCGCCGCGCTCCTCGAGCAGCTGCCGGTAGAACGCCAGGCGCTGCTCGCTGTCGAGGATGGCCTCGTCGAGCTCGCGGATCTGCGCCGCGAGCGCCGCCGTCGTCTGGTTCGCTACCCGCCGCAGGCGCTGCTCAGCCTCCAGCGCGCGCTGCAGCTCGCGGTTCTCCCGCTCGTAGTCCCGCGCGAGCTCCAGCGCCCGGTCCAGCTGCTCGCCGCCCGGCGGGACCGGCGGCTCTTCCTCCGCCCGTGGATAAAGCAGGATGGTCAGGAACAGGCCCAGCAGCAGGCTGAGCGAGAACGTCATGCGCAGCGTGGTCCCGAAGCCCCGGCGCTGGAGGCCCGCGAGCAGCTGGTGGAGGCGGGTGAAACCCCCTAGCATGGCAGGCCGGCGGCCTCGTCCAGGCCGAAGGCGATGTTGAAGGCCTGGACCGCCTGGCCGGCGGCGCCCTTGCCGAGATTGTCGATCGCGCACAGCGCCGTCGCGCCGGCCGTGCCCAGCTGCGCCCGGGCAGTCCGCGCCACCGCCGCCAGCTGCGGCGACTGGCCCGCGGGCAGGACCTCCAGCAGGGGCTCGTCCCGGTAGGCCTCCGCCAGCATGGCGTGGACCTCCACGCCGTCCCGGCCGGTCAGGAAGTGCACGGTCGCGAACATCCCCCGCGCCGTCGGCAGCAAATGCGGGATGAAGCGTAGATTGTTGAGGTCGCAGCCGGCGTAGTCCCGCAGGCCCTGCTCGATTTCGGCGCTGTGGCGGTGCCCGTCCAGGGCGTAGGCCTGGAAATTGCCGTCGGCCTCAGCCAGCAGCAGCTCGCTGCGGCCGTCAGCCCGCCCGGCGCCGGAAGTCCCCGAGACGCAGTCGGCGATGATTTCGATCTGCGCGCCCAGTTCCTCCAGCCGCTTGGCGATTGGGATCGCCGCCAGCTGGATCGCGGTCGCATAGCAGCCGGGAACCGCCACCAGCCGCGCCTCGGCCAGCTCCGCCCGGGCGTGCTCCACCAGGCCGTAGACGCTCTCGGCGACCAGCGCCGGACTGGCGTGCTCGGCCTCATACCAGCGCTGCCAGACCTCCAGGTCCTTGAGCCGGAAGTCCGGCGAGCAGTCGAACACCTTCGCCCCGGCCTCCAGCCACTGCCCGGCCGTGTGCATCGCCGTCTTCGGCGGCGTGGCGTAGAAAACCGCGTCGAGCTTGGCGTCCGCCGGAGGCTCGGCGACGAACTTCAGCTTGCTCCCCGTCAAGTGCGGGTGCACGGCCGACACCGCCGTCCCCGCCGCGCTGCCCGAGCAGGGGAGCACGGCCCCCACCTGCGGGTGCCGCTCCAGGCACCGCAGCAGCTCGCCGCCCACATATCCGCGGGCGCCGATGACCGCTACCTGCATGCCGGCGCTCATGATGCCAGGGGATATTTTAATTTCGCCGGCCTCATCGCCGGCCCGGGGCCTAGCGCTTGGAGTACTGCGGCGCGCCCCGCGCCCCGCGCAGCGCGACCTTCTTGCGCTCGACCATGCGGTCGTCCCGCCGGATCAGGTCGGGCGTGGCCGCCCGCAGCGTAACCTTCAGCTTCTCGTCCATGCGGGCCAGCGCCCGGGCGATGCCGTGGCGGACCGCGCCGGCCTGGCCGCTCTCGCCGCCGCCGGTTACCGTTACCTTCAGGTCCAGGTCCTTGTCGTGCTCGGTCACGGCGAGCGCCTGACGCGCGATCATGCGGCAGGTGTCCCGCCGGAAGTACTTGTCCAGGGCCTTGCCGTTGACGGTGATGTTGCCCTTGCCCGACTTCTTGAGGAAGACCCGCGCGATCGAGGACTTGCGCCGGCCGGTGGCGTAGTGGTCGTAGCCCTGGTGCTGCTTGGTAGCCATGCTCAGCGCGCCTGGGCGGTCTCGTCGTAGGGACGCGGCAGCTGCGCGTCGTGCTTGTGGGCCGCGTCCGGGTAGACCCGCAGCTTGGTGAACAGCTTGGAGCCCAGCGGGCCCTTGGGGAGCATGCCGCGGACGGCGTGCTCGATCAGCCGCTGCGGCTGGCGGGCGCGGACCTTGGCGGCGGTGGTCTCGCGGATGCCGCCGGGATAGCCGGTGTGGCGGTAGTACTTCTTGTCCCGCTCCTTGTTGCCGGTCAGGACCACCTGGGCGGCGTTGACGACGATGACGTGGTCGCCGGCGTCGACATGCGGGGAATAGGAGGGCTTGTGCTTGCCCCGCAGCAGCAGGGCGACCTGGCTGGCCAGGCGCCCCAGGCTCTTGCCCTTGGCGTCGATCAGCAGCCAGTCGTGCTGGATCTGCGCGTGGTTGGGGCAGAGGGTTTTCATAGCCTGCGGGTCGCATATTATAGCCTATCGGGCCCTCGGTCCGTCAAATATTTCACGGAATCCGGCCCGTCAGCCGGGGGAAATTGCGATTAGAGGGGCATTATTGGTAAAATAATGGCAATTTAGTATTTTCATCGCCCAGGGCCAGCCAATGACCAAGACCCGTGCCATTTCCCCACTGGCAATCGCCGTCCTGGCGGTGACCGCGTCCCCGTCTTTCGCCCAGAACGCGCAGCAGCGAGCTGACGCCGAGGGCACCGCCGCCCAGTACAACAGGGTCCATAGCGCTATGGGGGCTCTCCTGCATCGCAGCCTGGGCTCCGCCAACGCCGGCCGCATGGAAGCGCGCACCGGTGCTGGCGCCGTCGGTACCGAGGATGCGGGGCTGTACGGTGGCATCGACATCGCCAGCTACAACGGCAAGACCCATGATGAAAAACTGGAGTACGAGGGCAATGTGACCAACTACCGGGCTGGTTTTGATGTCCCGCTGGGCTACGACAGCGCCGCGGGCATTTTCCTCAACAAGCTGGACTCATCGTTGGATCTCCAAGGCGAGTACATAGTTGCGAATCGGCCGCGGACTTACGGCCTCAACGCCGAATCCGCCCATGGCTACGTATCGATGGGCAATGGCTTGGGCCGCCGCATCTGGGTGCAGGCCGGTGTGGGCCGCGGCGATGCCACTCACGACATCTCTTACGACCAAGACACAGGGGGAAGGGAACATTTCCAGGCCGACAAAGGCTCATACAAGACCGAGGTCTTCTTCTTTGGCGGAGGATTTCGTGAGGACCTGAGCGATTTCGTCGGCGTCGGTCCTTCGGCGCAGGTGATTGTCGATGGTTTCATCAGCGGCACGGAGATTGATCTCGAGCACCGCGTGGTGGAAGTGGATTTCGCTAGTAATGGTGATAACACTAACACACCGGATAACAACTTCCACACGTTCGATCTCGACACAACCGCCGAGTCAGCGCGTACTCGTGGCAACGCCGCCCGGCTAGGCGTTTCCTACCTCAGCCAGCAGCAGCTGTCGATTTACGACGCGCTTGACGTCTACGGTTCGATCTCGGGCAACGGCTCGTGGACGCCGGATGAAGAGGGCGTGGGCTACGAAGCCAGCGCGGGCCTGGACTATCGCTATCAGGACCGTACGGTGCTAGGGGCCAAAGTCCGCTATGTCGAGATTAAGAACCACAAGGAAGTCGGCTTCGCGGGCAATTTCATCGCCACGCGCGAGTTCGGCGGCCTGGGCTTCGCGGCCAAGGTTGAGCCCAGTTACGGCAGCGCGGCGCCCTCCGAATGGGGCCGACAGGACTACAGCGGCCTCAACCTGACGGCAGAGGCTCGTCTGGACGCTGAGTTCAGCTACGGCCTGGCGGTCAACGGCGGGGTGCTGCAGCCCTACGGCGGCTATCAGCGCGTCGGATCCGACCGCGAATATGCGCTGGGCTTCAAGCTGGACCAGGGCGACCAGGCCTGGCAGCTGGGCTACACGGCCACGAACGGCTCTGACGCCGATTCCAGCTACGAGCTGACCTACAAGTTCCTGTAGGCCTTTCTACCCGCATATCCTGAGCCGTCCGGCGGAGTGCCGGGCGGAGAGGTGTGTGTTTATGAGCCCCGAGGAGGGGCTTTAGAGCGCCAGGTGCTGCTCCTGGAGGTTGATCCAGGGTTTCTTAGCGTGTTCCTTGTCGTGGCACTGCTCGCAGTACAGGCGGTATTGGGTGTGCTTGAACTTCGAGTGCTCTAGCATTTCAAGCTGATTTCCTATGTAGTGGCAGTGCAGCAAAGTATTCTTACGATCAGCTTGCTCTTGGCCGCAGCCCTGGCACAGCAAAGCATCCTGTTTCCTCTGGGCCGCTAAGGCACTGCTAACCGCGGCTAGGGTCATGGGCTTATCGCGTGCCACATGCTGGTAGGTTAGGTAGAAACCTTCGGCGTGCAAGTTGTCAAAGGATAAATCGGGCGCCAGGACACCGTTGCGCCGATGGGAGGCGTTGATGAAAGGGTATAGATTGGCGTAGATCAGGTCGCAGGCCTTGCGCAGCGAGTCGGGATGATTGCGAAAAATCTCCCAGACGCGCTTGGCGCCTTTGGAAATACGCCCTTTCTTGCCTCCGGGCTGTTGATTGAACAGCTGCTGTTGATTGAGCCAGAGCCCGTCAGCATTGCGATAAGTGGGAGACATCTTGTGCCCGAGCAGTTTGCCTAGCTGCTGGCGCACCTCCACATGCTTCTTCAGATAACTTATCTGTTCCGAGTAGGTCAGATGCCCATTATTGAGAAAAATCTCCAGCGACAGGATCCATTCGTCCAGAGCCCAGTCCGAATTGTCTTTAGGAGCCATAGGGAAATTATATGATTTGCTTGGCGCGCTGCCGATAAGATGTTGATTTCTTGGGTTTTAGCTGCCGTAGCCAGTCTAGACCGGCGGAGTAGTGAGCTTGCTAGGCTTTCACCTGCGGCGGAAGCTGGATGTGGCTTTTATTCCTAGCAGGATCATTTTTCTTGTAGTCGCTCAGCAATTGATCTTTGTTGCCCTTGGTGAGATTTTCACCAGCAATGTAAGCAATGATGCGTATAGCTAGAGGAACTAGCTTATTGGTCATTTTGCCGGCTGGTGTGATGCAGACACCATGCCATTCCGGCCTGTCCTCAGGCCTGGCATAAACACCAAAATCGACCTTGTTGAGCCGCGTACATGCTTGATTGTGACTCATTTGAGCATTGCGCAGCCTTATATAAGACTCAATGAGAACCTGCTGAACAATAGGTCGGCCTAGCAGGCTAGCTTTGCGCATCTCGCTGCGATTACTGTCTCCTTTGGGGCTTTTATCTTTCAGTGCTGCGCTCCATTGGGCAATATCCTTAACTAGTTTTCCCCATAAATTCCGAGCCGCGTTCTCATATGCCGTGACCTTTCCTTTTTCTGGAAGGGCCTTTTTATCCATGGTCGAGAACTTCCTTTTAAATCGGCTGCAGAGCATCGCCTCGGTGGATGTGTAAATGGTTGAGAGGGTTGTGAAGTAGCCGGATGTGACGCCCAGGGTGTTTGACTCCATGTTGATTAGCCGGGCTCCAAAAATCTCATTGGCTATCATCCGGGTAATCCGCGCTATGACATCATCATCATTGACGATGATATTTTCATTAGTTGTGGTGTTTTTCGCGTATTTGTTCACTGTAGTGAAAATCCTACGCGACTGCTTGAGCTGATGCGGTACTAAAATGACGCAGACATCCTCATCAGCTAGATCGGGGTCAGGCAGGAAGCCTAGCTCCTGACCATTCTTTCCTGTGCCGGATATGGCGCATTTGAGAGCCTTGATGCGGTGCTGGCCGTCCAGGGGCTCCATGACTTCCCCGCCATCGAAGGTAATAATGCCTACGCCGCGCGTGGCTTCTCTATAAGCCTTGCTAGGGCGCTGCACCAGGCCGGAATCTGACAATTCCTCCAGTGATTCGAACTGGTCGTCTTTGAATTTTCTTACCGCGACGATGACGGATCCGAAGAACCGAGACTTGGTTCCAGCGAGGTAGGGGGCTATTTGATTTTCTACCCGGCTGTAGTTGATCTTCCTCTGGTACAACTCTTCGATGGTTGAGTTCTCCCATTCAGGCTGCTCGCTGAGAATCTTTGCCTTCTCGGCTAGCTCGCCAACCTTCATGGAGACGATGTAATAGTTGATGTCGCCCAGGCGGGCTTTCATCGCGGGTACGGTGGTGGGCATGGCTTAATCCTTGTTGATTTTTATTAACTGACTTGTGGCGGCAATTGGACTTTATCCCTCTCTTTAGGATCTGGATTCCAATGGTTACGTTGATAATCTTCTAACAGCAACTGTTTGAATTGTGGGTTTAGATGTTCGCCTGCCATATAGGCGATGACTCTGATAGCTAGAGGCATCTTTTTGTTACTTATCTTGCCATTTGACGACATGCACACGCTGTGCCATTCTGGTCTGCGAGCATCTTCAGGAGGATTGAACCAGTCGATTTTGTTTAGTTGCCGGATCGCTTTCTTGTGTTCCATGCCGCTCTCGAGTAGCCGCACATAGGCTTTCACAAAGGCAAGTTGAATGAGGGGCAAGGCCAACAAGCTCTTTCTACGCATCTTAATTCGCTCTTTGTCGCCACGCTCGTTAGGGTCCGCAAGGGCTGTTCGCCAATCTTCGGTTTCTTCCGTTATATCCTCCCAGAACTTCTTTGCCTCCCGTTGGTAGTTTCTAACTGTTGAGGCGCTGGGCAGTTGCCTTTTATCTGCCGCCCGGAACTTGACTTCATATTTCTGACTGAGGAATGCTTCGGTAGCCTTGTATATGGTCACGAGAGTGGTGAAGTGATAGGAGTTATTAGCTAGAGAGTTGGAAGAAAAATTCACCAGCCTAGCACCGATCACTTCATTGGCAATCTTCCTAGTGACACAGGCTATGACATCATCATCATTGACAATAATATTTTCACTCTTTGTCGTGACTTTGGCATTTGAGTTGAGATCCTTAAAGATTTTTCTTGATCTGCTTAGTTCGTCACCTAGCAAGATAACACATAAGTCTTCCTCTGCCAGGCTTTTGTCAGGCTTAAAATCCAATTCCGATTTCCAATTCGCTTTACCGCTAGCAAATCCTAGAGCCTTGACTCGATGCTGGCCATCCAACGCTATCAATTTTTCTTTGCCAGTGAAGGTAAGCAGGCCCACACTTCCCGCGGCACCTAGGAAATCTTCGCGGTAAGGCTCGCCGAGCTTGCTGGTGGTTTTAATCGCACCTTCAGCCATGAAATCCTTCAGCGCTTTAAACTGCTTGTCGCCAAAGTTCTGCGCAGCTACGATCACAGCACCAAAGAATCGTTCTCTCGTGTTGACCAAATAGGGAGCGATATGCTTCACTATCCGGCTGTAGTCAATATCTCTTTGATAGAGCTCTTCTATGTCAATCCCCTCAGATTCAGGCTCTTCGCTGAAGATCTTGACAATCTCCACTACTTCCTTGATTTTCATGGAAAGGATGTAGTAGGTGATATCACCTAGTTTGGCCTGATTTGCCAGAAAAGATTTGTCATTTCCCATGATAATGCGCAGTAAGCGAGTTAACCGAGCACAAAAACCTCTCCTTATTCGCCGGCATGAAGAGGCCGCGCAACGATGAGAGCATGGCTTTTCTCTCTGAGTTCCTGACGAAAAACAAGGCCCCGCGGCCGCTTACAGCCATGCTGGGCGAGATGAAGGACTACAAGGTCACCTATCCAATCTCCTTTGCCTTGCTGACTTTGCTGATGCGCTGCTTTCCCAATCGAAACAAAGATTTGGCAACCGTGATGCATGTGAATAGGCAAATATCAGTGTTTAATGCCTTTCTCATGCGATCCACCTTCGCCGTAACAACCTTGTCCCCCTCCCTGTATGCGGAACAATTCTCCCAGCTTGCTTGTGGCATATATAGCACTAAAAACCCTTCAAAATTAGACATTGCTCGAGACCTCAAGGATTGCCATAATGC
The DNA here is from genome assembly GCA_965222035.1 of Candidatus Amphirhobacter sp. GTDB lineage: Bacteria > Pseudomonadota > Gammaproteobacteria > Tethybacterales > Tethybacteraceae > Amphirhobacter. The sequence goes on along the minus strand of OZ244940.1, from coordinate 984,378 downwards.
TGAGGTTATAATGAACAGCAACAGGTTTGGTGGGATTATGAAGGATCTATCCATCAATAGCTTGGCGAAAGCTCGCACGCTGCTAGAAGGCATCTATGCCTGTGACCACGTCCCCAATGGTGGGATCCAAGTAGAGCATATACTTCCTCGTTCAGAGAAAAGCTGGGCGCAATGGCCCGGTTTCCCTAAGGACGAGGCTCCTCTCTACGTCAATCGTATCGGCAATCTCGCATTGCTGAGAAGTGACGAAGCAAGGACTGGTACTAGCCTTCCCGTCACATTCCGTGAGAAGCTTGGCGCGTACCGCGCTAGTTCATACAAACTCACGCAGGCGATTGCTGGCTATGGCAAAAAATGGACGCCGAAATTGGTGCAGAAGCGCCAATCTGATTTGGTTAAACTGGTGTTGCAAACATGGACCCTGTGAACAAACTCCATTTCGAAACCACCTTCGAAGGCGTCCTGACCTTGTATGAGCTGGACAAGGATGATCGCAGATTGGATGACACCTGCGGGGTCTATATAATCTGGTACCCGGGTTCAGGAGCCAGCAGGACAATAGCGTATATAGGCCAGGTTGCCGAGCAGCCGGTCAGAGAGCGGCTGAAGAAACACCTCACCAACTGTCACAATGACGTACTTCGCGATATCATCAAGGCGCAGGGGAAGCGCCTTCGGATCTGCTTCAAACCTTGCCCCAAGGACAAGGTGGACTGTTATGAGAAGCAGTTGATAAAAGAGTATGACCCAGAGGCCAATCGAACCCATAGCCCCCGGTAGTATATAATTGCTGTACAGCAAACTCGCTTATCAAGGAGTATATTTTCTCCCGGGTTTGCTTGGGGCTGCCGGTCCGCTCAGCTGCCTCTATCGCCCGCTTGACGTTGCGATAGAAGAAATTATGCTGTAAATACCCGTACTTGCATTGAAAGAAGCAATCCAGGTATTCGGCGATCCTCTTCTTATTCCCTAGCCGAACCGTCAGCTGCTCCAGCTTCTGGTGCACCGCCTCCTTTTCCGCATTGCGGTTGTTGAAGAAGGAGTAGAGATAGTTGCGGATCAAGTCGAAATCGTCCAGCTTGCGCCCGCGGCAGTTGATGGATTCGAAGATGGAGTTCGGATTGACGTTGCCGGGGATATAGATGCACGAGACCTCTAGCTTGTCCAGCAGGTAGTCGGCAAACCGCTCCGCGCTGTGCTTGCGCTTGCCGAAATGCTCGGCAATCGTCTCCCAGGCGGTCTTGAGATGGCCCGCATGCCCGATGCCGCCCTCCCGCAGCAGCATCTCATAGGACGGCCGGTACTCGTCGGGCGTGATGATGCGGGGCTTGAGCTTGTCGAAGAAGTCGTCGGAGCCTATGGAGGGCTTGTAGTTGGAGAACATCAGCTCCGACAGCCGCCGCAGCTTGGCCTTGCTCGCGTTCTTGCCGCTGTAGGCGTTGCGCGCCAGCCAGCTGGCGATCAGGGACAAGGTGATCATCCGCTGCTGGCCATCGTTGATCTCCCACAGATCCTTGGGCTTGCGCACCAGCAGCAGCGAGCCGAGGAAATAACAGATGCGCTTCTCCGCAGCCGCATCGTCGATGTCGATCAGCAGCTCCTCGACCTGGGCCCGGTCCCAGCTGTAGTTGCGCTGGTGCCAGGGAATCTGAAAGCGCCCCTGGCTATACAGCTCGCTGATGGTGACGACCCTGGAGGTGATGTCACTCACTAGGCTGCTTCTTCCTTCAAATGGTCCAGGAGGGCGTTGCGCCCGTCTTCCTTGATGGTGTCACGGCGCCAGATGTCCTCGATGTACTCCACCTCGGCGCTGGATATCAACCGGTTCCCGACCTCAGCCTCCAGTTCACGCAGCTTGGCGAGGATGCCCTTGCGGACCTCCATCTTGAAGGGCCCGTAGGTCTGCGTGCCGTCCTCGCCGATCTTCATGGAGCCGTCGCGGCGCACGTCCATGCGGTTGTCGCTGTCATCACGCAGCTCGACCAGCCAGTTGCGGAAGTCCAGCAGGGCCTCCAGCTTTTCGGTCTCGTCGGCCTTGCCGGAGGCGATCGAGCCCAGCATGCTCTTGTCTTTCTCCACCACCGTGCAGGTCCAGCAGCCGAACCGTGGGGAACTCGACCCGCAGGAGGGGGCGTCGTCCTTGGAGAGCACCAGCGGGCACTCGCCGCCGCCGGCGTTCTTGTAGAGGGTGATCAATTGCCGGTGCTTGCCGCCCCAGGGCGGATCGCGCTGCAGCAGCAGGGTCCAGACGTCGTCGTTGGTCAGGTCTGCCAGCGGCGAGAACATCAGACAGTCCTCGATGCTCCCGTGCGGGTTCATGGCGTCGGCCTTGGCTCCGTGCTTGATCATCACCCGCCGCCGGCTCTGAGACTCGCTCAGGCGGGAGCCAATCAGCAGGATGACCTTCTTGTGCTCGAGCGCCAGGCGCTTGATCAAGTTGTTGGTCGGGATGATCTTCAGCCGGTCGGTGCACCAGCGGAAGTTCCGCGTCGGCGGGATGTAGCCCTTGCCGATGACATTCACCCAAAACGACTGGTCGAAATTGGGCTTGGTCAGGTGGGATTCGATGGGCAGCTGCTGCTTGGCCGCGGCCTTGTTGATCTTGCCCAGGCTTTGCTTGAGGTGGTTGATCACCAAGGGCGATTCGACCAAGGTATCGTTGGAGACGATGAAGATCTTGCGCCGGCGCTGGCTAGGCTTCAGGCTGAGCAGCAGCTCCCAGGCTAGATGCAGCAGCAGGGTCGAGTCCTTGCCGCCGGAGTAGGCGATTACCCAGGGATTGCGATGCTTTTGGAGGTATTCCCGCTTGAGGACCTCCTGGACGCTAGTCAATCTGTTGGCTAGGGTAGGGGCGGTACTCACAATCCAGCGTGATTTTACGCTATGCGCCGAGAGGCCCAGTGAGCAGGTAATCGGGGCCTGAGAGCCCGGAACAGCCCTATTTCTAGTGGCCTGGGCGGTCGGCAGGCCCTACAGGGCGGTATTGTGTTAAAATCCCTATCATGGCAGACGCCAACGGCCTGGATCAGTTCTACACGCGCCCCGAGCTGGCGCAAGCCCTCGTCAGCGAGGTCGTCCGCCGCTGGCACGACCCCGATGTCCTGTTTGTCGAGCCCTCGGCGGGTACGGGAGCGTTCGTCAAGCCCCTGGTCAGCCAGGGCAGGAAGGTCTACGCTATGGACCTGGCTCCGAAGGCGAAGGGCATCATCCGGGGCGACTTCCTGCAGAAGGATATCCCGGGCCTGGATGACTACGCGCGTGTTGTCGTGATAGGCAATCCGCCGTTTGGCCGCAATGCCCTGCTGGCAGTCCGGTTCTTCAACCGCGCGGCGGGGTTCGCCGATGAGATCTCATTCATCGTGCCGCGTACGTTCCGCAAGCTGAGCATCCACCGGCGGCTGCACAAAAGCTTCCACCTATGCAAGGACAATGACATCGAGCGCCTGGCCTTTATTTTCGAAGGCCGTCCCCATGATGTCCCCTGCGCCTGGCAGACCTGGAAGCGGCGCAAGAAGGACAGGATCGATCCGGAACCTCCCAGCATCGCCCATCTGCTGGAGTTCACCAATCCACGCCGCGCTGACTTCGCCATGCGCCGCGTGGGCTTTTATGCCGGTACCATCATCACCAGCAACATCACCAGCCTGTCTGAGAACTCACACTACTTCATCAAGGAAGTGAAGCGAGGCGTGATGCGAGCGCTCAAGCAGGTGGACTGGCTGCCGCTGGTGTGTCAAACAGCGGGAGCGCGCTCCCTGTCGAAGGCGGAGATAGCTTTCCAGCTGCGGGAGGCCTATCATGGATGACGGCTATGGCCCGTCCAACCAGATGCATGGCAAGAAGTTCGAGAATTGGATCAAGACCGCCAGCATCATCTTCGGCCACATGGCCACTGACCGCCGCCGCCAGCCAACGGACAGATTCGACATCGGGGCTCAAGAAGACCTCAAGCGCGGCATACCCACGTCGATCAAGACGACGAAGGGGCATACGGTCACGCTCGCTGATGCGCGGCTGTTCTGGCAATCGATGGATCATGTGCCGTACAGGATGCTGATAGGGGAGTGGGTCCAGGAAGGTGACCGCAAGATCTTCAATCGCATCCACGAGATCATCATCGAGGAAAGCTACTCTAACTTCCTGCTCGGTACCGTCTCGGAAGACAGGATTGCCGCTTTCCACGATGGCTTGACGCGGTTCGGCCCGGGCAAAGATGAGCAGGCAAAGCCTCCGCCTGGGCCAAGCAGCAAAAGCAGGAGCTCGAGGATGCCCTGGGAGCTGTGGTGCTCAACCCGAAAATAGATTCCAAGAACCAGCGCAGGCTCCAATGTAGCGTACATCTGGACAAGCTAGTAGCATTCGCAGATAAATACGGCCACTACACCCTCCACGAGGGAACCTTCTATGATCTGGTGCTGCCGTACCAGTTCGTCAGCGCCAGGCGCAAATTCAAGTCAGACAAGCAGGGCTAACGACCTAGCTAAATCCTGGCTACAGGAAAATCTTCTCCCTGTGCCACTCCAGCATTTCAGCTGAAGGGCGCTGGTCCGCAGAGGCTGGCGGGTTCAGCCGGGGTCGGTGTCCTTCCTCCAATTTCCTCAGCCATTGCCCGAACCTAGGGATGCCCTTGAGCTGAGAAGTGTAGATGCTGCGCTTGTACGTGGAGATTCTGAGGGAGTATTGCTGGTCCCCTTTGGGCACAATCGTTATCAGTCCGCTCCGGAACAGCAGGTTGTGAAGGTCGCACAAGGCGATGCCGCCGCTAGGAGAGCTCGACTGCATAGCATCCGGATGTATGGGAGTGGGGTTCAAATCGACCAGGCGGTTGAACAGCCGCTTGTCGCGGTCGCAGATCCAGCACCTAGATTGATAGGCTTTGTATACGTTCCTGCTGAAGAGCAGGGGCTCGCTGTCATCGGTGGCATAGAAGCCGATGGTCTGGCGCACTAGGATGGGGCTGTGATGATCCAGGAAAAGGTCCATGATGGCCTCGGCAAGCTGGTCGATTAGCTCGGGTTCCCGGTTGAGGCATTTCAGTACCGGCGTGCTGAAAGATCCCAAAGGATTGAGTTTGCGCAATTTGTTGTCTGCAGGCCGTCTTCTTTTCGGGCCGTTAAGCGTAGTAACTGCCAGTTCATCGATGGAAGATCCCTCAGCGTCTGTGACCTTCCAGACACCTTCATTTTGCAGGCGCCAAAAAGGATTGGCTACAAGCGCCTCGTTAGTGGTCCTGATATTGAGCTGCCGTAGCATGATCTCTAGCACGGGCTTGATTTCCCGGTAGGGCAACTTCTCGGTCCCTTCGTATTTGAGCCGCATCAGCATCATCAATGCCAGCAACGGCTTGTGGGGCGAGCCTTGGGCATTGCGCGCCCTGTCGATGAGCAGCCCAAGGAATGGGTGAAGCGCGTCAGGCAGCCTGGCTTTATGGTTCCTTAGCTTGCGTTGGTCTACTGGCATGGTTGTATTTTAGGTGCTGTCGGCTCTTATCCCAGGAAAATGCTCTCATTATGCATCTGGAGCAGGGCGCTTGCTGGGCGATCCGCAGCTGCGGCGGGCAGCAGCAACTCCTTATTTTCAAGCCCGCCCAGGTCGAAATCGCTCGAGTTGTAGATGCGGCCTATGGCATCGCTGTAAATCTCGGGGCGCCGGCTAGATGCTTTCAGGTGATAGTCAGCGCCATTGGCGACGAAGGTGATTAGGCCACTGCGAAACAGCGTGCCGTGCAGATTACATAGGGAAATGCCGTCCCGGGCCTTGAGATTGGCGTGCTTGCTGTCAGAAATGATGGGCGCAGCGCTTAGTTCCACTAGGTTGTTGAACAGCCGGTCCTGTGGGCAGTTGCAGACCGAACAGCACGACTGGTAGGCCAGCAGGACATTCTTGCTGAAAATCAGCTGATTGCGGGAAGGAACATCGTGGTAGCCAATCAGGTGCTTTAGCTTGGTATGATCGTTTGGCTTAAAGAACTTCTCGAGAAGGCGGTCGGCGACGGTGTCGATCAGCCACGGTGAGTCGTTCAATTCCTCGATGATTGGCTTGCGGAAACCGCCTGAAGGGTTGACTTCCTCCATTTTCGGCTCATCAGGGTGCACGCGCCCATCTTTGCCGACATGGCCTATCTCTTCTGGATCCAATGGCCTGTCATCCTTGCGCACCCGCCACACATGATCATTTTGCAGGAGCCAGAAGGGATAGGCAACATTTGCCTGCGGGAAGTCGAGGGCCTCAAGAATGCTGGTGAGTACTGGCCGGACCTCCGTGAATGGCAGGCTTTCGGTCCCTTCGTTGCGCAGGCGCATAAGCATGATTAGAACCAGCAGCGGCTTGTGCGGCTTATCTTTCTTAACGCGATTGATGGACAGCCGGAGCAGTTGTTCCAGAGTAGGGGTGAGATCTAGTGCGCTCATGGAAGGCTTGCCTGGGCATTTTAAGGCAGACAGCTCCCAACTTCGATAGAGTTACCATCCCAGCCATTCTTTTGCGAGGACGCGCCAGCAATTTTTGATTATTGCCTTGTTCCTTTCTTCACCTTTTTCTTTCGTGAAGTTCCCTTTGATAAGGGAAAGGTACTTGGTCATGGGCAGGTAGCCGTAGTCCTGATTCTTACGAAAGCGATTGAATTGCTCGGGGTCTAGTTCTTCCCCCAGCCTATCGAGATAACGCTTCTGCTCTTTCTTGTCCTCAGCAGAGTAGTACTGATAGAGAGCCCGCTTTAGTTTCCAGTCTCTGTTACCAAGAATTGAGTTCACCTCAGCTGGTACGAGGGTGAGATTCCACAGATGATGTTTCTCTTGTTTGGAGTATTCACTGTCCCTGGCTTCCCCATCATTTTGTGGAATGATATGCTCAATCGATTTCACAATAGGGTCGTCAAAGCCATGCCGGCTTATCAATTCCGGAACCGCGCCTAGCGTAGCTGTCTCTAAGCAGGGGGCATTTTGCTGCATGACAGCTTTAGTTCTGTTTGATCCTACGAGCAGGAGGAAGCGAGCTACTTGCTTCATCTTATAGGCAGGGACGCCCGTAGCTAGCTTAGCCCATTGTGGAAATTCCTGTATTTCATACATTTCGGCAACTAGCGCTTTGAAAATCCGGCTCAGCTCTTCCAATTCCAGGGGCTCAAGAGGCTTCTTCTGCTTGTAGTCATAACGACAAAGAGGCCGCCCGTTCATTGCTGACCCCTTCTTATCTGCGCCCAGGACCTTTCTAATCCTGTCGTCAATGCGGTTTGTGGACTCAGCGGACGATCGCCAGATGGCGCAAAAAGCAGCTGTTTTCCGCACGGCATCGCAGAATTGCTCGATTGATTCTTCGCTAAAGCTCTGCGCCTGAATTTGATGCAGGTAAATCGAGAGCAGGGAGATGGTGATGGTGAATCCAGCTTTGCTTAGGAAACGCAGGCAGAACGTTGCTTCATCGATATGTTTGACTAATGGGTCCGGAATATAAATATCGGACTTGTAAGTGCGCAGAAAGGTCTCTAGGCCGTTGTCCTCGGCTTCGAACATGCGCTTCATGTCATTGACGCTGCTGAAGAACTTGAGGTATTCCAAGTATTGCCACTGATCCTTGTTATGTTGCTCAAAGGTAGAGCGCAGATAAGAGCGCTGATCGTGCAGGTCCTTGCTTAGCTTAAAGCCGGAATTGGCCAGGGCGAATGACACGATGAGCTCAGAGACATGCTTGTCGACATCCTTGCGGTTTTTGCGCCGATTCATGTCAGCTTCGATTCTGTCGATGTATATTTTGCGATCACTATCTCGGTACCCCGGGATGCCAAGCTTAATCACATCGGGCTTAAAAGTCTCAAAAGCATTGAGAGAGCGCCCAGTTACATTCAGCGCATCAAACACGGTCAATGTCCTGTCGTAGGAGTTTCTCGTCACGACGATAATCGCATATACGCAGCGATAGACGTAATTGCCAAGCAGCAGGGCACGGAAAAGCTCTTCCTTCTGATCTTTCAACGGCCCTGCGAAATCAAATCTGCCCTCCTTGTAGTCCTCGCTAATATCGTTGGGAAAGGCAGACTCCATGAGTACCGAATTTTTCACTAGCTCATCCACGCTGGCTAGTTCATACCTGATTTCCTTGTCTTTTGGCTGAATTTGTCTGCAGAAATTACGGAGCAACTTTTCCAGTTCAGCTACATGCCTCAGGAAATTGCTGTGCTTGGTCTTCAGATCCTCGGACACCCCCTGATAACTGTAACTAAATCCCCGCGGCATGCCTTTCTCCACATATTTAAGATATTGATCGAGGAAACGCGCGGACGGAGATCTGAGTTTCTCTTCATCCTCTGTCCTGGCCCATTCGTCGACTATGGCTCTGATGATCTTAGGGCTAGCCGTCTTTTTGCCACTAATCTTGACCGAGATGATACTCATGAGGTTCTCTTGCAACTCTTCCACCTGTTGCTTGAACCATTCATCCTTATCAAGCAATTTGATGTAGTCGCTGCTGATAAGTTTGTGCAGAAGAACTGAGAGGATGTTGATGAAGAGCATGCGCTGCTGGCCATCTACGATGTTGTAGACCCGCTCGGGCTGCTGCGGCTTCAATCCCGGAGCTATGGTCTCCTTCTCCACATCGTCGAAGCAGATGATGCTGCCGAGGAAGGTCATGTAGTGCTGAGGCTTAGTGTCGCGCCTGATATCAGTGGCGACATCCTCGAAGAAGCGTATGAATTGCTCCTGTCCCCAGCTGAAGTAGCGCTGGTATGCGGGAATGTAGATCCCAAGCGTGTTTCTTTCGGCCAGGAAGTCCTGAATCGATTTGATTTCAGGCTTGTCAATGATTTGATTGTTCATCTAATTGTTTTCCATTTTCCAGCCCAGCCATTCTTTTGCGAGTTTGCGCCAGCAATTGTCGAAAATCGCCTCATTCCTTTTAGCGCTGTGTGTCTTTCGGAAGCTTTTTGTGTTTAGTAGAGCGTAGTACTTGGTCATCGGCAAGTAACCTCGTTTTTCATGTTTTTTTAGAAATTTGCTGAGTTTCTTCCCCAAGATGGGTTTTAGTTCCTCAATAGATTGTGCGTGCTCTGCCGGGCTTTCCGCTGAGAAATACCGGTACATTGCATGCTTCTTAGGCCAAGTTTTGTTGTTAAAGGTTGCATTGATAGGGCCAGGCAGCAAGGTAAGATTCCATAATTGATTCTTTTGCTCCTTCGTGTATCCACTATCGTAGCCCTCGCTTTCATTTTTAGGAATTATGTGTTCGACTGATCGAAAGAGATCATCGTCAAAACTCCCAGCAGCAATTAGAGGTTTGACGGAGTCATTCGGCACTAGTTCCAGTCTTGGAGTCTTTTGTTTTTCAGCTCGTGTATTATGGGAGCCAACTAGAAGGATAAAGCGCACCAATCCAGTATTTTTGTAAATTTGCCTTTTGGCCACCTCATCTCCCCATGTCTTCGCATTCTTGATTAGTTTGTACTCTTCAGCAATATACAGCCTAAACAGTTTCTTCAGTTCGTTGCTAGTTAGAGGTTCTGCGCCTTTATTTTCTCTGCTAGTACACAACTGCATAACTCCATTTTTGTGCGGATTCTGCATAATCTTTCTAATCCTGTCATCGATGTTATTTGTGTCCTCCGCTGATGATCGCCAGATGGCGCAGAATGCGGCTATTATACAAATGGCATCGCAGAATTGCTTGATAGAGTTTTTCTCCGGGCGCTTGAGGACCTGGTGCAGATAAATTGAGAGTAAAGAAACGGTGATTTTAAAGCCCGCTTCCTTAAGAAACCGCAAGCAAAAGCTTGCCTCATCTATTTTCCCGTCAAGTTCATCATCAATTGATATTTTGCATGTGCGAAGAAAGATCTCCAGATCATCTTTTCCGCCCCCGAATAGCTGCTTCATTTTGTTAACCGACCTTAGGCATTGAAGGTATTCTAGGAGATGGCCTGAATCCTTACTAGGTTCCTTGAAATGCTTCAGTAGGTAGTCGCGTTGGACAATAAGGTTCTTGCTGAGCTTGTCTCCGGAGTAGGCCAAAGCAAAGGATGTGATTAACTCGGACACATAAGCATCAGATTGCTTCCTATCTTCTATTTCTACATAACTTCCCTCAATTTCTTTAACAATCTTCTCTTGCGCGCTTCCAGGGTACTTTTTATCCATGACTCTAATTATATTTGGCTTAAAGGATTCAAAAACATTGAGAGAGGCCCCGGCAGTGTTGAGTCGATCAAAAATGGCGTAAGAGCCATCATAACGACCAAGTATTGTGACGTGAATAACGTACATCTGAGTACGTAAGAATCTCACTAGCAGCAGGAATTCAAATAATCTCTTATTCTTATTCATTAGGTTAAATGCCTCATCCACGCCATCTTCTCCCCAGAGTTCTTCCATAAATTTCCTATTATTCTTCAGATTCTTGGCGATATCTTCCTTCGGGAATTCATCAATCGCCTCATTTAATTTTTCTGCCAACTCGTTAAATATATTGCTCTCCGAAGCGTCACTAATGTCAAAACTATCAGCGCCAGGGTTATCGAGATACTTAAGATACCTATGAGTAAAACTGGCAATAGGAGAGAGGTACTCGCCTTCTCCATCTTTGCTCCAAATGTCTGCTTCCGCTCTTATTATTTTAGGAGCTCTAATGTTATCGCCCATGTCCACCGAGATAAGGTTTTTCAAGCTGACTAATGTTTTGCGGGTCTCTTGGTCCACCCATCTATTTTCACCCCCTCGGAACTGAGTTTTGATCTTATAGTGAAGCAAGATGGCCATGGTCACAATCATGGTGATGCGCTGCTGACCGTCGATAATCAGGTAGGGGCTCGGGGGGAGATCTTTAGGCAGGTCCGGGTCTTTGCCTTTCTGCACTAAGTAGCAGATAATGCTACCAAGAAAAGTGCGAGGTCCCGGCTCGTCTTCTGCCATTATATCCTTGGTAATATCCTCAAGGAAGCGGTTAAAGTGCCCCTTGTCCCAGCTGAAGTGGCGTTGATAACGAGGTATGAAAATCCCCTGTGCAGTGGCACCAAGAAACTCTTCAATGGTGAGTGCATCGATTGAAGGTTTCATATCAATAAATTGGCTTACCGCATACAACTTGAGGGAGTCAAGGACAAATACACCCGGCAGGCGATCGCCTGCGCGAGCCGCATCATAACGACCGCCGGGGGCTCAGACAAGGGCGATCTGCTGGAAGATGCGGCCGAATGGGCCCGCAGCGCAGCGCCGGCGCTCAAAACAGGCCATGCGGGTGCCGAGGCCCGGCAGCTGGTCAATTTGGCCCTAGGTGCTGACAGCGGGCGCTACAGTCAGGCGTCCTTCGCGCGTAGCCTGGCGACGCTGTTCAAATTGGAGATCGACAAGTGGACCGACCGGACCGCAGGGCAGTTCGAGGGGCTGCTGCAGGCGGCCGTGACGAACGTCGAGGACCTCGTGCTCGCCTCGCCCCGACCCCCGAAAAGAGCGTTGCCCCTCATCATCAAGAGGTTGCAGATCCTCAGTAAACAACTGCGGCATATAGCCGCGCCAACAGAGGCGAAAAGAGTGCTAGAATGCCTGGGGGAGAAAAAAGGCGGGAAGAAGAAGCGGTGACGAATCTGAAGGAAGCCCTCGAGGACAAGCAGGCGCGTCACATCGTCTCGTTCTCGGGCGGCAAGGACTCCACTGCGCTCGCGATCTATCTGCTCAACAACTACCCGCAACTCAAGCTCGAGTTCCTGTTCTGCGACACCGGCGCGGAGCTCGACGAGACCTACCGCTTCATCGAGCGCTTCGAGACGCTGTTCGGGGTCAAGATCAAGCGCTTGGACGCCCTCAAGCTGCTCGGGGTCAAGCCCAAGCCCGGCCGTACCGCCTTCGACGTCTATCTCAAGGAGCACTACAGCGGCTTCCTGCCCGGCCCGCAGTCGCGGTGGTGCACCATCGACTTGAAGATCAAGCCCTTCGAGCACGAGATCGGCAAGGACAAGGCCTATTCGTACATCGGCATCCGCGCTGATGAGAACCGCACCGGCTACCAGCAAAAGCCAGTGGTGTTCTCCGACGCCCCGAACATCATCCCGATCTACCCCTTCAAGGAGGACGGCATCGGCCTGGAAGAGGTCAAGGAAATCCTCAAGGATTCAGGCCTGGGCATGCCTGATTACTACAAATGGCGCTCGCGCTCGGGCTGCTACTTTTGTTTTTACCAGCAGATCGGAGAGTGGCAGGGCTTGCGCAAGTACCACCCGGTGCTGTTCCAGCAGGCCAAGACCTATGAGAAGACCAAGGGCGCCAAGCGCTACACCTGGGTCGAAGGCCGCACTCTCAGCGATATCGAGAAGCTCAAGAAGCAGCACAAAGTGGCCGACGGGGAGAACCTCGACGGCTGCGCCCTGTGCCATCTGTAAGCCAACCAACCACCGCCATCCAGTTAGTCCTCAGTAAGCCAATATATCCCGTACCACGTTCGAGCCCGTGATCGCAGGGAATTTCTCGAACGCCAGCTCCGCCGGATCATGCGGCCGCGCCACCAGATTGCGGAATTCCCGCTGCTGCTCTGATCCCCGCCGCGACTTCAACGCCCCCTCCGGCAGCTGCAGCCGCCACTGCGCCAAGGCGTCGTATAACTGCCGCAGCAGGTCGCCGCTCGCGTCCGGCTCGCCGTGGAAGGCCTCGACCAGCTGCTCCAGATACCGCCCGGACGGCTTCTTGTACACGTCGACGCGGTATGCGTCCGGCTGCGCGCAGATCGCTTCGATGTCGCTGCCGAGCACGTCCGGCAGGTAAACGCCCTTGCTGTCCTTGATCGCCAGGCAGCGCCCGAACGCCACCAGCCCGATCCCGAAGTACAGCGGGAACAAGCCCGCCCGTAGCCCGAACGGCGGCGATGCCAGCTCCGCCGCCAGCTCCGCCGGGCGCTTGCCCTTGCCGGGCGTCGTGAAGAAGTCCTGGTACCGCGCCCAGATCACCTTCAGGCCCTCATCCTTGATTTTCGTCGGCTTCAGCCAGTTTCCCTTGCGGTAGACCTTGTCCCGTACTAGATTGCGATAGATCGAGGCGTGGGCGCTGGTCGACTTCACGTCCATCCCCAGATCCGGCTGGTCCGCCTGGTTCATCACCGGCAGCATCAGCCGCTTGCATGCGTTGCGCATCACCGGCGAGGGCTTTTGCCGCACCAGCGTCTCCAGGTTCAGCCGCGGCGTCAGCTTGTACACCTTCTCACACAGCTCCGACAGCGCCGTCGCCAGCTCCTCCTCGTCCCGGCACAGCATGCGCTTGCCCCCTAGGTACCAGGCGTTGCTGCCCTCCGGCAGCAAGGTACGCGCCAGGATGCGGCGCAAATCGCCCAGGGCCGCGTCCAGCATGTTCTCCAGCTCCGGCTGGACATAAGGGTCCTCCTCGGTCACCTTGGGCTCCGCCAGCAGCCGTCGCAAGGCCTTGGCCTCCAGCAGCAAATCCTTCAAGCTGTGCTCCGCCGCCGGAATGACGAACGCCAGCCGCGGCTGCTTCCTGCTCAGCTGCGTGACCAGTTTCTCCAGCTGCCCCCGCGTCTTGCTATCGCTGCCCAGGCAGTAGATCATGCGGCCGTCTTCCCCTAGCTCCAGCCGCAGCTGCTCGTGCTCAGCGCCATGCTCCAGCAGCGCCGGTACCGCCACGCAGACGCTCGTGAAGTACCGCCGCAGGCAGCGGTCGACGTTGTGGACATGCGGATACCAGACCGGCGGGGGCTGCTCCTCATTGAGCGCCGCGATGGTGTCGAAGCCCGCGTCCAGCCGCGCTTTTTCCTCTCGCAGGGCGCCGGTCAGGTCCAGGTCGATGCCGTGGGTGACCGCGATGTCGTCGCTGCGCTTGCGATAGCGCAGCAGGCGCCGTCGCACCAGGGCTTCGATCGCGCGTCTCGCCACCTGCGTTCCGCCGTGGCCCGCTTGCTCAAGCAAAGCCCGCTTCAGGCGCGCCCTCTCGCCGCCGGTCCCGATCGTCAGCAAAGCCGTCGCTGCGATGATCTCCTCCTCGGCTGGATTGGCCGCCTTCGCCAGGGCCGCTTCGGTCTCGAGCCAGCGCTTGTAAGTACCGCCGACGCCGCTGTCGGTCTGCATCGCCGGCGCGAAGAAGTCGTACAGCTCACGCAATCCAGTGTCGCGGTCGAACGCCGCGCCGTGGACGAAGGCGAAGACCGTGCGCTCGTTCTGCGCCAGGCGCGCCGCCACCCGCGGCAGGGCATGCAGCGCCAGCGGATGCAGCGGATAGGCCCGCAGCAGCGTCTGGGCCAGGTCGCCCGCGCTGTGCCCGCTGAACAAGCCCAGCTTATGCAAGCGCTTGGCCTGCGCCTGCATCACCCGCAGGGCAGGCTTGACCAGCAGGCCGTGGCGCGCGTCGATCAAGGACGCGATCAGCTGGTGGATCTCCTTGCTGTCCTCGACGAAGCGGATGCTGTCGAAGCGGCCCTCGATCTTGCGCAGGCCGCTGCCCGCGCTCTGGCTCACGCCGCCGGCGTAGTTGACGAAGTTCTGGTGCAGCAGCAGCGTCAGCGTCACGCGCGGCTCTTGCTGCCGTGCCGTCCACTCGGCCAGCCGCTGGATCTCATGCATGGCTTCTAGATGCCCGCGGCGCGCCAGCTCCTCGATGTGGCGTCCGAACTCGTCCCACACGATCGCCACCGGCGCCAGCTTGCGCTGCCTTGCATGCTCCAAGATGCTTTCGAGCAGGCGCAGCAGGTGCTGGTTGCGCCGCAGCTGCGGCAATTGCGGCTTGGCGGCCGCATGCAAGGCAGCGGGCAGGTCCCCGCAGTATCCTTCCAGCGCCAGCGCCAACCCGCGCTGATTGCTGCTAAGGCGCTCTTCCATGCGCTTGCGCTGGGTACGGTGCTCGGGACTGATGCGGGCGGCTGCCTGCCGCAGCACCTTGCGCGCCTTGGGATCGTTGCGCGCCAGCAGCAAAGCAGCGCCGGTCGCGAGCGACTTGCCCGAGCCGTAGGCCGCCACCACGATGCTCGCCTGGCTCGGATCGCCCGCATAGACCGCCCGCATCACCCGCAGGCTGTTGCTCGTTGGATGGTAGTGGCCGAAGCGCTCCGGCTCCGCCAGGTCGAGCCGCAGGCTGATGGACTTGAGGTGCTGGTCGCTGGTCGGGGCCATGCGGCTCAGCCGCGCTTCCGGCGGCGGACGCCCGCCGCCGTGTAGTACTGCTCGAGCCACTGATGCGGCGGCAGGTTGCGCAGGGTAAGGCTGCGGCTGCCCGCCAGCTGCTCGAGTTTGAAGTCCTGCTGTCGCAGCTGCCCGGCCGCGGCCTGCATCGCGTCGGCGTAGGCTTCCAGGCTCAGGCCCAGCACCCGGTAAGGCCCGCAGGGATCCGCCATGGCTTGTTCCAGGTCAATGGAGCTGCTATGCTTGCCGCTTGCGGCGTTGTTGGCTTGCTGCATGCGGGCGCAGGCATAGGCCAGGATAGCTGCAGGCAGTTCCCGTTGGCCGCGGCTGCGGCGGTAGTGGCCGCTGGTGCTGCTGTGCTCCAGCAGGCCCAGCTGCCGCAGCGGGCACTCGCTGCCGTCTTCGGGGTCGATGTGCTCGGCCGCCGCCGCGGTCGCATAGCTGCTTAGCAGGCAGCTGAGGTCGCGGGCCTTGGTGTCCGATGAGGCCTGCTTGCCCAGGCGCTCCTGGGTCCATCTCATGAACTCGCCCAGGCAGGCTTCGCGGTCGAAGTTCTCAGTGGCGTGGTGCCCGAAGAAAAAGCGCCAGGCCGCCGGGCCGTTGGGCCGGGTCGCGAGGTTGATGTGGATGGCCCACCAGGTCCCGCGCTTGAGGAAATAGGGATCGTGCTTCTGGACCAGCTTGCCGAACGGCGTCAGCCGCGGCGGCTGTCCGCGCTCCGGACGCTCGGCCAGGTCGGCCTGCGTCAGCCAGTGGTTGATTGACTTGGCCATGTTGCTCCCGACGCCCAGGGCGTCGGCGAGCTCGGCGCCGGTGAAGGCCGCGGCGTTGCGGTGCAGCAGCCGGACGCCGTTCGGGAGCCAGTTGGTCCGCAGCGCGAAGGTCTCGTGGCCGCCGAACTTCAACTCGCCGCCACCTTCAGCTGCCGCCGGTCCAGCAGCGCTGCGTAGTTCGCGGTCACCAGCTCCGCGGCGCGGCGCGCCTGCGCGATGGTGTTGTCCACGGCGAAGGAGAAGCGGATGCTCGCATAGGCTTCCTCCTCGCTCAGGCCGAGAGCCAGCAGCACATAGGAAGGCTCAGGCCGGGAGCTGGTGCATGCGGAAACCATCGAGCAGCTGACGCCGCTGGCGTCCAGCCGCGCGAGCAGGGCCAGGGCATTGATGCTGCCGAAGCGCAGGCTAGAGGTGTTGGGTACGCGATGCAGCGGATCGCCGTTGACCTTGACGTCGCCGCTGCGCAGTACTTCCTCCTCGAAAGCGTCCCGCAGCTGCGCGAGCTTGCGCACTGCCTGGCGCATGCCTTTCCGGCGCAGCCGGGCGGCGGCGGCGAGTCCGGCGAGCCCGGGCAGGTTCTCGGTGCCCGCGCGCAGGTTGTGCTGCTGGTCGCCGCCGCGCAGCAGCGGGCGCAGCAAGGAGCGGTCGGCGCAGCACAGCGCGCCCACGCCTTGCGGGCCGTGGAACTTGTGCGCCGTGAAACTCAGGAAGTCGATCGGCAGGCTCTCCATATCGATCGGCATCCTGCCGACCGCCTGGGCGGCGTCGACCAGCAGCGGGACGCCGCGGTCGTGGCAGGCGGCACCGATCTCCTCAATCGGCTGGATGCCGCCGGTCTCGCTGTTGGCCCATTGGATCGCGGCCAGGGTGGGGCGGTCGGGCTCTGCGTCCAGTATGCTGGTCAGGTCTTTGAGCTGGACCAGGCCGCGCTGGTCTACCGGCAGGATCTCGAGCGCGCAGCCCTGCTGCTCCAGCTGCCGGGCGGGCGCGAGGATGGAGGAGTGCTCGACCGGCGTGGTGATGATCCGGCCCGCGGGGCCGTATTGCTGCCAGAACGACTGCAGCGCGAGGTTGTTGGCCTCGGTCCCGCCGGCGGTGAAGATGACGTCGCCTTCATCCGCTCCGAGCAGCTCGGCCACTTCCTGCCGGGCTTCGGCGAGGACGGTTTTGGCGATGTTGCCGCGTGAGTTCGGGCTGGACGGGTTGCCGTACCGCTCGCTCATGGCCGCGGTTACTGCGGCTACGACCTGGGGCAGGGGACGCGTGGTGGCGTTGTTATCGAGGTAGATGTGCCCGCTCATCTGCGGGCAATTGTAAGATAAATCGCCTTGGTCTTGACGGGGTTAATCCGTCGCTTGCAGCAGGACGTAATCGCGGTGATGTTCGAGGAAATCCTGCTGCGCTCGATTGAACTTTTTCTTGAGCTTGGCGTTCGACGGGATGCTGTTGGCGAGGTGCTCGTTGTCCTCGAGCAGCGATGATTTGATGACCTCGCCGTCGTAGTTGAAGGAGAAAAAGCCGTAACTGAACATCTGCGCGGTCCCTGGCGGGAGCAGCAAGCCATTGGCTGCTTCCAGCTTCTCTTTGTCGTCAGCTTCGCGCCAAGGCTTGATGTGGCAAGCGGAGAGGGCAGGGTGGCACTGGGCGGCGGTGATGCGGCATGCTTTTTCCAGTTTCGCGACTTGCTCCCGATACTCGCCGACGCCGTAACGGGCTTGCAGCAATTGATTTTTCATCTGCGAGTCGTCGCGCAGCGCGATCATGCTGACCTGCAAATCGTCAACCAAATCATATTTGTGCTGGATATGGTCAAGCGACACTGCGCCAACCAGGTTCTTCCTGCTAACTCGATGTAGGATGCGGGTTTTTGACAGCCGCTCGATAGCTAACAGCATGCCTTCGGTGATCTTGCCCAGATAGCAAGGCTGGTTGCCAAATCCTGTTTTGCGCTGGATGGGATTGTTTTTCTTCCGCAGATGCGGGCGCAGCAAGCGGATATGCTTGTGCGAAGACACCGGCTGCTTCAGGTCGTAGAAGTCTACGTCGCAGCGCCAGCCCCAAGCGCCCCATTGCTTGCCAAAGCCTTCCGGCTTCGGGAAAGAGTACTTGTAGGAGCGGGCGATGCCGTAATGACGCACGGCCTTGCCGTAATACGACAGGATGATGTCGCCTGGCTTGACGCCGCGCAGGGTTTCGTAGCCCGGGCGCTTGTGCCCGCCGTCATCGCGGTAAGGGCACCATATGTATCCGCCCGCGACTTCGAGCTCGTGTGTTTGTCCTTGATTGACCCACCAATAGTTCATGTTTTTCTGTACGGTTTGAGCAGCACGTACTCGCGGTGATGCTCGAGGAAGTGTTTCTGATCGGAGTTGAATCTTTTCTCCTGCAGACCGTCTTCAGGCAGGATCTTCGTAAGCAAGCCGTTGTCGGCCATGGGCGCTGATCGGATCAGCGATCCGTCGTTATCGAAGGAGAATAAACCGCAACTGAACAACTGTGCTGCGTTTGGTGCTAGCAGCAATCCGTTAGCTCCCTGGATTTTTTCCTCGCTGTCTGCTTCCCGCCAGGGTTTTATATGGCAGGCGACCAAATCGTAGTTGTACAGCCGATTGGTGATGCGGCAGGATGTTTCAATTTTGGTGACTTGCTCGCGGAAGGGGCCTGTTCCATAGCGCGCCTGCAGAAGATGCTTGACGCTGTTTTCATCGTGGCATCTTAGTTTTTCGGCCTCTAGATCATCGAGCAAGCTTTGCCGGTAGTCTATGGTGTCGATGGCGTGGTTTTCGTCAATATCTGCATGCCCTTGGCTAAGGATGTTGAGCAGGTCCTCATCGTTGGCGCTCCGTGCGATGATCTCCACGAATTCAGGCTTGACTCGAGATAGGTAGCTTCCTTGATGGATGCGGCCATTGCTGTCCAGAGGGGCAACTTCCTCTCTTCCGAAAGAATAGGCAAGCAATTCCTGGGAATGCTGGGCGTGCTCGACCTTGGTTGGGAATTGCCTGAATTTCACATCGCAGCGCCAGCCTACCGGATTCCACTCGCCTGTGAGTTGGGGAGGGCATAGGAAGGTGTAGCTATAAGTCAGCGCTACACCGTAGCCCTGGACGCCGCCTTCAAAATAAGCCAGGATGATGTCCCCGGGCTTGAGGCGCCGCATGTTCTCGTAGTATTGGTAGGTGCGGTTCGGGGAGGCTTTTTTTGGGACCCACAGGTAATCCTCGCGGTCAGCGAGGACTGAAGACATGTTGTGATTAACGAACCAGAAATTCATTTTTTCTTGTAGGGGTTCAGCAGTACGTACTCGCGGTGGTGTTGCAGAAAATGCTTTTGGTCTTTAGTGAAGGTTTTCTTCTCTGGCTTGTCCTTGAACAGGGAATGAGTCAAGGAATCGTTTTTATCAATCGTATCCGATTTGATGATTGAGCCGTTGTCTTCGAAGGAGAAGAGGCCGTAATTGAACAGTCGCGCAGCCCTTGGGTCTAGCAGCAGGCCATTGGTGCCATTGAGCTTTTCCGGTTCGGAAGCTTCGCGCCAAGGTTTGATGTGGCAGGCGACTAGTGCATAACCATAGAGCTGATTGGTGATGCGGCAGGATTTCTCAATCTGAGCGACATGCTTGCGAAACACGCCCAAGCCGTAGCGAGCTTTCAAGAGGTCCCTGACGATATCGGCGTCGTATTCGTTTTTGAGATTCCGCATCGCGAGATTGTCAATCAAAGCATGTTGGTAGCCAATAATGTCGAGCGCTTGGCCCTCGTCGATCTCAGTCTTCCGATTGCGCAAGATCTCTAGCAGTTCTTTGTGCTCCGCGGCCTTGGCGATCACCTCGACAAATTTCGGCTTGACTCGGGATAGATAGCCGCCTTGATGTATCTGGCCGTTTTTGTCCATCGGATTGCATTCCCCTTCCGCCTTGGTGTAAAGATGGGGAAGCAGTTTCGCGGCCTGCTTGCGGTGATTGACCGGTACTTGGAAGCCCGAGAACTTCACGTCGCAGCGCCAGCCCAAATCCATCCACACCGTTCCCTCGTAGTGTGGCGGCCGCTGTGAGGTGTAGCT
The DNA here is from genome assembly GCA_965222035.1 of Candidatus Amphirhobacter sp. GTDB lineage: Bacteria > Pseudomonadota > Gammaproteobacteria > Tethybacterales > Tethybacteraceae > Amphirhobacter. The sequence goes on along the minus strand of OZ244940.1, from coordinate 964,446 downwards.
GTAAGTCTGCGCGGTGCCGAAACCCTGGATGTTGCCCTTGAAAAATGACAGGATGACGTCGCCCGGCTTGATGCGGCGAATGTTCTCGTAGTACTGGAAAGTGCGGCCGCCTCTCGCCTTCTTGGGGCACCACAGGTAAGTCTCGTTACCCTCATGCTTGGCGGTGCTGGTCTGATTAACGAACCAGAAGTTCATGGCTTGCATTCTATTTCATCCGCCCGACCGGCCAATACTGCTTATAATGCTGAGTGGCTCACATCCCGCCCGTACCTTGATCCAGTCCCTGACTCAGCTGCGCCGCGCTTGCCTGGCCGCGCTCGTCTTGCTGCTGGCGGCACTCCCGCCGGCGTGGGCCCAGCTGATCACCATTGGCCCGGAGCTGCTCCCGCAGGACGAGGCCTTCGCCGTCAGCAGCGGCGCCTCCGCAGAGCAGTTTGCCTTCACGGTCGCTATCCACGACGGCTATTACCTATACCGCGACCGCACCCGGCTGCGCACAGTGGGCGAAGGCGGCGGCTCGGTGGCGCTGGACCTGCCGCCCGGGACCGTCATCGAAGATGAGTTCTTCGGCCGCACCGAGACTTATCGCGGCCTGCTGGTCTTCACCGCGCCGCGCCCGGCTCCCGCTAGTACCGGCGAACAGCTAACCGAGCTCGTCGTCCAAGGTTGCGCCGACGCCGGCGTCTGCTATCCGCCGTACGCCCTCAGCATCGCCTTCAACACCGCCGGGCCCGGCGTGGTCCAGGGCGACAATCTCAACCGTACCGCGGCCGCGGCCGCTGAGCCGCTGTCGAACACTTCCGCCCTCATGGACACCCTCACCGACAGCTCGCTGCCGCTGATCCTGCTGGTGTTCTTCAATGCCGGGCTGCTGCTGTCGTTCACGCCCTGCGTCCTGCCGCTGGTCCCGCTCGCCCTCGCAGTCGGCAGTGGCAATGAAACCCGCCGCGGTCGCGCCATCGCGCTCGGCGGCGCGTACGTACTCAGCATGGCTCTGGTCTACGCCGCCCTCGGCGTGCTCGCCGCCAGCGTCAGCAAGGCCGCGCTCGCCGCATGGCTGCAGAGCCCCTGGCTGATTGTCCCGCTCGCATTGCTGTTCGGCTTTCTCGGCTTCGCTCATCTAACCGGCATGCAGCTGCGCTTGATTCCCGCTGCGCTCACCCGCCGCATGGCCGCCCTGCGCGGGGCGGCCGGTACCTGGCGGGGCGCGTCCAGCGCCGGCGTCGCCGGCGCCGTGGCCGTCAGCCCCTGCGTCGCCGCGCCGCTGGCGGGCGCCTTGCTGTTCATCGCCACCACCGGCGACGTGCTTACCGGCGGCCTGGCGCTGTTCGCCCTCGCGCTGGGCATGGGCGTGCTGCCGCTGCTGTGCGCGGCCGGCGCTGGCAACCTAATTCCGCGCGCCGGACCAGCCAGCGAGATTGTCCGCCGGCTCTTCGGCCTGCTGCTGCTCGGACTCGGCGTGTGGGTGCTCGGCGGCTTGCTGCCCGCATGGATCAAGATGCTGGCCTACGCCGCCCTGGCGCTGGTTGCATGCTGGTGGCTGCTGAGCCTGCTGCGCGGCGGTGTCCAGACCACGCCCGCCCGCGCGGCCGCGGCGTTGTGCATGCTGGCATCAGCCAGCCTCGCCGGCGTCATGGCCGTCGGAGGATCGACCGGCGGGACCAATGAGCTCGCGCCGCTCGCGCACCTGCGCGCGGACGAATCGCTCGCTTTCGAAACCGTCGCGACCATGCGCTCCTACAACGCCGGCATCCAGGTTGCCGCCGGGCGCCCGACGTTGGAGTACTACACCGCCGACTGGTGCGTGACCTGCGTCGAGATCGATGCCTACGTCTTCGGCGACCCCGACATCAAGGATGCGCTCGCTGGCTATCGCCTGGTCAAGATCGACGTAACCAAGAGCACCGCCGACACCCGCCGCCTGCTCGCGCTCAACCGCCTGTTCGGCCCGCCCGCCATCGTCATCCGCGGCGCTGACGGCCGCAAGCTGCTGCAGTATGTCGGCAATGTCAGCCGCGCCGAGCTGCTCGAGGGCCTGCGGCGCCTCGCGGCCGCTCCTGCCGCCTAAAGACTAGCTAGCCAGCCGTGGCGTGGACGCCGCCGTCGCGGTCGGCCGCGAACGCCAGGTCAATCGCCTGCTGCAGCTCGCAGCCGCGCTCGAAATCCGGATCGCGCGGGCCGCCGTCGCGTACCGCCGCGATGAAGCGCTCGATGGTCTTCGGCTGGGGCTCAGGCTGCGCGTTCTCCCACTTGCCCGCCTTGAGGTCGGCCGTGCCCAGGCAGGTCCGCAGCACGTCCTCATCGTGGCTGTGCGTTACTTCCAGCGCGCCCTCGTCGCCGAACAGCTGCAGATGCAGCTCGTTGATGTAGCCCGTCATCCAACGGCTCGCCTGCAGCACCGCGATCGCGCCGTTGTCCAAGCTCGCCGTGATCACCGCTGAATCGTTGGCGTCCAGGTCGTACTCGCCGATGCGGTCGTTGTCCGCCTTGTGGAAGGCGCGCAGCAAGCAGCGTACGTCAGCGATGCGCGCGTCGGCCGCGAAGCACGCGAAGTCCAGCAGGTGCACGCCGACGTCTCCGAGCACGCCCAGGGATCCATGCTGGGAGGACAGGCGCCACAGCCAGGTGTCCATGCTGCGCCAGTCGCCCCAGCTGTCCTGCGCCAGCCAGCTCTGGCGGTACTCCGCCTGGACGTGCCGCAGCGTGCCCAGCTTGCCATCGCGCACCAGGGCATGGGCTGCGTTGAGCGCAGCCGACTGCCGGTAGGTCATGTGCACCATCGCCACCGTGCCCGCCGCCTTGGCCGCGTCCGCCATGGCGCGCGCGTCCGCATGGTTGGGCGCCAGCGGCTTCTCGCACAGCACGTGCTTGCCCGCGCCGAGCAGCGCGATGCTCGCGTCCTTGTGCATGGGATCGGGCGTGACCACCGAGGCGCTGTCGAACTCGCCCCACTGCATCGCGTCCTCGACCGAGCCGAAGCTCTTGCCGACCTTGTGGCGCTCGCAGAACTGCGCGAGATTGTCCTCCTTGACGTCGACCGCGCCGACCACCTCGACGCCGCTGGCCTGGTAGTTCTGGGCGTGGAAGTTCGCCATGTTGCCGGCGCCGACGATCAAGACGCGCATCGGCTTGCTCATTTAAAACCCTCTTCGCCCTTGGCGTGCAGCTTCGGGCCGCGCTCCTCGAGCTTCTCAAGGGCGCGCTCGATCGGGAAGTTGGGCGCGTCGGTCACTTTCTCGATGCGCGGCTGCGGATTGCAGGCCCAGCGGACCGCATTGCGCAGGACCTGCTGGATGGTCGCGTCGTGATAGATCGGATAGACCTCATGGCCGGGCTGGAAATAAAAGATGTTGCCGGCGCCGCGGCGGAAGGTCACCCCGGAGCGGAACACCTCGCCGCCTTGGAACCACGCGACGAAGACCGTCTCGAGCGGCTCGGGGATGCCGAAGGGCTCGCCGTACATCTCCTCGTTCGCGAGCTCGAAATGCGGCGGAATGCCCGCGGCGATCGGATGGCGGGGATTGACGGTCCACAGGCGCTCGCGCTCGCCGGCCTCGCGCCAGTGCAGGTTGCATGGCGTGCCCATCAGGCGCTTGAAAATCTTGGAGAAGTGCGCCGAGTGCAGCACGATGAGCCCCAGGCCGGCCCAGACGTGCTCGGCGACGCGCTCGACGACCTTGTCGTCGACGTCGCCATGCTTGGCGTGTCCCCACCACAGCAGCACGTCGGCCGCCGCCAGCGCCTCATCGGTGAGGCCGTGCTCGGGCTCTTGCAAAGTGGCGGTGGTCGCGGTGATGCCGGCGTCGGCGCTCAGGGCCGCGGCGATGCAGGCGTGCATGCCGTCGGGATAGACGGCGCGCACTTTTTCGCTGGTCTGCTCGTGGTGGTTCTCGCCCCATACGAGGGCTTTGACGGGTGTGGAAGTCATGGGCGGGTAGGCTAAAATGGGAATAGGGAGGCAAAGGCGCCGGGCTGTTATTCTAAAGCCTGGCATGCCTGGGACATACAAGCTATGCGCAAGAACTACATCGCCGGCAAATGGCAGGAGGGCAACCAAGCCCTGGCGGTCGCCCATCCTTATGATGGCGAGGTCTTCGACGAGGTCCCCGCCGCCGAGCCTAAAGACGCCGAGCGCGCCCTCGCCGCCGCCGCCAAGGGCGTGGTCCAGCAGCGCCAGATGGGCGCGCACAAGCGCTATCTCGCGACCCTCAAGGCGGCCGAATTGCTGCAAGAGCGCGTCGAGGACTTCGCCGAGGCGATCACCGCCGAGAACGGCAAGCCGCTCGCCGAGGCCCGCACCGAGGCCTCCCGCTCGGTCGAGATCATTCGCCTCAGCGCCTTCGAGGGCGCGATGGTCCGCGGCGAGCAGCTGCCGCTGGAGGCGGCCCCGAACGGCGCCGGCAAGATCGGCATGACCATGCGGGTACCCTGCGGCATCGTCGTCGCGATCACGCCGTTCAACTTCCCGCTGATGCTCGCGCTGCACAAGGTCGCGCCGGCGCTGACGACTGGCAACGCGGTCATCCTCAAGCCGGCCTCGGTCACGCCGCTGTCGGCCATCATGCTCACCGAGCTGTTCCATGAGGCGGGCTACGACGGCGACCAGCTGCAGGTGATCACCGGCTCCGGCGCGAAAATCGGCGAGGCGCTCGCATCCGACCCGCGCCCGCGCAAGATCAGCTTCACCGGCAGCATGGAAGTCGGGCAGCGGCTCGCGAACGTCGCCGGCCTCAAGAAGCTGTCGCTCGAGCTGGGCTCGAACAGCCCCATGGTGGTGCTGCCGGACGCGGACCTGGAGCAGGTGGCCGCGCACGTCGCCTACGGCGGCTACGCCAACGCCGGGCAGGTGTGCATCTCGCTGCAGCGCGCCATCGTCGACCGCTCCATCTACGGCGATTTCCTCGACGCGGCCAAGGCCGAGGTCGAGAAGATCAAGGTGGGCTCGCCCAAGGAGGAGGGCACCAAGCTCGCGGCGATGATCGAGGAGAAGGAGGCCGAGCGCGTCGAGGCCTGGGTCGACGAGGCCCAGGCGGCCGGCGCCCGGGTGGTGACCGGCGGCAGCCGCGACCGCAGCGTCTACGCCCCGACCATCCTCGCCGACGCCAAGCCCGACATGAAGGTGATGTGCGGCGAGGTCTTCGGCCCGGTGGTGGCGGCGACGCCGGCGTCCAACATCGACGAGGCCCTGGCGCTCGCCAACGATTCGGACTACGGCCTCAGCGCCTCGGTCCACACCCGGGACTACGCCAGCGCCCTGCGCTTCGCGCGCGATTGCGAATCGGGCAACGTCCACATCAACTGGTCGACCCAGTGGCGCGCTGATTTCATGCCCTACGGCGGCCTCAAGGGCAGCGGCATCGGCAAGGAGGGCATGCGTTCGACTTGCCTGGAAATGACCGAGGAGAAGACGATCGTCTTCCACGGGGTACCGCCGGCGGCCTGAGCAAGCCATGTCTCCGGCTGCTCAGCAGAAAAAGCCCAAGCGCAAGCAGGCGCAGCCCAAGCCGCCTCCCGATCCCAACCTGCCGACCAGGGCCGAGGCGCTGCAGTTGGTGGAGCAGCTGCGAGCGACGATTGCGGCGCAGCACAAACAACTCGCTTACATTCGCCATCTAGTGGCTTTCTGGACCGAGCGAGAGTATTCGAAGCGGGAAAATGAGGCATACAGCTTCATGCCCTATGAGCCCTTCGGCGGGTTGACGCCGGAGGAATGGGCCAAGCACCTGCGCGGCTGGATGAAGTACCACCAAACCACTAAGCCTCCGGCCCGCGAGCCTGGCTGTGCTCGCGACCGCCGCATCAGGTATGTCGATGAGGACGGCAAGGAATGGGTTATTCCGGTTTGCGACTGAGCGGCCCGCATAAGGTATAATTGGTCGCAATGGCTACTCCCTCGATTGCGCGGTCTAAGCCCCGGACTAAATCCGGGACCAAGCCCGCCAAGCGCAAGCAGGCTCAGCCCAAGCCGGCGCCCGAGCCCAACCTGCCGACCAGGGCCGAGGCGCTGCAATTAGTGGAGCAGCTGCGCGCGACGATTGCGACGCAGCACAAACAACTCGCTTACATTCGCCATCTAGTGGCTTTCTGGACCGAGCGGGAGTATTCGAAGCGGGAAAATGAGGCATATAATTTCATGCCCTATGAACCCTCCGTCGGGATGACGCCGGAAGAATGGGCGAAGCACCTGCGTGGCTGGATGAAGGACCACGAGACCACCGAGCCTCCGGCCCGCGAGCCTGGCTGTGCTCGCGACCGCGACATCAGGTATATCGACGAGGACGGCAAGGAATGGGTTATTCCAGTTGACCTGTGAGCAGTATGCATAAGGTATAATTGGTCGCAATGGCGTCTTCACCGACCACACGGGCCAAGCCCAAATCCAATCCTAAATCTGCCAAGGGCAAGAAGGCGGATGCTCCAGCGGAGCCTGCCCCCCTTCCTCCCACCCAGACCGACGTGATGGTCCAGGTCGAGAAGTTGGCGGCTGCCATCGCCGAGCAGCAGTATCAGTTGGAGGCCCTGCATAAGCTGCTGCTCGCCTGGACCACGCCTGAATGGACCGAGGAAGATGAGTACAACCGTCCGTACGAACCCTTCGATCCCATACCGGCAGAGGAATGGGAGCGGCACGTACGCGGCTGGATGAAGGAGAACAAGACCGACAAACCTCCCAGCCGCGCGACCTGCGGCAAAATGAGCGTCCTCGGTTACACCGACGACGACGGCGAGGTTCACACCATCAAGATCATCTAACATTCCTGTGCCTTGTCCCATTCTGGCTGCGACTTGAGCGAATCCAGCGAGGTTCTGAACAACGAACTCCACGTTCCGTGGGTGTTTTGCTTCGCCGGCAAGGGGCTGGTACTCGACGACAACAGTCAGCCGAAGCAGGACAATAAAGGCTTCGACCGCAACGCCGTAGGCATTCTCGAATACTTCGTACGCGACCTCGGTAGCTTTCAAATTCACCTGGTAGATGGCAGGCGGTGGCTGGTGCCGTATCGGGAGGTGGAGTCGTTCGGCCTGCATGCCACCGGAGACGCTCACAGCCAAAAAATCTGCAAACACTGTCACTGCCTGTTGCCAGTCAGTGAATTCGCATGCGATCGCTACAACAAGACTGGTGTAGTGCGGCGCGCTAGCTGCAAGAAGTGCCGCAAAGAGCGCCGGGGCCAGCCGTTAAATCGTGAACAAGCCAAGGCGGCTGAGCATCGCCGGCCCAAGCCAGGTTCTATTTTTGCCTGCCCGCTGTGCGGGCAAGGTTTCATTGCACAGGTGACATCCCGTGCCGTCCGCGACCATGATCATAAGAGCGGCGATTTCCGCGACTTCATCTGCGAAAGCTGCAATACCGGCCTAGGGCAGTTCCGCAACGGCAAGTCCTATATCAACAAAGCTCGTAAATACCTCGACGATCATCAAGGGGGAAAGGACAAGCCGCAGAGTTAGCATCGCTCCGTAGCCTAGATGCCTGGCCATCAAGGAGGCCTGTTCCCAGCCCATGCAAGCGCAAAAGGTGCTAAAGAGTCTGCTGTCCAGAACATATGCCAGCAACCACAAATCTCCATACGGAACCTAGCAGCCACATCATCCTGGTCATTTACTAAGCTTCCTTAGGTTTGTAGAGGAGGGCGGCAGCTCCGCATCCTGCCTCCGCCATTAATTGGTTAAAATAACCGATTCAACTAGGCGATATGAGAGTGGAAAATCAACAGCGCAGGGTAGGCCTGTACCGCCCTGAATTCGAGCATGACGCCTGCGGCGTGGGCTTCGTCTGCGACGTCGGCAACCACGCCCGCCACGACGTCATCATTGACGCCGCCGAGATCCTGGGCCGGCTCGAGCACCGCGGCGCCGCCGGCGCCGATCCCACCACCGGCGACGGCGCCGGCATGCTGCTGCAGCTCCCGCATGACCTGTTCGTCCGCGACCTCGGCGCGTCCCTGCCGGCGGCCGGCGAGTATGGCGTGGGCATGTGCTTTTTGCCGCAGAGCGCCTCCGCGCGTGAGACCGTCAAGCAGTTGCTTATCTCCAAGTTCAAGGAGCTCGGCCTGGAGCTCATCGCCTGGCGCGAAGTCCCGGTCGCGAGCAAGCTGCTCAACGATCATGTGCGCAGCTTCGAGCCCGTGATCGAGCAGTTGTTCGTGCGCCGGCCGGAGGGGCTGGAGCGGGAGGAGTTCGACGCCCGGCTGTATCTGGCGCGGCGCTGGTGCTCGCAGGAGGTCAAGCGGTCCAAGCTGTGCGCGGATGATCCAGCCGGCTTTTACATCTGCTCGATGTCGAGCCGCACCATCGTCTACAAGGGCATGTTCCTGGCCAACCAGCTGGTGCCCTACTATCCGGACCTGGGGGACACCGACGCCAAGTCGTCGCTGGCGATCGTCCACCAGCGCTTTTCGACCAACACCTTCCCGTCCTGGCAGCTCGCGCATCCGTACCGCGCCATCGCCCACAACGGCGAGATCAACACCGTGCGCGGCAACATCAACAACATGCTCGCCCGCCAGCGCAGCGTCAGCAGCGGTGTCTTCGGCGACTCGCTGGCCAGCATCTTCCCGCTGGTCTCCGAATCCTCGTCCGACTCGGGCACCTTCGACAACTGCCTGGAACTGCTGCTGGTAAGCGGCTACACGCCCGCGCAGGCGGCGGCGATGATGATCCCCGAGGCCTGGCAGAACCACGAGGCCATGCCGGCGGACCGCAAGGCCTTTTACGAGCACCATGCGACCATGATGGAGCCCTGGGACGGCCCAGCGCTGATCACCTTCACCGACGGGCGCCAGATCGGGGCGCTGCTCGACCGCAACGGCTTGCGGCCGGCGCGCTACATCGAGACCGCCGACGGCCGGCTGGTGATGGCTTCGGAGGTCGGGGTGATCGACGTACCGGAGCAGGACATCACCCACAAGTGGCGCCTGGAGCCCGGCAAGATGCTGCTGGTCGACCTCGAGCGCCAGCGCATCGTGAGCGACGCCGAGCTCAAGCAGGAGCTGGCTGGCGTCCAGGCCTTCGCCTCTTGGGTGGGCAAGTACCAGCTGCGGCTGGACGACCTGCCGGCAGTGCCCGCGGCGGAGCTGCCGCCGGCGCCGGATGCGGAGGGGCTGCTGCGCCGGCAGCAGGCCAGCCGGTACACCAAGGAGGACCTCAAGTTCATCCTCGAGCCGATGGCGGTCAACGGCCAGGAGCCGGTGGGCTCGATGGGGGACGACACGCCCCAGGCGGTGCTGTCGGCCAAGGTGCGCAAGCTGACCGATTACTTCCGCCAGGAATTCGCGCAGGTCACCAATCCGGCCATCGACCCGATCCGCGAAGAACTGGTGATGGGTACCAACACCTATCTGGGCGCGCGGCCGAACTTGCTGGAGCCCAACGCCGAGCCCAAGCAGCATCTGCTGCGCCTGGACACGCCGGTGATCGACGAGCAGGAGCTGGCGCGGATCATGAAAGTCGAGCAGGGCTCGGACGGCCGCATCGCGGCGACGACCATCGACCTGACCTATCCGGCATCCGAGGGCGCGGCCGGCATGGGCCCGGCGCTGGACGCCATGCGGGACGAGGCGGCGCGCCTGGCGGACCGCGAGGGGAGCATGATCCTGGTGCTGTCGGATCGTTCGGCCTCGGCGGAGAGGCTGGCGGTCCCGGCCTTGCTGGCGCTGTCCGCCATTCATCACCGCTTGATCGACGAGGGCTTGCGGACACGGGTGGGACTGGTGGTGGACACCGCCCAGGCCTGCGAGGTCCATGACTTCGCGGTCCTGATTGGTTTCGGCGCCGAGGCCATCTGTCCGTATCTGACGTACTGGACGCTGGGCGAGATCAAGCTGCGGCTGGATGCCGCGCCGCCGCCGGCGGAGCGCATCGACAACTATCGCGCGGCGGTGCGCAAGGGCCTGCTCAAGGTGATGTCGAAGATGGGAGTGTCCACCATCCAGTCGTTCTGCGGCGCGCAGCTGTTCGAGGCGGTCGGGCTGGGCTCGGACTTGATTGACGCGTATTTCTCCCGGGCGGTCTCGCAGATCGAGGGCATCGGCCTCGAGGAAATCGCGCGCGATGCAGCGCGGCTGCATGCCGAGGCGTACGGAGAGCGGGCGACTGATCGTTTGGGGCACGGCGGCGAGTACGCCTATCGCGAGGCCGCTGAAGCGCACATGTGGACTCCGGCTTCGGTAGCCAAGCTGCAGCATGCGGTCCGTGGCGAGAGTGTCGCCTCGTACCAGGAGTATGCCGAGCTGATCAACGCCCAGGAGCGCCGCTTGATGACGCTGCGCGGGCTGCTGGAGTTCAAGCCGCAGGGCGAGCCGGTTCCGCTCGAGGAGGTCGAGGAGGCCAAGGAGATCGTCCGGCGCTTTTCGACCGGCGCCATGTCGTTCGGCTCGATCTCGGCCGAGGCGCACACCACGCTGGCGATTGCCATGAACCGCATCGGCGGGCGCTCGAACACCGGCGAGGGCGGCGAGGAGCCCGAGCGCTTCCGGCCGTTGCCGAACGGCGATTCGAAGCGCTCGTCGATCAAGCAGGTGGCCTCCGGCCGCTTTGGAGTGACGGCCGAGTACCTCGTCAACTCGGACATGATGCAGATCAAGATCGCGCAGGGCGCCAAGCCCGGCGAGGGCGGGCAGCTGCCGGGGCACAAGGTCGACGTCAACATCGCGCGCGTGCGGCACTCGGTCCCCGGCGTGGGCCTGATCTCGCCGCCGCCGCATCATGACATTTATTCGATTGAGGACATCGCGCAGCTGATCCACGACCTGAAGAACGTCAATTCATCCGGCATGGTGAGCGTCAAGCTGGTTTCGCGCTATGGCGTGGGGACGGTGGCCGCCGGCGTCGCCAAGGCCAAGTCGGACCACATCACCATCGCGGGTCACGACGGCGGCACCGGCGCGAGCCCGCTGTCATCGATCAAGCATGCGGGCACGCCGTGGGAGCTGGGCCTGTCCGAGACCCATCAGACCCTTTTGCTCAACAACCTGCGCGGGCGCGTCGCGCTGCAGGTCGACGGCCAGATCAAGACCGGCCGCGACGTGGTGATCGGGGGCCTGCTGGGCGCGGACGAGTTCGGTTTTGCGACGGCGCCGCTGGTGGCCGAGGGCTGCATCATGATGCGCAAGTGCCATCTGAACACCTGTCCGGTGGGAATCGCGACCCAAGATCCGCGGCTGCGCAAGCGCTTCGCGGGCAAGCCCGAGCATGTGGTCAATTATTTCTTCTATGTGGCCGAGGAGGTCCGCGCGCTCATGGCGCAGTTGGGCTTTCGCAAGTTCGACGATTTGATCGGTCGCGCCGACCTGTTGCGGCAGCGCAGCGCGGACAAGGGCCTGAAAGCGGCCAAGCTCGACCTGGCGCCGGTGCTGGCGGTGCCCGAGGTCCCGGCGTCGTTCGCGCGATACCACAGCCAGGAGCAGGACCACGGCCTGGACCGGGCGCTGGACCGCAAGCTGCTCGAGCAGGCGCGGCCGGCCCTGGAAGACGGCACCAAGACGACGATTGCGACGCCGGTGAGCAACGCCAACCGCACGGTGGGCACGATCCTGTCGGGCGAGCTGGCCAAGCGCCACGGCCATGCGGGCCTGCCGGACGACACATTGGTGATCGAAGCGACCGGCTCGGTGGGCCAGAGCTTCGGCTGTTTCCTGGCGAAGGGCATCACCCTGTCGTTGACCGGCGATGCGAACGACTACTGCGGCAAGGGCCTGTCGGGCGGCATCGTCGCGCTGCGCCCGGGCAATCCGGAGCGCGCCGACGGCGAGAACATCATCACGGGCAACGTCAACCTCTACGGGGCGGTCGCGGGCGAGGCCTATTTCCGCGGCGTGGCCGGCGAGCGTTTCGCGGTCCGCAATTCGGGCGCGCATGCGGTGGTCGAGGGCGCGGGCGATCACTGCTGCGAGTACATGACCGGCGGGACGGTGCTGGTGCTCGGCCCGGTGGGCCGCAACTTCGCGGCCGGCATGTCCGGCGGGGTTGCCTATGTCTATGACGCTCAGGGTGGCTTCGCGGCGAACTGCAATCAAGCGATGGTGGCGCTCGAAAAGCCGACTGACGACGTAACCGTCGATTCGCATCGGAAGCGCAGCGACCATGATTTGATCCGCAGCATGCTCGAATCCCATGCCGAGCGCACGGCCAGTCCCTTGGCGCGGCGCTTGCTGGACGATTGGGACGCCACCCTTGATAAGATAGTCAAGATCATGCCACACGAATACCGTCGGGCGCTGCGCGAGCTCGCCGATGACGCCAGAGCAGCGGCTTAGCGGGGCAAGGCGATGGGCAAGACAACAGGTTTTCTCGAGATCGAGCGTCGGCGGGACGAGTATGCGCCGCCGCCGGAGCGGCTCAAGCACTACCGGGAGTTCATGCTGGTACCAGCTGAAGGCCAACTGCGCGAGCAGGGCGCGCGCTGCATGGACTGCGGCATTCCCTACTGCCAGGAAGGCTGTCCGGTTAGCAACGTTATTCCGGACTGGAACGACCTGGTCTACCAGGGCGATTGGCGCGAGGCCTACCGGGCCTTGGCGGCGACCAACAATTTCCCTGAGTTCACCGGCCGCATCTGTCCGGCGCCGTGCGAGGCCTCATGCACGTTGAATTTCAACGACGATCCGGTCACGATCAAGTCGCTGGAGCTGGCGATCGTCGAGCGCGCCTTCGCCGAGGGCTGGGCACAGCCGCAGCCGCCGGCGCAGCAAACGGGCAAGAGCGTCGCGGTGGTGGGTTCGGGTCCTTCGGGCCTGGCGTGCGCCCAGCAGCTGGCGCGGGCGGGACATCAAGTAACGCTTTACGAGAAGAACGACCGCTTAGGCGGGCTGCTGCGCTACGGCATACCCGATTTCAAGCTGGAGAAGCGCTGGATCGATCGCCGGCTGGAACAGCTTGAGGCCGAAGGGGTGGCGTTCAAGCCGAACAGCCATATCGGCGTGGACATCAGCATGGCTGAGCTGCGCGAGCGGCATGCGGCGGTCGCGCTCTGCGGCGGCTGCGAGCACCCGCGCGATTTGGAGGTCGAGGGCCGCGAGCTGGCGGGCGCGCATTTCGCGATGGATTTCCTGCCGCTGCAGAACCGCCGGGTAGCGGGCGACGCCGACGTCCCCGAGTTGACCGCTGCGGGCAAGGACGTGATCGTCATCGGCGGCGGCGACACTGGCTCGGACTGCATCGGCACCTCGAACCGGCAGGGCGCCAAGTCGATCACCCAGTTTGAATTGCTGCCCCAGCCGCCGGAGGCCGAGGACAAGCTGCTGACCTGGCCGGACTGGCCGCTCAAGCTGCGCACTTCGACCTCGCACGACGAGGGCTGCGCGCGCGACTGGAGCATCGCGACCACCCGCCTCGAGGGCAAGGACAAGGTTGAGGCGCTGTATGCGCGCCGGGTGCAATGGCGCAAGGACAACGGCCGCATGCAGATGGAGCAGACGGGAGAGGAGCTGCGTTTCGCGGCCGACCTGGTGCTGCTGGCGATGGGTTATGTGCACCCGCGGCACGACGGTCCGGTGGCCGAGCTCAAGCTGGAGCTGGACCAGCGCGGCAACGTCAAGGCGGATTTCGGCGCGTTCCGTACTTCGGCGCCCGGGGTCTACGCGGCCGGCGACATGCGGCGCGGGCAGTCGCTGGTGGTCTGGGCCATTCGCGAGGGCCGCATGTGCGCGGAAGCGATCGACGCCGACCTGCGGGAGCAAGCATGAGCGTCCTGGAATACCGCCAAGAGAAGATGCCTGCTTTGCAGCTCGAGCATCTGCCGCTGCTGAGCGCCAAGCATTTGAGTTTCAAGCACCATGGCAGCGACAACGAATACGACTTGCACGACATCAACCTCGAGATCGAGCAGGGCTCGATGGTGGCGTTGATGGGCCGGCAAGGATCGGGCCGGACCACGTTCTGCCACCTGCTGCGCGGCGATCTCAAGCCGGCGCGCGGCAGCTACCTGTCGCTGGCGGGCCGCAATCCCTGGACCGAGCGGCACCTGGTGGCGCGGGACGCATCGGTCATCACCTCGCTGTCTTCGCGGCCGGCGTGGTCGTCGCCACGCTTTCTCGCATTGGTGATGAAGCAGTTCTATCCGCGGTTCAACCGCGATTATTTCCTGTATGTGCTGGAATCCCACGACATCGACGTCGACCATCACCTGTCTGAATTGTCCGAGAGCCAGATGTCCTATCTGCGGATGGTGATGACCCTGGCTTCGAACACGCATCTGATCATCCTCGACGAGCTCGCGCCGCCGCCCGAGCGGGAGTACCTCCATAAATTCAACACCCAGGACCTCAAGCATTACATGGAGCTGGGCAACAGCGCGATCATCGTGCCCGAGCGGCTGCATGACATCGAGAGCGTGCTGACCCATGTGCTGGTGCTGGAGCAGGGCCGCAAGGTCCTGTACGAGTCCCGGGAAGACCTGACCGAGCATTATGTCATTCTCGAAGGGGGCGGCGCCATGGCGCTTGATGCTTCGACCCTGAAGCCGCTCTACACCAGCGGCGGCGGCTCCCAGCGGTCGCACATGCTGTTCGACAAGCGCCAGCACTCCGCAGAGGAGCTGCAGGAAACGGGGATGAACATGCGCCCGGCCACCATGAGCCTGTTCTCCCAGTTGTTCACGCAGGCATCGAGCAAAGGAGTCTCCCGCACCCCCCCCCCCGCCCGCCTAGCGGGTAGGTGGCGCAGATGACGGGAGTTTTCCACAGCATCCGCGTCCAGCTGCAGGCGGTCCTGCTCATCACGCTCACCACCTTGCTGTGGCGGCTGCGTTATGCGGCCATCATCCTCGTCGTGGCCGGGGTGTTGTTCCTGCTCTTGTGCTTTTTCGGCTTTGAGCCGCGGGGCGCGCCGTACAAACTGTTGTTCGGGGGTTCCCTGGCGCAGTATCCGGCGGTGCATCTGACGTACTTCCACTTCTTCTATCTGTTTGTGTTCGGAGGCATCGTCTTCTACAGCTGCGCATGCATGGACCATTACAACATGAAGGACCGCAGCATTCTGTTCTGGCACAACATGCCGGTGGCGGACAGCATGTGGCTCGTCGGCCAGATGCTGGGCGCGCTGGTGTTCTTCGTGCTGGCGGCGCTGCCGCTGCTGGTTTACGGGCTGCTGTTCTCGGTCTTCGAGTACTTCATCTTCGGCGACAAGGGCTTCGCCACGATCGTCGTAGCCAACCTGCGGGACTGGCTGGGCATGATCGGCCGCGGCGCCTTGATCTTCACGGTCAGCCTGGGCTTGGCTTCGGTCCTGGCGTTCTGCGCGCTGCTGCTGCGGCCGTGGGTGTGGTGGGTGTTGATGGCGTTGCTGGTCGTGCTGGAGCGGATTGAAACGGCGGCGGTCACGGACAATCCGGTCCTGGAGGCCCTGGCGTGGTACCAGCATGGCGTCTTCGCCTCGATCTGGCGGGTGCACCTGGGGCATGCGCTGGCGGATGGGACCGGCGACATCTCCGCGCTGCTATTGACCACGCTGGCGCTGGCGGTGGTCATGGTGGTATTGACGGCGCGGCGGCGGCGCGGCGTCTACATGAGCATGCACTAGTGGCTTTGCAACTAAAATTGCATCCCTGTGCTGCAGTAGCTCAGCTGGTAGAGCAGCTGTTTCGTAAATAGCAGGTCGGGGGTTCGAGTCCCTCCTGCAGCACCGCTGGCCCGGCGGCGTGAGCAAGGGCGCGAGGACAAGGACACATCTACAGAGGGAGATCCATATCATGAGCGAAGAACAAGTCAAATACCTGCTAGCGGAGGACCAGCTGCCGAGCCACTGGTACAACATCGTGGCCGACATGCCGGTCAAGCCGCCGCCGGTCATCCATCCGGGGCGCATGGACCCGGTGGGCCCGGACGACCTGGCGCCGTTGTTCCCGATGGCGATCATCATGCAGGAGGTCAGCCAGGACCGCGAGGTCCCGATTCCGGAGCCGGTGCGTGAGATCTACCGGCAGTGGCGCCCGTCGCCGCTGTATCGCGCGCGGCGGCTGGAGCAGGCGCTGGACACGCCGGCGAAGATCTTCTACAAGTACGAGGGCGTGAGCCCGGCGGGCAGCCACAAGCCGAACACGGCGATCGCGCAGGCGTATTACGCCAAGGAGGAGGGCGTCAAGCGCCTGACGACGGAGACCGGCGCGGGCCAGTGGGGCTCGTCGCTGGCGCTGGCGGGTTCGTTGTTCGGGCTGGAGGTCGAGGTGTACATGGTGAAGGTCAGTTACGGGCAGAAGCCCTATCGGCGGGCTTTCATGGAGTCCTTCGGCGCGACTTGCATCGCGAGTCCTTCGGACCAGACCAACGCGGGCCGCAAGATCCTGGCGGACGATCCGGACTGCACCGGCAGCTTGGGGATCGCGATCTCCGAGGCGGTCGAGCGCGCGGCGAGCAGCGACGACACCAAGTATGCGCTGGGCAGCGTGCTCAATCATGTCTTGCTGCATCAGACGGTGGTGGGCCAAGAAGCGATGGCGCAGCTGCGCCTGGCGGACGCGCAGCCGGACTTGGTGATCGGCTGCACCGGCGGCGGCAGCAACTTCGCGGGCCTGGCATTTCCCTTCCTGGGGGCGAAGCTGCGCGGCGAGATCGACTGCGAGTTCATCGCGGCGGAGCCGGACAACTGTCCGACCTTGACGCGCGGCAAGTACGCCTACGACTTCGGCGACACGGGTCAGATGACGCCGCTAGTGAAGATGCATACGCTGGGCGCGGGTTTTGTCCCGCCGGGTTTTCATGCGGGCGGCTTGCGGTACCACGGCATGGCGCCGCTGGTGAGTCAATTGGTGGCGGAAGAGCGCATCGCGGCGCGGTCGTACAAGCAGCTGCGCTGTTTTGAGGCGGGTGCGATCTTCGCGCGCGCCGAGGGCATTCTGCCGGCGCCGGAGGCCAACCATGCGGTCGCTTGCGTGCTGGAGGAGGCCGAGCGCTGCAAGAAGGAGGGCAAGTCCCAGACGATCTTGTTCAATCTCTGCGGCCATGGCCATTTCGACATGCAGGCGTACATGGACTACGCCTCAGGCTCGCTCAGCAACGAGGCCGCCGATCCGGCGGCCATGGCCAAGGCGCTTGAGGGCCTGCCGCCGGTCGAGGCCTAGGCGGATTAAACAGCGAAACCGGAGACCGGGCATTCCCGGTCTCCGGCCAGCGTCTGCGCAGCTAGCGCAGGGCTGTTACTTCGGCGTGTTGCCCCTGCCTCCCCCGCTCGGATTCCCGGTCGTGGAAGGGTAGTTGGGATTCTCGTCGTCGTCGTCGTCGAAGTAGTAGTACTCCTCCTCCTCCTCGTCGTCGTCGCGCAGGTTAGGCAAAATCAGCTTGATCATAATCATTTCTCCTTACGAGTGAATGCTTACCCAGTTATATAGTCCTCTTTTTCAGCAAAACAAGCCCCTCTGTCTTGCGGGCCCTGCAGCCTGCGTCCCGCGCAAGGAGGCTAGGTACTTAAACAGCGAAACCGGAGACCGGGCATTCCCGGTCTCCGGCCAGAGCCTGCGCAGTTAGCGCAGAGCTACTTGCTCGGCGGGTTGTTGTCCCTGCCTTTGCCGCTCGGATTCCCGGTTGTGGAAGGCCAGTTGGGACCGCTTTTGCCGCCGCCACCGCCGCCCGGCGGGTTGTTGCCTCGGCCCTTGCCGCTCGGCCGTCCGGTTGTGGAAGGCCCGTTGTGAGGACGGCCGCCACCTCTGCCGCCGCCTTTGCCCTTGGCCAGGAGTGGCTTGCGGCGGACAGCGTTTTTCCTGCCGCCTCCGCTCTCTTCCCCAGTCTTGGAAGGCCAGCCGGGGTCGCCGCCGCCGTGTGTGTTGGATATGGTTGGTTTGTTCATGGTCATTTCTCCTTACGAGTGAATGCTTACCCAGTTATATAGTCCTCTTTTTCAGCAAAACAAGCCCTCTGCCATGCGGACTTTGAGGCCTGCCTACCCCGCAAGGGAGCACAGCGTAAAATAGCATCCGGATGGGCAAGAAATACATCATCGCGCTCGACCAGGGCACGACCAGCACCCGGGCCATCGCCTTCGCCGCCGACACGCTCGCGCCGGAGCACATCAGTCGCTACGAACTCCCGCAGCATTATCCGCAGGAGGGCTGGGTCGAGCACGACGCCACCGACATCTGGCGCGATGCCCAGCGGGTGCTGCGCGAGGCCGCTGATTACTGTACGGCCCAAGGCGGCCAGGCCGTCGCCCTCGGCATCACCAACCAGCGCGAGACCGTGCTGCTGTGGGATAAGGAGACCGGCAAGCCGCTGCACCGCGCGATCGTCTGGCAGGACCGTCGCACCGCGGACCGCTGCGCCGAGCTCGAGCGCGACGGCGCCCTGGAGCTGGTGCGGCGCAAGACCGGCCTGGTGCTCGACCCGTATTTCTCCGCGACCAAGATCGCCTGGCTGCTGCGTGAGACCAACTCCATGGAGCAAGCCGAGCAGGGCAAGGTCCTCGCCGGAACCATCGACGCCTACTTGGTGTGGATGCTCACCGGCGGCAAAGTCTTCGCCTCTGACGTCACCAACGCCAGCCGCACCCAGTTGCTCGACCTCGCGAGCATGGCATGGGATGACGAGCTGCTCAAGCTGCATGGCGTCCCGCGCGCCTGCCTGCCCGAGGTCAAGGACAACGCCTCCGACTACGGCGTCGCCGAGATCGGCGACCTGCGCATCCCGATCGGCGGCATCGCCGGCGACCAGCAGGCGGCCGCCATCGGCCAGAACTGCCTCGAGCCGGGCGAGGCCAAGTCGACCTACGGGACCGGCTGCTTCGTCATCGTCCAAGGCGGGGCCGAGCCCCTGATTCCGGGCAGCGGGCTGCTGGGGACCGTCGGCTACCGGGTGGGCGGCCGCAGCGCCTATGCGGTCGAGGGCTCGATCTTCATCGCCGGCGCCGCGGTCCAGTGGCTGCGCGACAAGATCGGCGTCATCGACAATGCCGCCGCGACCGCCGAGCTCGCGGCCCAGGCCCCGGCCGATGCGCAGGTGTACCTGGTACCCGCCTTCACCGGCCTGGGCGCTCCGCATTGGAACCCGGCGGCGCGCGGGACCATCGTCGGCATGACGCTGGACACTGACCGCGCGACGCTCGCGCATGCGACGCTGGCGTCGGTCGCCTATCAAAGCCACGACCTGCTCGAGGCCTATCGCGCCGAGGGCCTGGCGCCGCAGGCGGTGCGCATCGACGGCGGCATGGCTGCGAACGACTGGTTCGCGCAGTACCTGGCCGACGTGCTCGACCAGGAGGTCAGCCGGCCGAGCCACATCGAGACCACCGCGGCGGGAGCGGCTTTCCTGGCCGGGCTGCAGGCCGGGGAATACGGCTCCATGGCGGAGATGGGCAAGCTGCGCGTCGAGGGGAGCAGCTTCACCCCGGCGCTGGCCGCCGAGGTCCGCGCGCAGCGCCTGGAGCGGTGGAGCCGAGCCGTCCAGGCCGCCCTCGCATATGCCGCGCAGGGCGATGAATAAAGGCTCGCTACCCCCCCCCTTGCTAGCCTGACCGGCCGCAGGGCGGTCAGCGGTCGGTTTTCGGTAAAATTACAGGCTGTTAATAATATGGCTCTCGTATCTTTGCGACAACTGCTCGACCATGCTGCCGAGCACTCCTACGGTGTGCCGGCGTTCAACGTCAACAACCTCGAGCAGGTCCAGTCGATCATGCAGGCCGCGGCCCAGACCGAATCGCCGGTGATCATCCAAGCCAGCCGCGGCGCCCGCGAGTACGCTGGCGACAGCTATCTCAAGCATCTGCTGCTCGCGGCGGTCGAGACCCATCCGGACGTCCCGGTGTGCATGCATCTCGATCACGGCAACAGCCCGGCGACCTGCCTGTCGGCGATCAGCAACGGCTTCACCAGCGTGATGATGGACGGCTCGCTGCATGAGGACGCCAAGAGCCCGGCGGACTACGGCTACAACGAGGAGGTCACCCGCAAGGTGGTCGAGATGGCGCGCATGGTCGGCGTCTCGGTCGAGGGCGAGCTCGGCTGCCTGGGTTCGCTGGAGACCGGCGAGGGCGAGCAGGAAGACGGCCACGGCGCGACCGGCAAGCTCGGCCGCGACCGGCTGCTGACCGATCCGGCCGAGGCCGAGAAATTCGTCAAGGCCACCCAGGTCGATGCGCTAGCCGTCGCCATCGGCACTTCCCACGGCGCCTACAAGTTCACGCGCAAGCCCGACGGCGCGATCCTGTCGATGGACACCATCAAGGAGATCCACCAGCGCCTGCCGTCCATCCACATGGTGATGCACGGCTCTTCGTCGGTCCCCGAGGACCTGCAGGAGATCATCAACAGCCACGGCGGCGAGATGCCGCCGACCTGGGGCGTGCCGGTGGCTGAGATCGTCGAGGGCATCAAGCACGGCGTGCGCAAGGTCAATATCGACACCGACTGCCGCATGGCGGTGACCGGGCAGTACCGCAAGTTCGCGCAGGAGAACCCCCGCGAATTCGATCCGCGCAAGTTCAACAAGCCGGCCAAGGCCAAGATGACCGAGGTCTGCGCCGGGCGCTTCGAGGCCTTCGGCACCGCCGGCCAGGCGGCCAAGCTCAAGCCGGTGCCGCTCGCGGCGATGGCGCAGCGCTACGCAGCCGGCGAGTTGGACCACTAGAATATTACCTGAAGGAGAAACAGAACCATGCCGGCAGAACAACATATCGATTTGCGCAATTACGAGGAGCTGAACTCCTCAGCGGTGATTGTCGCCAATTACCGCTCCTTCGCCGAGGCCCTGACCCTCTCTACCACCCTGCCGGGGAAGAAATGCTTTGTGCTCGACAAGGGCGACAGCATCGTCGGCCAGTCCCACAAATTCTCCAAGGAAGACGATTTTGTCCAGGTCGATTTCGACGCTGACCAGCAGGAGATTGAAGCGGCCATCACGGAGAAGTTCCAAGGGGGTACGCACATCGTGATGTTCCCGGAGCGGCATGCGACCGGCCGGCCGGGCATCCAGGAGGTCCATCCGCTAGCGGTGAAACTAGCGCGTACCTTCACCAACGGGGTGATGCTGGGCATCGGCGTGGAGACCGGAGGAGCGGATCATCCGGATCTGCGCGTCGTCGCCGCGCCGGCGGTAACGGCGCCGCCGCCGGGCGAGGACCAGGTCGACGACTCCATTTTCCTGCGCAACGTGCTCGAGATGGCTGAATTCCACATCTTCGACCATGGCCGTTCCTTGCTTCAGGTGTTGTTCGACGCGGCCAATCGCCATGGCTTGGACAAGGTGATCGTCTCGCAGACGAAGCCGCCGGCGAAGCTCACTTACCGGCAGTTGATCCAGAGTTCCTACGCCCTGGGACTGGAGCTCGGCAAGAAGCACAAGCCTGGCGAGCGCGTCGGCCTGATGCTGCCTTCGTCCCGGGCGTTCATGCAGGCTTTTTACGCGTGCCAGTTCGCGGGCCTGGTGCCAGCGATCATCAATTTCACGTCTGGCGCCGAGAACGTCGTCGCGTGCTGTGCGGCCACGGAGGTCTCCACGGTCTACACGGTGCGTCCGCTGCTGGAGAATTCCATCCCGGCCAGCGCCGCGAACGACGCGCTGTTCGCGGCCAACATCAAAGTTGCGTTCCTGGAAGACATCCGCCAGTTCATGTCAATCAAGACCAAGGCCCTCGCGTGGTTCAAGTCGCGCAACATGGACAAGATCAGCGCGGACATGCCGGGCAGCGACCTGACCTTGGACAATGAGGCGGTGGTGCTGTTCACGTCGGGCTCCCAGGGTCCGCCCAAGGGCGTGGCGCTGTCGCAAAGCAACATCTGCAGCAACATCTATCAGATCCTGGCCCGGCTGGATGTCCAGAACGACGAGCAGCTGCTCAACACCTTGCCGTCTTTCCACTCCTTCGGCCTGATGGGCGGGACGCTGCTGCCGATCGCGCGGGGCGTGCATGTGTGGCAGTACCCGACGCCGCTTGATTACCGCGGCATCGTTGAGTTGATAGCCGACAAGAAGATCAGCTGCCTCTTCTCGACCGGAACTTTCCTCGGGCGTTACGCCAAGGAGATCCAGGAGGACGAGATCGAGCAGATGAAATCGCTGCGGCTGCTGATCGCTGGCGGCGAGAAGCTGCGGGGCAGCGTGCGCAAGATATGGGATGAGAAGCTGGAGATGAAAATCTACGAGGGCTATGGCGTGACCGAAGCGTCGCCGGGCGTATGCATCAGCACTCCCTTCGCCAATCGCAAAGGTTCGGTCGGGCTGGTGTTGCCGGACATCGAGGTCCGGCTGCAGCCCCAGGAAGGCATTGACGCGGGCGGTACGTTGGTGCTCAAGGGTTCGAACGTGATGCTGGGGTATCTGTTGCCGGACCAGCCGGGAGTGCTGCAGGCGCCGCCGGACGGCTGGTACGACACCGGCGACGTGGTCAACATCGACAAGGACGGCTATGTCTACATCGTGGGGCGCCACAAGCGCTTTGCGAAGGTCGCGGGCGAGATGGTGCCGATGGGCCGCATCGAGAACGAGCTGGGCAAGCTGAAGGAAGACGGTTTGATCGCGGTCATTGCGCTGCCCGACGAGGCCAAGGGCGAGCGCCTCTTAGTGGTCTCAGAGGACCTGAGCATCAACCAGGAGCATGTCGCGGCTGCGTTGCAGGAAGCGGGTTTTCCGCCGCTATGGATCCCGCAGGATGTCGTATACCTGTCAGAAGAGGACTTCCCGCTGCTCGGCAGCGGCAAGTACGACTACCAGGCGCTGGAGCGGCGCTACAACGTCTGACGGGCAGGCCCCGGGGTCCCGGGGCTGGGCGAGGGGGCTGGCTAGTCGCTGGCTTGGGCAGCCAGGCGGAACAGCCGGTTGCTCTCATCGTTCGACTTGCCCTCGCTCTCAGCGAGCTTGGCGAGGCGCAGGTAGACCTTGCGCGCTTCCTTGATGCGCAGGGCATCCTGGAGCAGCTTGCGCGCCTGGCCCCAGATCTGCTCGCGCACGGCGAGGTCGGCGAGGGCGCACATCAAGCCGATATCATCGCTCCGGGTACGCAGCAGTTCATCTGACTGCTCGAGGATCTTGCGCACCAGCTCGCTCGAGCCGTATTTAGCGATAGCTTCGAGAACCTCGGTATCCTGGCTTTGGTTCCATGCCTGGCTGAGGACATTGGACGCTCTTTTCTCATCATTGACGGCGGCGAGGCGCTGGGCTGCGGCGAGGGCGATGGAAACGGGTGAGGAGGGGTGCGACTTGCGCTCGGCCCCGATCAGGCCGTGGATAGCCTCAGGGTTGCCTTCATTCTTGAGCAGTTCGCCGGCGAGCCGGCCGATGCGGCGCTGCAGCGGCGGCGAGGGCGAGGGGCTGCGCTCGAGCAGGGTTTGGGCGACATCCAGGGCGCTGCGGATATCACCGGATTTCTCACAGGCTTCGAGCAGCAGGGCGAGCGGGTGGCTAGCCTTGGCGGTAGCGGCGCCAGCGACGCGCAGGACTTCAGCGGCCTCGCCGGGCATATTGGCGTTGAGCCGCAGCCGGGCGGTCGCCATAGCCTGGATCATGGGATCGCCTTCAGCGCCGGCTGCTTTCTTGAGCAGGCTGCGCCGCTTAGCCTCTTCGGTGGCGGCCGAGGCGGCCATATAGTAGAAAGCGGCGGGCGCGACGCCGGCATCAGCGACGGCGTTGAAGTTCTTGCGCTGCTCCTCTATATCGCCGACCACCATAGCTTGCAGGCCCGCGCCGATATTCTGCAGGCGCTTGCGTTCCTTGCGCCGGTTGTTCCAATGGCGCAAATGCATTGGCAGGAAAGCGAGCAGGTAGAAGAGTTTCCATGCGACCAGCAGTACGATGCTGCCGATCACCATGCTGAGTGAGACCAGACCGAGATTGGAGGTCAGCAAGAACTGTCCTCCGACCGCGTCATCGAGGCTGATCTCGATGGTGCGGTTGAGGTAGGTGAAGTGCAGCCACAGCAGGCCGAGCAGGACGGCCAGCGTGAGGAAGATTACCAGCAGGACTTTGGCGCGCATATTGCGTAGGTAATTTTACCAGGCGATGGCCGGGAATCGTGCCGTTTTTCGAGCCTTCCAGCCCCTGCTAGCCAGCCTTGCGCCGCTGTGCCAATGACATCCAGTGGACAGTATGCCAGAGCAGGGCAACATAGCCATGCGAACGCAGTTTACGATCCAATCCGGCACGTTTTTTCAATCCTTCTCTGCAATCTTTTACTGCGCCTTTGCTTTGTGCCTGAGGCGGCGCAGCGGGCGCAGGATAAGCTGGATGAAAAGCATCCAGAGCAGGATCAAGAAGCAGCCAATTAGCATAAATGTTCCGAACCGGAGCGGCTCGGTCAACCATGTCCCAAAACCTTGCCAGCTAATTTCAGCGTCAGTAAAAAAGTACTGCAATAGCAAAGCAACCAAGACCACCAGCGACAATAAGATTATGATCACAGGCCCGTTAGCTCCTAACCAAGCCACTGCTTTCTGCCAGAACAAGCGTGCCGGGCGCATGATGTATTGGTGGAAGAGCGCAGCAACTAGCAGCATCACAGCTACTACAAACAAGAACAGAAGAGGGATGGAATTTAGTTTTTCGGGTATCGCCATTGCCCATGCCGGTGCCACACCTGAATTCCACATGATGGCGATAACGAAGGCCGATGAAAGAAACATAATGAGGCGGTACAATATTTCTCGCGTGCTCACCCATGCGTGTTTCAACTCCTCTTTGCTGACATTCTTCCTTATGTGCCACCAGGACAGCAACCCGATGATCATGACACCGAGTGCTATCCACGCCCAAGGGTTCGCGAATACGATGGCCATCGTCATGAAGAACAGCAGCGGTATGGCTATGATGCCATACAACTTCCATCGCATGCGCTCCTTTGCTTGAGCAGCTGCTTCCCCAACCTTGCTGATGCCTTCCTTGACGGAGGCGCCAGCCTCGCCGGCAGCTGTCTTCGTGGCAGACAACAAACGAAGCGGTGCGGATAGGATGTCAAGCAGCTTTTGCCGTACGTTTTTCTGCGCTCGGGCGGCGGCTTCTCCCACCTTGTTCATGCCCTCTTTGGCGGAGGTGCCCGTTTCGCTTGCGGCTCGCTTCACGCCTTCGCCGACATCATGCATGCGCTCCTGGGCTTGGGCAGCTGTGTCGGCTGTTTTATGCTTCAGACTGTCGTAGCCTTCCTTGGCGATCTCGCCTGTTTTGCCTGCGGCCTGCTGCAGGTCTGAGCCGAGCTCCTGGGCTCGTTCTTTGGCTCGAGCACTAGCTTCGGCAGCTGTCTCACCCAGCTTATGCATCCCTTCCTTGGCGATTTCGCCTGTCTTGCCCGCGGCCTGCTGCAGGTCTGAACCGAGCTCCTGGGCGCGTTCCTTGGCCTGGGCGGCGGTTTCACCGGCTGTCTCGCCCAGTTTATGTACTCCTTCTTTGGCTTGAGCGATGGTCGCAGCCGTCTTGTGTTTCAAGCTGCCGAAGCCTTCCTTGGCGATCTCGCCTGTCTTGCCCGCGGCCTGCTGCAGGTCTGAACCGAGCTCCTGGACGCGTTCCTTGGCCTGGGCGGCGGTTTCGGCGGCTGTCTCACCTAGCTTATGTACTCCCTCTTTGGCTTGAGCGGCGGTCTCAGCCGTTTTGTGTTTCAAGCTGTCGAAGCCCTCCTTGGCGAGTTCTCCCGTTTTGCCCGCGGCCTGCTGCAGGTCTGATCCGAGCTCCTGGACGCTCTCCTTGGCTCGCGCTCCAGTCTCAGAAGCGGCATCGCTGATTTTGCTCAAGCCTTCCTTGGCAAGCTCGCCTGTCTTGTCCGCGACCTGCTTCACGCTTTCAGGGACATCCGGGACGCTTTCCTTAGCCTGGGCGGCTACCTCGGTCGTCTTTTGCTTCAGGCTGTCGAAGCCTTCCTTGGCAAGTTCGCCTGTTTTGTCCGCGACTTGCTTGACGCTCTCCGGGACATCCCGCAGGCGTTCCTTGGCGCTTTCGAAGGTCTTCTTCAGCTCGTCGCTGAAACTTGGATCGTCCTGGTCTTTCTTCTCGTTCATGTCCTTCTCATGCCGGTCTTAGATTGAGGGACAATTCGATTGTCCTCCGTTGCCACATCCTGCAGGCCGCAGCAGCGCAGCCCGATGGCCCACGTCACTCTAATTGCAAACTAACTTCCTCCTATTCCTTGGCTGAAGCCGTGAGGCTGGATTTGTTGGCCGCGCTTGGACATCCGCCAGAGCCGGATGGGCAATACGATCGCGGCCAATGCCAGCAGCAAGGGAACACCTATGACTATAAGGCCTAAATAAAGCCACAAGATCATTGTTGTGATTGCTTCGGGCCAGGTGACTTCAGGCAGGGTGTGCATGACGAAAGGGATTGTCATGCAGATGAAGATGGCCATCCCCACGCTGGTGATCATCAGGGCCACCGCGCCTTTCTTGCTCTTGCGCTTATGGAAGCACCATACCCAGCTGACGATCCACCCCATGGTGATGGTGATGCCGGCTCCTGCCAGCGCTGGCCATCCAGTCGTCATTTGCCATGCGGCCAGCATAGGCAAGCTGATGAAAAAGACCAGGGTGCCAGCCATCATCAGCGTCGTTCCCAGCTGGTGGGGCCTGCTTCGCAGCCATATGTTCCAGAAGAAAAACCACGCCACCATGCCGGCGCCCGCTCCCACCTCCAGCTTGATCCAGGGATCAGTCCTCGCCAACCAATTGATCCAGACGAAGGCGCACACCGCCACAATCCCCCAGAAACGCTGCTGGAATCTAGATGGCCGCATGCTACTGCTCCAGGCGCAGGCGGTAGCGGGGATAGCCCTCGGCCGCCAGCTCGCCGGCGAACTTGGCCAGCGCCACCAGCTCGACCGAGGCGGGATCCTGCTGGCGCATGGCGCCCAGCAGCTGCTGGATGCCATCAATGGTCTTCAGGTAACTGGCTTCGTCCTTGACCAGCAGCTGCGTGCGCAAGTCGGCGCCGCTGCTTAGCAAGCGCTCGTGATTGGCGAGCGCCTGGGTCAGGGTTGGGCTCTCGCGCTGGATCGCGAAGATGCGTCCCAGCAGCGAACCATCCTGCTCGCCGCTGCTGCGATGGGCCTCGACCTTGCCGGCCGCGATCGCATGCGCGCGGCGGGCCTCGTTGCTGAAATCGTCGATGAGGGCGAGCAGCCGCGTCCTGGGCTGCATCGAAGCCAGCCGCAGGCGGTTGGCGTCGATCAGCTGCGCGAGCTGGGTGTTGGGCCCGGCCTGCGCCGCTAGCTGCTCGAGCTCGGCGTCGGCGGCGCGGGTGTCGCCATCGAGCTGCAGGCGCAGGTTGACGATCTCGAGCTGCATCGGCAGCAGCTGCTGGGCCGAAACCCCGCTGCCGTCCTCAAAGTTCCGCCGGCCGACTTGGGCGCCGAGGTCCTCGACGATGCCGAGCAGGGTGCGGGTGTCGCGCTCCAGGCTCTGGACGCGGCTCTGCGTGTTCTCGAGCTGGGTGATGAGGGCCATCTGGTCGGCGCTGCTGTACGTGTCCGCGACGGACGGTTCCAGCATGATCTCTTCCGTTTCCGGGCCGACGGGTACGGCTGGGGTCTCCGGCGGCGCGGCGATGATGGTGGGCTGCGGCTCAATCGCGTCCGGCCCGAAGATGAATTCAAGCGCCGGATCGAGATCTCCTTGGATGTAGGCGTAGAAGCCAGCGCCGATCGCGATTACGATCGCCAGGTTGATCAGCTTGCCGAGCCAGCGGCCGCGCTTGCGCGGGGCCGGGGCCTCTGGGGGCTCAGGCTGGGGCGTCGCTGCCGCGGCGGGCTCGCTGGGCGGCTGGTCCTGTTCCGTGCTTATGATGGCATCCCCTCGACCTTCTGCATCAGTTTGTTCACGATTTCGCTGCTGTCGTCAGAAACAATTATATTTGTAAAGCCCATTTCGGCGGCTTTGGCGGCGATGGTGGGGTGAATGACCGCCAGCGGCTGGGCCAGGCGCGCGGCGCGATCGTCCCCGCTGCGCTCGAGGAGTACTTCCAGCGAGGGCGCGTCAAAAGCGATGGCCGCGTTGCAGTCGCGTCGCAGGTCGGCGTTGAGCTTGATCCAGGTATCGTCGGCGCAGGGCTGCCGCTGATAGCAGGCTATCTCGAGCACCGCCTTGGCGCCGCGCTTGCGCAGGGCAGCCGTCGCGCGGTCCGGCGCGTCGCGCCGCTGGACCAGCGCGACCTGCTTGCCCCTGAGATCGCCGAGGGCCCGGGAGCGCAGCAAAGAGCCCAGGTCGCTGGAGCCGGGCCCGGCGACCACATTGCGGAAGCCCTTGGCGACCAGCGCCGCGCGGGTGCCCTGGCCGGGCGCGGCGCAGGCGTTGTTGAGGGGCAGCCGCATGGCGTTGCGCATCGCGATGCTGTGCAGAGCCTTGACGCCGTTGGGACTGGCGAAGACCGTCCAGGCGAACGGCTGCGGCGCGCGCAGGTACGCCAGGGCCTCGGCGCAGTCGTAGACGGGCACGAAACGGAACATCGGCAGGCAGAAGGCGCGCCCGCCGCGCTGCCGCACTTGCGCGCGCAGCCGCTCGGTGCGCGCGGTGTCGCGCAAGAGCATGACGACTGTTTCCTTGCTCATGCGGCGGCGTTGCGCAGGGCGGCGAGCAGTTCCCGGCCGCCGGCTGCGAGCATGCGCTCGGCGGCGCTCGTACCCGCTGCCTGGGGATCGGAGCCGGTGGCGGCGCCGGTGGCGCTGCGTTCCGGGCCGCTGAGCTCGCAGCAGACCTCGACCGTGCCATCGTCCCGCAGGCGGGCGAGGGCCCCGAGCGGCGTCTGGCAGTCGCCGTCAATCGTCCGGGCGCAGGCGCGCTCGGCCTCGGCCATGCGCCGGGCGTCAGGGTCGTCGGCGCCGCTGAGCAGGTCGGCGTGCTCGCTGTCGCTGCGGCACTCGAGCACCACGGTGCCCTGGCCCGGCGGCGGCAGGAAGGCGTCGGGGTCGAGGCGCTCGGCGATGCGGTCCGCCCAGCCCAGGCGCTCGAGGCCGGCGCATGCCAGCAGCAGGGCGTCGGCCGCGCCGTCTTCAAGCTTTTGCAGCCTGGTATCGATGTTGCCGCGTACTTCCACCGCCGTGGCCCGGGGCAGGGCGCGGCGCAGCTGCGCCTGGCGCCGCAGGCTCGCGGCCCCGACGCGCGGGCGCTCGCGCTCGAGCAGGCGCGCCAGGTCCAGGCCGACGAGGGCCTCGCGATGGTCGGCGCGCGGCAAACAGGCGGCGATCATCCAGCCGTCTTCATCCTCGACATCCTTGAGCGAATGGCAGGCGCAGTCGGCGTCCCCGCCGCGGATGGCGGCGCGCAGGCTGGCGGTGTACAAATCCTTGCCGCCGGTGGCCCCGCCGTCCCCGTCGCATGCCAGGGGCACCAGCTCGGTCTCAAGCTCCGGATGGGCGCGAGCGAGGCGCTGCTGCGCCTGCTGCGCCTGGGCGAGCGCCAGCCGGCTGCGGCGGGTCGCGATGCGCAGCTTAGCCAAGGCCGAACCCCAGCAGCAGGATGACGGCGATGGCCAGCGCCCAGCCCAGCCGGCGGTTGGATCGATGCAGGCGCGCGGTCTCTTCCGCCCGGGCGGCGTCCTCGCCGCGCATGCCGCGGACGTGCCGCCGCAGGGCGACGGGCAGGTCCGGCAGCAGGGAAATCATCGAGGGCGCGTTCGCGCGCATGATGCTTGCGATCCGCTTGGGCGAGTTCTGCTCCTTGGCCCAGTCCTCGAGGATGGGCTTGGCCTTGTCCCACAAATTGAGCTCCGGCGCGAGCTGCCGGCCGATGCCCTCGATGTTCAGCAGGGTCTTCTGCAGCAGGATCAGCTGCGGCTGGACAATCAGGTTGAGCTTGCGCGCCGCGTTGATCAGCTGCAGCAGCAGCCGCCCGAAGGAGATCTCCTGCAGGGGCCGCGCGAAGATGGGCTCGCAGACGGCGCGGATCTCCGCCTCGAACTCGGTGATCGAGATGTCCGGCGGGGTCCAGCCGGCTTCCACATGCATGACCGCGACCCGGCGGTAGTCGCGGTTGAAGAAGGCGAGGAAATTCGCGCCGATATACTCCTTGTCGTGGTCCTCGAGGCTGCCCATGATGCCGAAGTCCAGGACGATGAAGCGGCCCTCGTCGTCGACGTGGATGTTGCCCGGATGCATGTCGGCGTGAAAGAAACTGTCGCGGAAGACCTGGGTGAAGAAGACCTCGATGCCGGTGGATGCGAGCTTGGCGAGGTCGATGCCGCGCTCGCGCAGCGCGTCGATCTGGTCGACCGGGGTCCCGAGCAGCAGCTCCATGACCATGACGTTGGCGTTGCATTGGTCCCAGTACACCTCGGGAATGCGCAGCATGGGATGGCCGGCGAAGTTGCGCCGCACCTGGTTGCAGTTGGCGGCCTCATGCAGCAGGTCGGTCTCCTGGCGCAGGCTCTTGTCGAATTCATGGACCAGGGCGCGGATCTTCATGTGGCGGCCGTACTTGTAGAGCTTCTCGGTCAGCCAGGCGAAGCTCTGCATGAGATCGATGTCGCGCTCGACCTGGGCGCGGATCTGCGGGCGCAATACCTTGACCGCCACCGTCCGCCCATCGAGCAGCCGGGCCTTATGGACTTGGGCGACCGAGGCCGAGCCCAGCGGCTCGGGCTCGATGTGTTCGAAGATCTCCTCCAGCGGCCGCTCGTAGGACGCGGCCAGCTGCGCGTGGATCAGCGCGAAGGGCTGCGGCTGGACGCGGTCCTGCAGCTTGGCGAGCTCGCTGGCGATGTCGGCGGGCAGGATGTCCTGGCGGGTCGACAGCTGCTGCCCGAACTTGACGAAGATCGGCCCCAGGTCCTCGAGCGCCTGTCGCAGGCGCACGCCGCGCGGCGCGGCATAGGTGCGCCAGAAGAACAGCATGTACCACAGCCGCGCGAACCAGGCCGCGGGCCAGGAGCTCGCGATGATCTCGTCGAGACCGAAGCGGAACGTCGTGGAGGCGATGGTGGCGAGGCGGAGCAAATTCATCTACGTAAAATACATTCGGCCCGCGCGCGCCGCGCTTTCCTAGGTAAATTGTAAGTCGCCATGCCTGATTTCGCCGTCATCATCGCCGCCGCCGGCTCCGGCGCGCGCTTCGGCGGCAAGACGCCCAAGCAGCACCGCGCCCTCGGCGGCATGACCGTGCTCGAGCGCAGCATCCGCTGTTTCGCTGGCCAGCCGGAGATCGCCGCGGTCCATGTGGCCGCCGCGGCCGGCGATGCGGCCGCCGCAAAGGCGGTCGACCGCGCCCAGCAGGAACTGGACGTCCCGCTGCGGCTGCTGCCCTGCGGGGCGGACAAGCGCGGGCGGACGGTGCTGGCGGCCTGCGAGTTGCTGGCGAAGGCCGCGTCGCCGCCCGCCTGGGTGCTGGTCCACGACGCGGCCCGGCCCTGCCTGCATCCGGCCGACCTGGAGCGGCTGCTGGCGACGGTCGCGGAGCGGGAGCAGCCGGCCCTGCTGGGCGCGCCGATGACCGACACCGTCAAGCGGGTGAAGGGCGGGGAGGTGGTCGCGACGCTGGACCGCGCCGAGCTGTACCGGGCCCAGACCCCGCAGGCGGCCCCGCTGGAAGCCCTGCTGGCGGCCCTGCGGGCCCATCCCGATGCCACCGACGAGGCCCAGGTGCTCGAGCGCTGCGGCTGGCGCCCGCTGCTGGTCCCCAGCGCGCATCCGAACCCCAAAATCACGGCTCCGGCCGACCTGGCGGCCGCCCGGGCGCTGCTGGCCGTCCGGCGGCGGGACTTGTGCTAGGAGCAAATCGGTTTATAATTATGGGCAGGAAAACATCACCGGGTTATTGAACTATGCCTACTGACTTCCCTCATTCCAACAGCCGCACTGGTCCCACCTACGCTGCGGACGAATTCCACCTGCCCGGCGTCCTGTCGGACAGCGCCCGCAAGGTACTGCGCAACACCTACCTGCTGCTGGCGCTCTCGATGCTGCCGACGGTGGTCGGCGCCGCGCTCGGCGTTGCCTTCCCGCTGGTCCTCTACGTCGGCTTCTGGGGCTATTTCGGCATCTTCCTGGCTGGCATGTTCGGTTTCCAGTTCCTCGTGATGGGCAATCGCAACAGCTTCATGGGCGTCTTCTGGATGCTGGCCTTCACCCTGTTCCTGGGGTACATGATCGGCCCGATGCTGCTGGTGGCCCTGAGCTTCAGCAATGGCGTGGACATGATCGCGATCGCCTTCGGCGGGACCGCGGCGATGTTCTTCCTGCTGGCGGGCTACGCCACGGTGACCAGCCGCAACTTCGCGACGCCGGGCGTGGGCAAGACGCTGTTCATTGGCATCTGGATGGCCTTCATCATGGGAATAATCGGCATGGCCTTCGGCCTGAGCGTTATCAGCCTGGCGCTTTCGGCGATCTTCATCCCGCTGGCCTCGGCCTACATCGTGTTCACGATCAACTCGATCGTACGCGGCGGCGAGACCAACTACATCATGGCGGCGATGACGATCTTCATCATGCTGTTCAACATCTTCCAGTCGCTGCTGCATCTGCTGATGGCCTTCGGCGGGCGCGAATAACAACTCGCTGAAACTCCGCGCGGCCGCATACGCCGGCCGCTAGTTCCATCTTATTTTCATTCCCTGCTTGACCGGGACGGGACCCTAATAGTTGCCGCATGGGCGAGGAGACCACCAAGAGCCGCTACAGCAAGGCCGATGAGAAGGCCTTCGCGGCCAAGCTGCTGCGGGAGACCGCCACCATCAGGCGCTGGGAACGCGAAGGACGGTTTTCCAGCCGCAAGCAGTATGTCGGCCAGGAAGTGGAGTTCTGCCTGGCGGACCATTCTTTCCTGCCGGCCTCGATCAACGCCAAGTTCCTCAAGCAGCTAGACAGTCCGCAGGCGACGACGGAGCTGGCGGCCTTCAACGTCGAGTACAACTCCCACCGGACCGAGCTGTCCCCGGGCTTCATCCTGCGCATGCGGCAGGACTTCGTCGATTTCATGCAGCGGGCCTTCAACGTCGCCGAGATTCTGTCGGTCCATCTGGTCATGGCGGGCATTCTGCCGACCATCTCGCCGGCGGACCTGGGCACGGCCATGACGAGCCGCGACAAGCGCTATCACGCTTTGCTGGAGCGCTTCGTGCGCTGGCGGGGCGGGCGCTTCAGCTCGATCCTGATTCCGGAGAACGACGGCCTGGAGCTGGGCTTGTCGACGGTGCTGATGGAAGCGGTCACAACTTCGCAGCAGCTGCATCTGCAGCCGCCGGCGAAGCAGGCCGTCCAGTATTACAACGCGGCCCAGCTGCTGGCCGGACCGATCGCCGCGGCCACGGCGAACTCGCCGTTCTTTCTCGGGCGCAACCTGTGGGCCGAGACCCGCGTCCCGCTGTTCGAGCAGATCCTGCGACCGCGGTTTCTCGCGCCCGGCCTGCAGGATGAGCGCGCCAACGATTTCTTCGGGCACAGCTATGTCTCCGACAGCTTGATCGAGCTGTATGAGGACAACGCCAAGTACTTCGCGGTGATGCTCGCCGAAGTGAGCAAGGCGCGCCACGGCCTGCCGCACTTGCGTTTGCACAACGGCACCATCTGGCGCTGGAACCGCCCGGTGCTGGACTTCGAGGAGGACGGCGCGCCGGCGCTGCGCATCGAGCACCGGGTGATGTCCTCGAGCCCGAGCAGCGCGGACATGTGCGCGAACATCGCCTTGTTCATCGGGCTGATGCGCGGCCTGGTACGCGAGCTGGGGACCGGCCTGAAGGGCCCGCAGCTGGAGCGGCAGCTGCCCTGCGCGCAGGCGCGCGCGAATTTCTACGCTTGCGCCTTGCACGGCCTGGACGCCAAGGTGACCTGGCTCGACGGGCGCCGTCGCAGCGTCAAGAAGCTGCTGCTGGACCAGCTGCTCCCCCTGGCGCGGCGCGAGCTCAAGCAGCTCAGGCTTGAGCCCCGCGAGCTCGAATACCTGGACATCATGGAGCAGCGGATCGCGACGGGCATCAACGGCGCGACCTGGCAGCGGCGCTATGTCCAGGCGCACGGCGCGGGCTCAGCGAACATCCGGCGGCTGACGGGCAGTTACTGGCGCCGGCAGCTGCAGGGCATGCCGGTGCACCGTTGGTCCTTGTGAGCCTGCGGCGCCTCAGCCCGCCTCCAGCCGAGCTGCTGGCGCAGCCGGCGGAGCGGCTGCTGGCCTATCTCGATGGCCCGGCGCTGCTGGAGGTCCCGGGGACGGGGGACGAGATTGTCTTTGTCAGCGCGCTGCTGCACGGCAACGAGACCAGCGGCTGGGAGATCGCGCGCCGCTGGCTGCAGCAGCTGGGGGCCCGTCAGCCGCAGTGCGCCTTCGTCTTTCTCCTGGCAAATCCGATGGCGGCCGCGCGCGGCGAGCGCCAGCTCAAGAGCCAGGTCGACTTCAACCGCATCTGGGGCGCCCAGCCCAATCAGCCGCTGCTGGACGATCTATATGCGGTCTATGAGGAGTACGCGGACCGGCCGCTGCGCTTGGTAATCGACCTGCACAACAACAACGGGCTCAATCCCTGCTATGCGATGTGCATGCAGGGCGAGGGCTTCGTCGACGCCCGCGGCTGGGCGGGGGCTTTCACCGGCCGGACCATTGGCACCGAGCTGAGGCTGGGGACGCTCATGGAGGCCTTCGGCCGGCGTCATCCAGCGGTCACGCTCGAATGCGGCTTGCCCGGCAGCGAAGAGGGCATCGGCCTGGGGCTGGATTTCCTTGATTATGTCGATGCCACCGCGCAAGTGCCGGCGGCGGCGGGCGAGTATCACCGCCTGTGCGGGTGCCTGAAGGTCAAGCCGGAGCACAGCATCTGTTTTGGCAACAGCCGGGCGGACATAAGTTTTCCGGCCAACCTGCCGCAATTGTTCAACTTCAAGACGGTGGCCGAGGGCACGGTCTTCGCGAAGCTCAACAACGGCGCCGGCGGCGAGGCGCTGGAGTTGTACGACGCCAAGGGGCGGCCGCGGTCCAACGACCTGCTGCGCCGCAGCGGCGATGACCTGGTGGCGGCGCGCAGCTTCATGCCCGCGATGCTGGTCGCGCAGGCCGGCCTCGTCCGGCAGGACTGCCTGGGCTACGTGCTCGAGCCCTGGGACGCGGCGCGGTAGTCGCGCCATTGCCGCAGGAAGTCCTGCAGGTGCGGGGCGGCGTTCCTCCCGAGATAATCTTCGACCAGCTCGACTTCCTGCGCGTAAGCCTCTGCGTCCAGGGCGCCGTTTGACAGTTGCAGGCGCAGCCAGATCAGATAGGTGTTGAGCGCGTCGATCTCGCAGTAGTTTCGGATCTCATCGTGCTTGCCGCTGCGATGCAGCCCGAGCACCTGGCTGCCTTCATAGCCCATCTTGCCGGGCAGGTCGCAGGCGAGGGCGGCGTTCGCGAGGCTGGTCTTGTTGCCCGCTTGATAGTGCGCGAGGATGTCCATGACATCCTGATGTCCCTTGTCATCGTAGCGCCGGATGTATTTGTTGAAGTCGCGCGCGTCGCTCGGCCCGGTCCAGTAGCCCTGGGCGTTCACGCCGTGGCGCAGGGCGCGCAGCACCAGCATGGGCATATCGAAGCCGCTGCCGTTCCAACTGACGAGGATGGGGTTCTTGCTCGCGATGGACTGGAAGAAGTGGCTGATGATCTCCTTCTCAGCCAGGGGCGTGGACTTGGAATCGACCAAGAAGGTGCTGCCCGCGCGATAGACGACGCTGATCGAGACCACCTGGTGGAACACCAGCGGCAGGAAATCGCTGCGCCCGTCGGTTTTCTCCCGCTGCGCCTGCAGGGCCTGGTCCACCACCTCTGCGTCGCTGGCGTCCGGCAGCTGCAGCGACCGGCGCAGCAGCTCGGCGTCGGGTACGGTCTCAGCGTCGAAGCACAGGACGGCCTTGCCGCGCATGGTCAACGGTCGGAAGCGTCCTTGATGGCTTGCTTGATGGCGGCCAGGTCGTAGCGCCCGGTCGCAAAGCGCAGGCGCATGACCAGCAGCTCATACATCGCATGCAGATAGCTGCGCATGCCGATGCGGGTGTCGGCGTCATTGATCCAGACCACCGGCTCTTCCTTGGCCTTCAAGCCGGTGAGGCGCGCGAAGTTGAGCATTTCGCTCTCCATCAGCACGCTGTCGAGCACGGTGTGCTTGAACAGCCCGCGCGTCCGGGGCCCGTAGATCTTGAAGCCGCAGGTCACGTCGCCGTACTCCCAGCCGTTGATCAGGTTGATGAGCACCTTGGCCATCCTGCCGACGGTGCGCTTGTAGAGATTCTGGCTCTTGGCGATGTGGGCGCCGGGCGCGCGCCGCGAGCCGAACACGATATCGTATTCCTTGAGCAGCTCAGCGAAGGGCGGATAGTAGCTGAAGTCGGTGGACAGGTCGCAATCGACCGTCAGCAGCGTGCGTCCCTTGGCGTGGGCCGCGCCCAGCCGCAGCGCTGCGCCCTTGCCGCCGTGGGCCGGCAGCCGCACGGCCTGGACGTCCGGGCGTTCCCGGGCGTAGCGTTCGAGCAGAGGCCAGGTTTCGTCCTCGGACAGGTCGTCGATGAGGACCAACTCGGCCCGGGCCTGGCGCTCGGCCGAGCTGTCGAGGAAGGCCAGGAATTGCGGGTAGGTGCGTGGCAGGCGCTGGGCCTCGTTGTACAGCGGCAGGAGCACCGAGACCTCATAATCAGGCTCGGTGGTCATCGAGGGGTAAGGATCCGGGTCCTGCCATCTGCCTGGCGCCGCTGCTTCACGCCGCCTATTTTAGGAGGTCAAGCAAAAAAGCAGCGTCATGCGCGGCGTCCTTGCTGACTAGCGCTTGCTCTGGCTTTGACCCTTAGCGTTCTCTTGCTGCGGAGAACCGAAAGTATATGTACGGTTCTTCCACTGGATTGTCAGGGAGATTTCCCTCGGATACCCTGCCCCTCCCGTCAGCAAATCCTCGAGCCCCGCAAGCAGGAACTCTTTGGCTATCTCCTTCTTCGTGAGCTGCTTGAGACTTTTCTCGCTCATTGTCATCCGATTTTACCGTAGTGGAAGGGGTTGGGCAATGTCGGGGGAGAAGTGGGACTGCCTATTATAGGACCACCCTGGTCAGTTGTGTCAAGTGGTCACCGCCTC